>NZ_OY782771.1 GCF_963678245.1 uncultured Sunxiuqinia sp.
GCTCGAGTGATTCATGGCTAAGGAACTAGGCAAAATCGCCCCGTAACTTCGGGAGAAGGGGCGCTCTACTCCGGTAGAGCCGCAGTGAAAAGGCGCATGCGACTGTTTATCAAAAACACATGGCTATGCTAAATTGAAAGATGATGTATATGGCCTGACACCTGCCCGGTGCCGGAAGGTTAAGAGGGGATGTTATCTTCGGAGAAGCATTGAATCGAAGCCCCGGTAAACGGCGGCCGTAACTATAACGGTCCTAAGGTAGCGAAATTCCTTGTCGGGTAAGTTCCGACCTGCACGAATGGTGTAACGATGTGCGCACTGTCTCGGCCATGAGCTCGGTGAAATTGTAGTCTCGGTGAAGATGCCGAGTACCGCAACGGGACGGAAAGACCCCGTGAACCTTTACTGCAACTTCACATTGATTCTGGGTAAGTGATGTGTAGGATAGGACGGAGACTATGAAGCGGGTTCGCCAGGACTTGTGGAGTCATCCTTGAAATACGTCCCTTTGCTTACTTGGAACCTAACCCCGCTTTGCGGGGGACAGTGTGTGGTGGGTAGTTTGACTGGGGTGGTCGCCTCCAAAAGAGTAACGGAGGCTTCTAAAGGTGCCCTCATGGCGATTGGTAACCGCCAGTAGAGTATAATGGTATAAGGGCGCTTGACTGTGAGACTGACAAGTCGACCAGGTACGAAAGTAGAGCATAGTGATCCGGTGGTTCCGTATGGAAGGGCCATCGCTCAAAGGATAAAAGGTACTCCGGGGATAACAGGCTGATCGCTCCCAAGAGCTCATATCGACGGAGCGGTTTGGCACCTCGATGTCGGCTCGTCACATCCTGGGGCTGGAGAAGGTCCCAAGGGTTGGGCTGTTCGCCCATTAAAGTGGCACGCGAGCTGGGTTCGGAACGTCGTGAGACAGTTCGGTCCCTATCTGTTGTGGGCGTTGGAAATTGAGAGGGCCTGCCGCTAGTACGAGAGGACCGCGGTGGACATACCTCTAGTGTACCTGTTGTGGCGCCAGCTGCATTGCAGGGTAGCTATGTGTGGAAGGGATAAGTGCTGAAAGCATCTAAGCACGAAGCCTGCCTCAAGATGAGATTTCCTTTAAGGGTCGTGAGAGACTATCACGTTGATAGGCTGCAGGTGGAAGTTCAGTGATGGGCGTAGCCGAGCAGTACTAATTACCCGTAGATTTTCCTTGCAAATTTTAAGGTTGTTTGCCAATTTAGATTCTTTCCCGGTATGTTAAAAATATTTAAGTGTTGTGTACTTCCTGAATCAATCAGGAACTAAGCAAAGCAAAGATTTTAGGTGATTATTGCGGTGGGGCTCCACCTCTTCCCATTCCGAACAGAGAAGTTAAGCCCGCCAGCGCCGATGGTACTGCAGAAATGTGGGAGAGTAGGTCGTCGCCATTCTTTACCAGCCCGTTGTTCTCCAGAGCAACGGGCTTTTTACGTGGAAGAGAGAGCTTTTACAAGCCACGTTCTAATAAAGCCTACAAAGTGATTTTTTCTTAAAATAGTTTTTGAAAAACGTTTGGAAGTTTCAAAATAAGGCTTTACTTTGCACTCGCTTTTAGGGCAACGTTCAACGACATTTTGAGAGGATCAGTTATAACCTTTTTAGGTTTGTTTTCGTAATAGAAAAGCTGGTTTTTGGCGACAAAAAAAGAATAGAAAAAGTGCTTATATATTTTGCAGAAATAAAAAAGCTTTCTAACTTTGCCGCCCCGAACGATTGAAACGGTTTACGCCGGGAAGGTTGAGAGGGAGTTCAAGATAGACATATCAGCAAGAAGTATGAGAAGCCGCGGTGATGAGTTGCGGTTATTTTTTGCCACAAATAGTTCATTGAAAATATTGAAAAAGTAGAAAGATAAGGAAGAATTGCGAATTAAACGAGTTTATTCCACGAGCTAGACAAGATTGAGTCTGTAAAAAGATTCTAATAAATTTTATTTACAACGAAGAGTTTGATCCTGGCTCAGGATGAACGCTAGCGGGAGGCCTAACACATGCAAGTCGAGGGGTAACAGGGAGCTTGCTCCGCTGACGACCGGCGCACGGGTGAGTAACGCGTATGCAACCTGCCTTTTACAGGAGAATAGCCGGAGAAATCCGGATTAATACTCCATGGTATTAAGAGACCGCATGGTTTTTTAATTAAAGATTTATCGGTAAAAGATGGGCATGCGTGACATTAGTTAGTTGGTGAGGTAACGGCTCACAAAGACTACGATGTCTAGGGGTTCTGAGAGGATGATCCCCCACACTGGTACTGAGACACGGACCAGACTCCTACGGGAGGCAGCAGTGAGGAATATTGGTCAATGGGCGCAAGCCTGAACCAGCCATCCCGCGTGAAGGAAGACTGCCCTATGGGTTGTAAACTTCTTTTCTGCACCAAGAATGGACATTACGAGTAGTGTTTTGACGGTAGTGCAGGAATAAGCATCGGCTAACTCCGTGCCAGCAGCCGCGGTAATACGGAGGATGCAAGCGTTATCCGGATTCATTGGGTTTAAAGGGTACGTAGGTGGCCCAGTAAGTCAGTGGTGAAATCCTGCCGCTTAACGGTAGAACTGCCATTGATACTGCTGGGCTTGAGTACAGTTGAGGTAGGCGGAATGTGTAGTGTAGCGGTGAAATGCTTAGATATTACACAGAACCCCGATTGCGAAGGCAGCTTACTAAACTGTAACTGACACTGAGGTACGAAAGCGTGGGGAGCGAACAGGATTAGATACCCTGGTAGTCCACGCCGTAAACGATGCTCACTCGCTGTATGCGATACACAGTATGCGGCCAAGCGAAAGTATTAAGTGAGCCACCTGGGGAGTACGTTGGCAACAGTGAAACTCAAAGGAATTGACGGGGGCCCGCACAAGCGGAGGAACATGTGGTTTAATTCGATGATACGCGAGGAACCTTACCTGGGCTTAAATGCAGGACGACAGGCGTTGAAAGATGCTTTTCTTCGGACGGCTTGCAAGGTGCTGCATGGTTGTCGTCAGCTCGTGCCGTGAGGTGTCGGGTTAAGTCCCATAACGAGCGCAACCCCTACCGTTAGTTACCATCAGGTCATGCTGGGGACTCTAGCGGGACTGCCACCGTAAGGTGTGAGGAAGGTGGGGATGACGTCAAATCAGCACGGCCCTTATGTCCAGGGCTACACACGTGTTACAATGGCCAGTACAAAGGGCAGCTACCAGGCGACTGGATGCTAATCTCTAAAGCTGGTCTCAGTTCGGATCGAAGTCTGCAACCCGACTTCGTGAAGCTGGATTCGCTAGTAATCGCGCATCAGCCATGGCGCGGTGAATACGTTCCGGGCCTTGTACACACCGCCCGTCAAACCATGGAAGCTGGGGGTACCTGAAGTCTGTGACCGCAAGGAGCGGCCTAGGGTAAAACTAGTAACTGGGGTTAAGTCGTAACAAGGTAGCCGTACCGGAAGGTGTGGCTGGAACACCTCCTTTCTGGAGCTTGGGATAGACATAAATTGTTTGACTAGCATTTTTCTTTATCACTACTTTTTTATAAAATATAAGAGCAAAACGCGGAAAGCTGTCAGCTTTAAGGCTTATAGCTAGAAGCTATAAACGCTAAAAAGATAAGACAGTCCCGTAGCTCAGCTGGTTAGAGCGCTACACTGATAATGTAGAGGTCCCCAGTTCAAGTCTGGGCGGGACTACGCAAGTAGTTTAAAGTTCGAAGTTTAAAGTTTAGGATTCAATTGAATTAACTTGAAACTAGTAATCCGGAACTTGAAACTGTATTAATTGGGGGATTAGCTCAGTTGGCTAGAGCGCTAGATTTGCATTCTAGAGGTCAAGGGTTCGACTCCCTTATTCTCCACCAGAAGATTGAGTACTGAAGGTACGTAAGTATCAGGTATCAAAGCGAGATAAAACAAAAAAGGTCGTAAGACAAACACGTTCAACACATATTGGAACAAAAGATAGGCAAGGTGGCACAAAAGAAAGTTTTCGGTTCGATTCCGGAATTATCTACATTAAGAGGTCTTTAAGAGAGCAAAGTACTTATGTACTTTATTTTTTCAGATCTACTTTAAAGTTCTTGACATATTGGGAAATAAGAGAATGTAAATTACATTCAACCTTAAAAGAATCAAGAGAAAATTATTAAGGGCGCACGGGGGATGCCTAGGCTCTCAGAGGCGATGAAGGACGTGATAAGCTGCGAAAAGTTGCGGGGATTGGCAAATACGAATTGATCCGCAAATATCCGAATGGGACACCTGGTCTTCGGACCATCCGGTTATGCCGGAAGCTAACCCAGGGAACTGAAACATCTAAGTACCTGGAGGAAGAGAAAACAAAAGTGATTCCGTAAGTAGTGGCGAGCGAACGCGGAACAGCCTAAACTGACAATGTTTCGGCATTGTCAGGGTTGTAGGACCACAATATTCGATAGTACATTAAGTGGAATGAACTGGAAAGTTCAATCAAAGAAGGTGACAATCCTGTACACGTACATTGTATTAAAGATAGTGGTATCCTGAGTAGGGCGGGACACGAGAAATCCTGTCTGAATCTGCCGGGACCATCCGGTAAGGCTAAATACTACTGAGAGACCGATAGTGAACAAGTACCGTGAGGGAAAGGTGAAAAGCACCCTGAACAAGGGAGTGAAAAAGTACCTGAAACCGTGCGCTTACAAGCTGTAGGAGCCCTGATTTATCAGGGTGACTGCGTGCCTTTTGCATAATGAGCCTACGAGTTAGTCGTTACTGGCAAGGTTAAAGGATTAAGTCCTGGAGCCGAAGCGAAAGCGAGTCTGAATAGGGCGCTTAAGTCAGTAGCGCTAGACGCGAAACCTTGGTGATCTACCCATGGTCAGGTTGAAGTCCCGGTAAACACGGGATGGAGGACCGAACCAGGAAACGTTGAAAAGTTTTTGGATGAACTGTGGGTAGGGGTGAAAGGCCAATCAAACTGGGAAATAGCTCGTACTCCCCGAAATGCATTTAGGTGCAGCGTCGTGTATGAGTCTTATAGAGGTAGAGCTACTGATTGGATGCGAGGGCTTCACCGCCTATCAAATCCAGACAAACTCCGAATGCTATAAGATGCTTCACGGCAGTGAGGGCATGGGTGCTAAGGTCCGTGTCCGAGAGGGAAAGAACCCAGACCATCAGCTAAGGTCCCCAAGTGTATATTAAGTTGAACAAACGAGGTCTGATTGCATAGACAGCTAGGATGTTGGCTTGGAAGCAGCCATTCATTTAAAGAGTGCGTAACAGCTCACTAGTCGAGCGATCGGGCGTGGATAATAATCGGGCATTAAATATACCACCGAAGCTATGGATTTATGGTAGGGGAGCATTCCAATCTTGCGTTGAAGGTGTACTGTGAGGTATGCTGGAGCGTTTGGAAAAGCAAATGTAGGCATAAGTAACGATAAAGCAGGTGAGAAACCTGCTCGCCGATAGACTAAGGTTTCCTGATCAACGCTAATCGGATCAGGGTTAGTCGGGGCCTAAGGCGTACCCGAAGGGGGAAGTCGATGGACAATTGGTTAATATTCCAATACCTTTTGATACTGCGATGGGGTGACGAAGTAATGAAAGATCCGCGTACTGACGGAATAGTACGTTAAAGGATGTAGGTTATGAGAGGCATAGGCAAATCCGTGCTTTGAGCTGAAATCTGACAGTACCGTGAGCCTTCGGGCAAACGGATAGTGATCCTAAGAGCTTCCAAGAAAAACCTCTAAGCTTCAGGTATCAAAAGCCCGTACCGCAAACCGACACAGGTAGTCAAGGAGAGAATCCTGAGGCGCTCGAGTGATTCATGGCTAAGGAACTAGGCAAAATCGCCCCGTAACTTCGGGAGAAGGGGCGCTCTACTCCGGTAGAGCCGCAGTGAAAAGGCGCATGCGACTGTTTATCAAAAACACATGGCTATGCTAAATTGAAAGATGATGTATATGGCCTGACACCTGCCCGGTGCCGGAAGGTTAAGAGGGGATGTTATCTTCGGAGAAGCATTGAATCGAAGCCCCGGTAAACGGCGGCCGTAACTATAACGGTCCTAAGGTAGCGAAATTCCTTGTCGGGTAAGTTCCGACCTGCACGAATGGTGTAACGATGTGCGCACTGTCTCGGCCATGAGCTCGGTGAAATTGTAGTCTCGGTGAAGATGCCGAGTACCCGCAACGGGACGGAAAGACCCCGTGAACCTTTACTGCAACTTCACATTGATTCTGGGTAAGTGATGTGTAGGATAGGACGGAGACTATGAAGCGGGTTCGCCAGGACTTGTGGAGTCATCCTTGAAATACGTCCCTTTGCTTACTTGGAACCTAACCCCGCTTTGCGGGGGACAGTGTGTGGTGGGTAGTTTGACTGGGGTGGTCGCCTCCAAAAGAGTAACGGAGGCTTCTAAAGGTGCCCTCATGGCGATTGGTAACCGCCAGTAGAGTATAATGGTATAAGGGCGCTTGACTGTGAGACTGACAAGTCGACCAGGTACGAAAGTAGAGCATAGTGATCCGGTGGTTCCGTATGGAAGGGCCATCGCTCAAAGGATAAAAGGTACTCCGGGGATAACAGGCTGATCGCTCCCAAGAGCTCATATCGACGGAGCGGTTTGGCACCTCGATGTCGGCTCGTCACATCCTGGGGCTGGAGAAGGTCCCAAGGGTTGGGCTGTTCGCCCATTAAAGTGGCACGCGAGCTGGGTTCAGAACGTCGTGAGACAGTTCGGTCCCTATCTGTTGTGGGCGTTGGAAATTTGAGAGGGCCTGCCGCTAGTACGAGAGGACCGCGGTGGACATACCTCTAGTGTACCTGTTGTGGCGCCAGCTGCATTGCAGGGTAGCTATGTGTGGAAGGGATAAGTGCTGAAAGCATCTAAGCACGAAGCCTGCCTCAAGATGAGATTTCCTTTAAGGGTCGTGAGAGACTATCACGTTGATAGGCTGCAGGTGGAAGTTCAGTGATGGGCGTAGCCGAGCAGTACTAATTACCCGTAGATTTTCCTTGCAAATTTTAAGGTTGTTTGCCAATTTAGATTCTTTTCCCGGTATGTTAAAAATATTTAAGTGTTGTGTACTTCCTGAATCAATCAGGAACTAAGCAAAGCAAAGATTTTAGGTGATTATTGCGGTGGGGCTCCACCTCTTCCCATTCCGAACAGAGAAGTTAAGCCCGCCAGCGCCGATGGTACTGCAGAAATGTGGGAGAGTAGGTCGTCGCCATTCTTTACCAGCCCGTTGTTCTCCAGAGCAACGGGCTTTTTGTTTCTATATAATAAGTTGAAAACGTTTTATTATGTAGAAACAAAGAAGAGCATTTTCGTTATCGCCGTATTCTTAATGGACTCCTCATTTATAATAAATTCAAACATGGTTTAGTTTTATTGTTATTTGGTGCGTTTTTTTGATGTATATTAACAGCCTTATGTTGATAAGCAATATCTGTTTTAAGCTGTTTAGAACCATTATAACTAAGATATTTGATGTTTTAATAGCTGAAATAGGTGTTTAGATATCTTAAAATATAGGTTTGATTGATTAAATCAGAATACCTTTTAACATATTGACTTCATCCTATAAACGCTGTATCTTGCATATTCAAGATATAAATAGAATGGTTCTTTTTGGGCTATTTAGGTTCTTAAATCTTTATTCAGTTTATTGGATAGGACAACTGATCAAACTAGGATTGACTAATAAAAGCGTGACTATGAAAAAACGATCTACTTCGGAAGTGATAAATCAGATATTTTTGAAAGGATGGAATATATTGAAGGGGTATAGTTTAAAGCTCCTTTTAGCTCTAACCGCAATCTTAGCTACAAATTTTATTTCCGAGGTAAGAGCACAGTATACATGGACGCCTACTATCGATGGAAATAAGTGTTCTAACGACAATTATCCATCTTCAGCAAGTGTAATAGATCCGAAAGATACTTCCCCTGATAAAAATGATATTCTTGAGGTATATTTTACGAGTGGAGAAAATGGTTCAGAAAATTTTTATATGTCTTTTTTGAGGCAAGCGTCTGCCAGTTCAAACTCATATATATTTATTCAATTTAATGTGGATGGACTTCTTTCAACCGGAGACTCTTTAGGTTCAGACTATGCGCTTATTTCTGAATTAAAAGCGGGTGTCATAACTACTGCAAATTTGTTTTCTTGGGGAGGGGCAGACTGGAATTCGACGCCAACGCCAGTTGCCGTTGATGCCAAGGGTGGGTTTGAAAATTGTACAGCCGGTGATTTCGGCAGGTTTATAGAAATTGCAATTCCATATGAAGGTATTAACTATGACGTGTGCTCTGGCGTGGATTTGCAGTTGACAAAAATTTATAGTTTGGCTGGAGGAAGTGTAACCTCCGCAAAAAAGGATGAGTTGTTCATTTCTACTGATATCGGTACATTCCATATTAACGATTCTCCAACTTTAACAACAGGACTAATGGATCCGTCAGGAGATGTCTGTACCGACCAAATATTTACGATTAGCACAATGGTATCTGACGCTGACAGTATAAAAAGTCAAACAGATTTTGATTCATACACCTTTGAGGTAGATACGAGTTATAGTGGTGGATATTTGAATTTTGAGGCGGTCGATCCGAGTGCATACACATTAACCTACTCTCAGGAGAATGACACGGCATGGAATTTAGAATTTTCATTTTCCTATCCAACTGTAGGGTCTAGGTATTTTGCTATACGAGTACTTGATCCATGGGATTGTGATTTAGATGTTATTGAGTCAACCTTAGTTGATGTTGTGGCGAATGAGAACTCACCTTACTTTGTATCTGGGTGTCCCGTAAATGGCGAAGTAAGCACTAGTTTGGGCGATTGTTTTTACACGCACAGTGGCACTAGCTGGGACGTAACCGCAACTGATGACGATCCGTGTGGTGATCCAACTGTCAGCTATTCACTTTTAGGAGTTACTTCGGGGACAGGATCAACACTCGACGGTGTTTCTTTTAATAAGGGAATAACGACAGTTACCTGGACTGCTAGCGATGGCGATCCAACACATGATGCAACATGTTCATTTACGGTTACTGTAAATGATACTGAAAAGCCGCAGGCGAATTGTCAGAATGTTACGATTTATCTCGATGGGAGTGGAAGTGCAGGTGTTACCCCATCCCAAATAGATAATGGATCAACTGACAATTGTGGGATCCAGAGTTTAAGTTTAAGTAAAACGAGTTTTAATTGTGATGATATAGGAAGCAACATTGTGATGCTAACGGTTACAGATCTTAGCGGCAATCCTGAAAGTTGTAACGCTATTGTTACTGTTATTGATAATATCAAACCGGTAATCTCAAATATTCCCGACGATGAATCGATTGAGTGCTCGTCTTGTATTCAGTCATTCTTAAACTCAGGATTTGAAGAGCCTGTCGAAAATGCAAATTCAAACAATGAAGATTATTTTGTGAGTTGGGGGGGGGGCTCAAATACTTGGATTTATTGGAATGAGGAAGGAGTTCCAGGTTGGCAAACTACAGCTTCTGATGGTATTATCGAACTACATCCGTCTGGTTATGATAATGTTGTCTCGGCTGATGGAAACCAACATGCAGAACTAAATGCAAACTATAATTCAGATTTGTATCAGGATTTTTGTACAATTCCTTCGACCTTTCTTAAAATAAAATTTGCACATGCAAAAAGAAGTAAGCCGAGTAATACAAACCCGGATATAATGGAAGTGTTAATGGGAGATCCGTCGAAAGACGAAAGTACATATACAACTTATGGGCCCTTCACTCAAACGCAAAACTCAGTATGGACTTATCATACAATCGATTTTCCTGTTCCAGCAGGACAAACAATGACTAGATTTATTTTTAGGGCAGTTCAAGGTAGCATAAGTTCTGTATCTGAAGGAAATCTAATTGATGATGTGAGTGTGGTTACTCTATTAGATCCTACAGTTATACCTACTGCTAGTGATAATTGCAGTGTGGAATTAGATTTATCTGAAACAAAAATAAATAATGTTTGTGATGACCAATTTCAATTGGTCCGTACCTGGACGGCGGTTGATCCAAGCGGAAATACAGTTACCGCGGAACAAGTAGTAACGGTTGGGGATTTTACGAAACCTGATTTATTTGGAGTTCCTGCAAACGTGACGGTATCTTGTGATAAAATTCCGGCAGTGGCTACAGTAACTGCAACCGATAATTGTGTCGATGATGTTTCAATAACTTTTAATGAAGTTAGAACAGATGGAGCGTGCGCGAATAGTTATACATTAACAAGAACCTGGACTGCGACTGATGCTTGTTCAAATGATACAACGGATAGTCAGGTGATTATAGTAACAGACGATATCGATCCACAAGTCGTTTGCCCAACGGATATAACCATCCAATGTAATGAATCTTCTGATCCCACCAATGTCGGCAAAGCAACAGCAACAGATAACTGTGATAGCAATCCTGTTATTACTTATTCGGATGAAATCGTTGCTGCGGGAAATTCACAAGAATATGAAATACATAGAAAATGGAAAGCAGCGGATGCTTGTGGAAATCTTGACTCGTGTATTCAAATTATAACCGTTGAAGACAACACCGATCCGGTAATCACCTCATGTGCAACAGCTGAGTCCGCAGATGCTGATGGCAGTTGTGAAGCGTTGGTCCCTGACTTTACAGGAGATGTTACTGCAAGTGATAATTGTACAACCGTTGGAAATCTGGTTATCACGCAATCTCCAGCAGCAGGCACTACAGTAACTACGGGAGTAAATGTAGTAACCATTACGGTAACCGATCAGGCGGGTAACGAAACCAGCTGTGATGTAAACTTTACAGTAGTTGACAACACCGATCCGGTAATCACCTCATGTGCAACAGCTGAGTCCGCAGATGCTGATGGCAGTTGTGAAGCGTTGGTCCCTGACTTTACAGGAGATGTTACTGCAAGTGATAATTGTACAACCGTTGGAAATCTGGTTATCACGCAATCTCCAGCAGCAGGCACTACAGTAACTACGGGAGTAAATGTAGTAACCATTACGGTAACCGATCAGGCGGGTAACGAAACCAGCTGTGATGTAAACTTTACAGTAGTTGACAACACCGATCCGGTAATCACCTCATGTGCAACAGCTGAGTCCGCAGATGCTGATGGCAGTTGTGAAGCGTTGGTCCCTGACTTTACAGGAGATGTTACTGCAAGTGATAATTGTACAACCGTTGGAAATCTGGTTATCACGCAATCTCCAGCAGCAGGCACTACAGTAACTACGGGAGTAAATGTAGTAACCATTACGGTAACCGATCAGGCGGGTAACGAAACCAGCTGTGATGTAAACTTTACAGTAGTTGACAACACCGATCCGGTAATCACCTCATGTGCAACAGCTGAGTCCGCAGATGCTGATGGCAGTTGTGAAGCGTTGGTCCCTGACTTTACAGGAGATGTTACTGCAAGTGATAATTGTACAACCGTTGGAAATCTGGTTATCACGCAATCTCCAATCTCCAGCAGCAGGCACTACAGTAACTACGGGAGTAAATGTAGTAACCATTACGGTAACCGATCAGGCGGGTAACGAAACCAGCTGTGATGTAAACTTTACAGTAGTTGACAACACCGATCCGGTAATCACCTCATGTGCAACAGCTGAGTCTGCACATGCCGATGGCAGTTGTGAAGCGTTGGTCCCTGACTTTACAGGAGATGTTACTGCAAGTGATAATTGTACAACCGTTGGAAATCTGGTTATCACGCAATCTCCAGCAGCAGGCACTACAGTAACTACGGGAGTAAATGTAGTAACCATTACGGTAACTGATCAGGCGGGTAACGAAACCAGCTGTGATGTAAACTTTACAGTAGTTGACAACACCGATCCGGTAATCACCTCATGTGCAACAGCTGAGTCCGCAGATGCTGATGGCAGTTGTGAAGCGTTGGTCCCTGACTTTACAGGAGATGTTACTGCAAGTGATAATTGTACAACCGTTGGAAATCTGGTTATCACGCAATCTCCAGCAGCAGGCACTACAGTAACTACGGGAGTAAATGTAGTAACCATTACGGTAACCGATCAGGCGGGTAACGAAACCAGCTGTGATGTAAACTTTACAGTAGTTGACAACACCGATCCGGTAATCACCTCATGTGCAACAGCTGAGTCCGCAGATGCTGATGGCAGTTGTGAAGCGTTGGTCCCTGACTTTACAGGAGATGTTACTGCAAGTGATAATTGTACAACCGTTGGAAATCTGGTTATCACGCAATCTCCAGCAGCAGGCACTACAGTAACTACGGGAGTAAATGTAGTAACCATTACGGTAACCGATCAGGCGGGTAACGAAACCAGCTGTGATGTAAACTTTACAGTAGTTGACAACACCGATCCGGTAATCACCTCATGTGCAACAGCTGAGTCTGCACATGCCGATGGCAGTTGTGAAGCGTTGGTCCCTGACTTTACAGGAGATGTTACTGCAAGTGATAATTGTACTGAACCGTTGGAAATCTGGTTATCACGCAATCTCCAGCAGCAGGCACTACAGTAACTACGGGAGTAAATGTAGTAACCATTACGGTAACTGATCAGGCGGGTAACGAAACCAGCTGTGATGTAAACTTTACAGTAGTTGACAACACCGATCCGGTAATCACCTCATGTGCAACAGCTGAGTCCGCAGATGCTGATGGCAGTTGTGAAGCGTTGGTCCCTGACTTTACAGGAGATGTTACTGCAAGTGATAATTGTACAACCGTTGGAAATCTGGTTATCACGCAATCTCCAGCAGCAGGCACTACAGTAACTACGGGAGTAAATGTAGTAACCATTGCGGTAACTGATCAGGCGGGTAACGAAACCAGCTGTGATGTAAACTTTACAGTAGTTGACAACACCGATCCGGTAATCACCTCATGTGCAACAGCTGAGTCCGCAGATGCTGATGGCAGTTGTGAAGCGTTGGTCCCTGACTTTACAGGAGATGTTAACTGCAAGTGATTTGTACAACCGTTGGAAATCTGGTTATCACGCAATCTCCAGCAGCAGGCACTACAGTAACTACGGGAGTAAATGTAGTAACCATTACGGTAACTGATCAGGCGGGTAACGAAACCAGCTGTGATGTAAACTTTACAGTAGTTGACAACACCGATCCGGTAATCACCTCATGTGCAACAGCTGAGTCTGCAGATGCCGATGGCAGTTGTGAAGCGTTGGTCCCTGACTTTACAGGAGATGTTACTGCAAGTGATAATTGTACAACCGTTGGAAATCTGGTTATCACGCAATCTCCAGCAGCAGGCACTACAGTAACTACGGGAGTAAATGTAGTAACCATTGCGGTAACTGATCAGGCGGGTAACGAAACCAGCTGTGATGTAAACTTTACAGTAATTGACAACACCGATCCGGTAATCACCTCATGTGCAACAGCTGAGTCCGCAGATGCTGATGGCAGTTGTGAAGCGTTGGTCCCTGACTTTACAGGAGATGTTACTGCAAGTGATAATTGTACAACCGTTGGAAATCTGGTTATCACGCAATCTCCAGCAGCAGGCACTACAGTAACTACGGGAGTAAATGTAGTAACCATTACGGTAACTGATCAGGCGGGTAACGAAACCAGCTGTGATGTAAACTTTACAGTAGTTGACAACACCGATCCGGTAATCACCTCATGTGCAACAGCTGAGTCTGCAGATGCCGATGGCAGTTGTGAAGCGTTGGTCCCTGACTTTACAGGAGATGTTACTGCAAGTGATAATTGTACAACCGTTGGAAATCTGGTTATCACGCAATCTCCAGCAGCAGGCACTACAGTAACTACGGGAGTAAATGTAGTAACCATTACGGTAACTGATCAGGCGAGTAACGAAACCAGCTGTGATGTAAACTTTACAGTAGTTGACAACACCGATCCGGTAATCACCTCATGTGCAACAGCTGAGTCTGCAGATGCCGATGGCAGTTGTGAAGCGTTGGTCCCTGACTTTACAGGAGATGTTACTGCAAGTGATAATTGTACAACCGTTGGAAATCTGGTTATCACGCAATCTCCAGCAGCAGGCACTACAGTAACTACGGGAGTAAATGTAGTAACCATTACGGTAACTGATCAGGCGGGTAACGAAACCAGCTGTGATGTAAACTTTACAGTAAGTGACGTTAATCCTCCAACATTCACTTGTAATGATGTTACCGTTGAGTTAGATGAAAGTGATCAGTACGCTATTACAGATGAAGATATTACGTTAATTGTTACTGATCTGGAAGATAATTGCTCTGGCATTGACGGGGAAATATCAATCTCTCTCGACACCGAGGTATTCACATGTGCAACTCTTGGAGCGCAAACAGTTACAGTAACAGTTTCAGATGAAGCAGGAAATATAGCAACATGTGATGTGACAATCACTGTTGTTGATACCATTCCTCCAACAATTACTTGTTCTGGAGACGTTACGGCTACTATTCAATCTAACGGAACTTGCACGGGCATTGTTAGTGTTCCTTCACCAACAGTTTCAGATAACTGTGGAGTTGTCTCAGTAATAAACGACTTTAACAGTTCATCAAATGCAAGTGGAAATTATCCTGCAGGAGAAACTGTTGTAACTTGGATGGTGACTGACAACAGTGGAAATACAGAAACTTGTACGCAAACAATTAACGTGATCGCCGAACCTCAGGCGATCAATGATAGTCGATCGACTCCTGAAGACACTCCAATTACAATTGCAGTATTAGCAAACGATTTGGATTGTGATGATAATTTGGTAAATAGTTCGTTGGAGATCACCTCTGATCCAACAAATGGAGTTGTGGTTGTCAATTCAAATGGAACTGTAACGTATACGCCCAATACGAACTACAATGGATCAGATCAATTCACTTATCAGATTTGCGATGCATATGGTCAATGCGATGAGGCAACTGTTACAATTAATGTAACGCCAGTAAATGATCCACCGGTAGCCGTTGATGATCTGAATAACACCTTCGTCAATCAGGAAACAACAGGTAAAGTACTGACCAATGATTACGATATTGATGGAAATTCATTGTCAACCACGTTGCAGTCTGGTCCTTCAAACGGAACCTTGGTATTCAATACAGATGGAACTTATTCTTATACACCAAACGCTGGTTATCTTGGGGAAGATGTTTTCACTTACCTGCTAAGCGACGGGCAAGGTGGAACCGACATGGCGAGTGTCTATATTACGGTAATTAGTGATCATTCAACTGCTAATCAACCACCGGTTGCCAATGAAGATGCCTATGTTACGAAGGAAAATGTAAAAGTAACAGGAAACATGCTGGAGAATGATTATGATCCGGATGGTAATCCACTCGTGTTTAATACTGAATTGGTTGTTCAACCTCCAGTAGGAACGGTTCAGGTATTTGTTGACGGTTCATTCGAATATATCCCGAAAGACGGATTTTCCGGGCAAGTGAACTTTACTTATCAGGTTTGCGATGACTTAACTCCTGCGATGTGCAATACTGCAGATGTCATTATTATTGTAGATCCGAATGCGAATGATAATATTACAGTTGCTGTTGATGATGCATTCTTTACCAAGATTAATAGTAAACTAATAAGAGATGTTTCATCAAATGACTATGACCCTGAAGATGATAATACAACCTATAGTTTAATGGATGCTTCGCTTCATGGAACGGTTACTCTTAATGCAGGCGGTTTCTTTACTTATACTCCAAATACTGATTATATCGGTCCTGATCAGTTTACTTATCAGGTTTGCGATGATGGAGATCCTTCGGCCTGTGACCACGCGACGGTTTACATTAATGTTTCAGAAGTAAACCATGCACCAAATGCAGTTGATGATTGGTTTAACCGTGAAGACAAAGCTGCAAATGTATTGGCCAATGATAGCGATCCCGATGGTGATGAACTGGTTTTAAATACAACTCCGGTTGTTGATGTAACTAATGGAAGTTTGGTTATAAACTCTGACGGAACTTATATCTACACACCGGATGAATTCTATTTCGGATTAGACTCGTTTACTTATGAGGTATGCGACAACGCACTGGTTCCATTATGTGATCAGGCAACTGTAGTTATTTTCCTTGATACAGATAAAGATGGAGCCGCTGATGTTGTCGATATTGACGATGATAATGATGGTATCCTTGATGTTGATGAAGGAGATCAAACTGTGGATTCGGATAATGACGGTATACCTGACAGCTTGGATATTGATTCGGATAATGACGGCATTACAGATAATCAAGAAAGTCAGGATGAAAAGAACTACGTTGCTCCAGTAGGAACTGATAGCGATGGCGATGGATGGGATGATGCCTATGATGATGATTCAGGCGGTACACCAATTATAATTGTTGATTCAGATGATGATGGTTTGGCTGATTTTGTTGATACTGATTCGGATAATGATGGAATCGATGATTCAACTGAAGGGCATGATGCGAATCATGACGGTGTTGCCGATGCAGTTCCAGTAGGAACAGATAGTGATGGTGATGGATTGGATGATGCTTATGATACAGTTGCTATTGGTGAGGATCCGGTAGCAAACGTAACAGGATCAAACGCACCGACCGACAATTCCGATGGTGATCAGGTTTCAGATTACCGAGATACTGATTCAGATAATGATGGACTGACCGATCAGGAAGAAGCGACTCAAAACAACGATCCTGACAATGATGGATTAGCCAATTACTTGGACATCGATTCCGATGGAGATGGTATTACCGATAACCAGGAAAGCCAACCGGAAGGAGCTTACGTTCCACCAATAGGTGAAGACACAGATGGAGATGGCATTGATGACGCCTATGATCCAGATAATGGAGGTACACCTATCGCGTCAATCGATTCCGATGGCGATGGTGATCCTGATTACTTGGATGAAGATTCGGACAACGATTCTGTTCCTGACAGCATTGAAGCACATGATGCCAATGGCGATGGAGTTGCAGATACCGCACCAAGCGGACAAGATTCGGACGGCGATGGATTAGATGATGCTTATGATACGACAAATGATTTTAATGATCCGTTAAACGTGATAGGAACGAATACTCCAAGCCCTAACTCAGATAATGATGTTTTATCGGATTGGAGAGATATTGATGATGATAACGATGGAATATTAACATCAGATGAAGTCAATAATTCTTCGGATAACGATAATGATGGTGTTATCGATTACTTGGATATTGATTCTGATAATGATGGTATTGTTGACAATTTTGAAGGACAAGATAATTTGACCAATTTGGTTTCATCAGCAGGAATTGATTCAGATGGTGATGGATTGGATGATGCCTATGATCCAGACACCGGAGGAACTCCAATTGGATTTACAGATACTGATGGCGATGGAATTAAAGATTACTTGGACGAAGATAGTGATAATGACCATGTGCCAGATTATATAGAAGCTCAGGATACTGATAAAAATGGTCAACCGGATATTGCTTATACAGATTCTGATTCAGACGGTGACGGACTCGATGATTCTAACGATAACGTTGCTGGTACGGGGAGTGCAGACAATTCGGCCGGAACTAATGTACCTCTTCAGGATAGTGATGGTGATGGTACACCAGATTGGAGGGACACTGATGACGATAATGATGGAATTGAAACCTCATTGAACGAAGACGATAATGGAGACGGTGATCCAACCAACGATGACTGTAATTATAATGGTATCCCGAATTATCTGGATGAAGAATCCTGTGATTTATTAATCCCTAATGGATTCTCTCCAAACGGTGATGGTATTAACGACTACTTCCGGGTGAGAGGAATATACCAATATCCAAATGCAAACATTGAAATCTATAACAGGTGGGGTACGAAAGTCTTTGAGAAAGAAAACTTCGGAAATATACCAATATACGGCGATCCGGATGCCTGGTGGGATGGACGTGCAAATGTAGGAGGAAGTTCAAACTCTGAGATCTTACCTTCGGGAACTTATTTTTTGGTTTTGATATTGGATGGTTCAACCATACACAAAGGAATCGTTTATATTAACCGATAAAATGCACTGACATGAAGATGATAAAAAATATATCAAAATACGTTTTAAGCTTACTGTTGTTAGTATCTTCAGTTATTGCATCGTTTGGTCAGCAAGATCCAATGTATAGTCAATACATGTTTAATATTCAGGCCTACAATCCGGCTTATGCCGGAACATGGGAAAGCCTTGGTTTGATGACTCTTGGTCGTCAGCAATGGACCGGCTTTGAAGATGGACCTCACACCTACACGTTTACTGGTCAGGCTCCGTTAAGAGGCAAAAATGTAGGCTTAGGCTTATCAATCATGAGTGATGATTTAGGATTTGAAAAACGATTTGCTGTTTTTACAGACTATTCTTTCAAGTTAAAAATGAGTGATGAAGTTTCGTTGAGACTGGGATTAAAAGCAGGTTTTACCAACTACGAGAATAACTTATACGATTATACGCTATATACTCCAGGAGGAGGAGGAGATCCTGCTTTTGAAGGCGTAATTGATAAAAAGTTTATGCCTAATTTTGGTGTTGGAGCATTCTTATATGCTGATAATTTTTATCTCGGTTTTTCCATTCCCAAAATTCTACAAAATGATTTTGAAACAGGAGTGGAAAATTATGATACCAATTATGAATTGAGGCATATGACCCTGATTGGTGGATACGTTTTTGAAATGAGTGATATGGTCAAATTTAAACCGTCATTTGCATCCAGATATGTAGCTGGAACAGCAATTGTTACAGATGTAAATGCTAGTTTTTTGTTTAACGACAAGTTTTGGCTTGGAGCGATGTACCGAAGTGCGGGAGCATTTGGGTTTAATACTCAATTTATTATTAACCGAAAACTACGACTCGGTTACGCCATCGATTTCAATACAACGAATATTAGTTCGTATGGCAAGGAAACGCATGAAGTTATGATATCCTATGAATTGAATTTTGTGAAAACTCGTTACACATCACCACGTTATTTCTAACAATAGAAAAATTCTAATGATATGAAGAAAAGATACATTCAGATATTTATATTCATCCTGATTGCTTTTAGCGGGCATGCACAAAAAAGTCTTTTTGACGATGTTGATATGTCGATTGACACATTACAAAATATTAATACACCATACAGCGATTTTGGGCCTGCAATTATTGAAGATGAGTTAATCTTTTCTTCTTACACAGAGGAAGCCGGTAAAAAATCAGACAAGAAAAATAAAGCCTTTTACGATCTGTTTTCTTCTGATCTGAATCTGATGGGAAATATAATTACTGATCGAAGAAAACTGACAACCATGATATCGCAATATCATGAAGGACCTTTAACCTTTTGCGAGAACACCGGAGAGTTGTTTTTAACCCAATCAAACTGGGAAAATCCTCAGGAGTTGAATATTGTTTTCAAAAAGAAAAATATTCGTTTGGGAATAGTCATTTACGAAAAGACTGCTTTAACCTGGCAGTTTAAAGAGAAGTTCCCCTACAATAGCAGCGAATACTCAGTGGCACATCCTACCATTAGTGAATCAGGAGACACCTTAATTTTTGTAAGCGATATGCCCGGAGGAATGGGGATGACTGATTTGTTCTATTGCGTCCGCCAGGATACTGGTTGGTCAAAGCCAATTAACCTTGGACCGAAGGTAAATACAAGAGGAAAAGAAATGTTTCCATTCTTGAATAGTGATGGTAGCCTGGTGTTTTCATCCGATGGTCATGCAGGTGAGGGAAATCTGGATCTGTTTTACATCGACTTCCCGATTACAGAATACAGTCAACGTTCAACATTCACAAATAATATAAATTCACCTGCTGACGATTTTGGATTGGTTGTTCATCCCAATCAACGTACTGGTTACTTCTCTTCCAATCGAGAGGGTGGAGTTGGTGATGATGATATTTATTATCTGAAAATGGAAGATTACCGATTTAATATCCTGACGCTTTCAAATTATACCAAACGTGCTTTAATTGGTGCGAATGTAAATATTATTGACGGGGATGGACAGGTTGCAGCAACCGGGCAGTCGGACAGCGATGGTAAAATGTCAGTTAAACTGGAAGTCGATAAAAAATATACCTTAATTGCTTCTATCGATAATTATCTGGATCAGGTGGTCGATTTGGATTTGACGAATGAAGGAGATTTTGTTGATAAGAACTACAAGGTTTATCTGGATCCGGAATTTGTATTCCAGGGGCAAGTGGTCGATATCTTGGGGAATATTCCAATTCCTGATGCGATGTTAACAATTAATGATGGTACTGACATTGATACGATTTATGCCGATTATCAAGGTCAGTTTAAGCATAATATTGAGCCCGAAAAAGACTATAAGGTGAATGTAACAGCTTATAATTTCTTTGGAACTGATATCGATTTCAATACCGTTGGAATGAAACCGGGACTTATTGATTACCTGGTACAATTGTACTCGTTGGATGCAGGAACTCGAATCGAGCTTGAAAACATATACTACGACCTGGCAAAATGGAATATTCGGCCTGATGCGGCCCAGGAACTGGATAAGTTGGTTTCTGTACTGGAAGAATATCCTGACTTGCAAATTCGTTTAGAGTCGCATACTGACTCCCGTGGTGGAGATGAGTTTAACATGGAGCTGTCCCGAAAACGTTCCAAATCAGCGTTCCACTATCTCGTGTCTAAAGGAATCGATCCTAGCCGGGTTGAACACGTTGGATTTGGTGAATCTCAGCTAGTGAACAAGTGTGATGATGGTGTAAACTGTACAGAAGCGGAACACGCCGAAAACCGTCGTACAGTTGTTGAAATCCTGAAAGCTAAGGTTACACGAAGAAGTAAGGGTAATATCTTCTACTTCTAATCGAGGATTTTCTCTTAGCATGTTTTAATATATTGGTTGTTGAAAAAAGCGGACTGAATTAATTTTCAGCTCGCTTTTTTCGTTTTAAGATTTGCCGAAGAAAATAAGTGAACTTTTTTAAGAGAAAACTAATCTCAAGTTATAAAAGCAAAAGAAAGTGCAAGTCAGACATTCATAAATTCAGTGTAAACAAATAGTGGGTTGATTTGCTTTTATTATTAATTAAGTTGAAAGCCAAATACAAAACGCTTATTTTTGCCGTTTAATGATTTTGAATAAGGGAATATGAAGAGGAATTTGAGGCGAATAGTTTACACTGTATTTATAGTTGCATTAGTGCTTGGTGGTTACCAGCTTTTGGAGTCATCAGCTTATCCGGAACAAACTCCAGAGCGAGTAAAAAAGCATTTTTACAGTTCCGTAGAAGTGCCTGATTCATTAATATTTGCAGGAGAGGAGGTGCCACTGGAATACTTTGACGTCTTTGAGAGTCTTGATCGGGAGTTATTGGTCAATTCGTATTTTCATTCTCAAACGCTTCGTTTCATAAAAATGGCTCCGCGTTTCTTTTCCATTATCGAACCAATTTTAAAAGAGGACAGTATTCCTTCGGATTTTAAATACCTCGCCCTGGCTGAGAGTGGTTTTGATCCGCGTGCTGTTTCACCGGCAGGGGCAGTTGGCTTTTGGCAGTTTATGAAAGGTACTGCCCGCGATTATGGGTTGGAAGTAAGTGGCGAAGTCGATGAGCGCTATAACATTGAAAAATCGACTCACGCAGCATGTGCATACCTGCATGAATCATACGAAAAGTATGGCAGTTGGACGATGGTTGCAGCTACATACAATGCCGGGCGAAACTTTATTGCGTCTCAAATTGAGCGGCAACAAGAGACCAATTATTACGACTTGCTGTTGGGAGAAGAAACCAGCCGATATGTTTTCCGAATCTTGGCACTCAAATTAGTGATGGAGAATCCTCGTAAGTATGGTTTTGATATTCCGGAAGATGAATTTTACCCCTTGTGGAAAACCAAAACGATAAAAATTTCGGAGCCGGTTTCCAATTTTGCTGATTTCGCTCAGGAGCATAATACCAACTACAAAATTCTGAAAATGTTAAATCCGTGGTTGCGCGAAGCTTACCTAACGAACAATGCGAGTAAAACTTACGAGATTAAACTTCCTGCAGAGGGGTTTAGATTATTAAGAAAACAAGAAAATGCAGAAAACTAATACAGCAGTTCTTGATGAAGAGCTGATTGAAAATGAAGAAAAGGTAGTTGTGCACGGTGCACGGGTGCATAATCTTCAAAATATAAATGTGGAGATTCCACGAAACCAACTGACCGTAATTACCGGCTTAAGTGGTAGTGGGAAATCGTCATTGGCATTCGACACAATTTATGCAGAAGGCCAACGTCGTTATATTGAAACATTCTCCGCTTATGCACGCTCTTTCCTGGGAAATATGGAGCGTCCGGATGTCGATAAAATTACGGGTTTGAGCCCCGTGATTTCCATAGAGCAAAAAACCACCAATAAAAATCCCCGATCAACTGTTGGAACGGTTACTGAGATTTATGATTTCCTGCGACTGCTTTATGCCAGAGCAGGAGAGGCATTTTCCTACGAGACGGGAGAAAAGATGGTGAAATACACCGATGATCAAATCTTAAAGCTGATTCAGGAAAAATTTGCAGACCAACGTATTTTGGTGATGGCTCCAATTGTTCGTGGTCGAAAAGGTCATTATCGGGAGCTGTTTGAGCAGTTTCGGAGAAAGGGATTTTTGTATGCCCGAATTGATGGCGAGGTGAAGGAGTTGGTTCCGAATATGAAAGTCGATCGTTATAAGAATCACTTCATTGAAATTGTGATCGATCGGTTGGAAGTGGAGGCGGGAAGTCTAAAGCGATTGAAAGAATCGTTGCAAACGGCTATGAGACAAGGCCATGGGATTACCTTGGTTATGCAAAACGACTCGGATAATATGAAGTATTACAGTCGGGAGCTCATGTGTCCGTCTACCGGGATATCGTATGCAGAGCCGGCACCCCATAATTTTTCATTCAACTCACCACAAGGAGCTTGCCCGAGGTGTAATGGCTTAGGGCAGGTTGCTGAAATTGATCTGGAAAAAATTATCCCGGATTCCGGTAAGAGCATTTCCAAAGGTGGAATTGCACCTCTTGGAACTCAGAAAAACACCTTGATATTTTGGCAGATTGAAGCCTTAGGCGAAAAATATGGGTTCGATTTAAAAACACCTATAAAAGATATTCCTGAAGATGGATTGAGTATCGTGCTAAATGGAACGAATGAACGCATTCAGTTGAAAAATTCGCCTCTCGGAAGTTCGGTCAATTACATGATGACTTACGAAGGAGTGATCAAATACATCGATAGTCAGCGAGATGATAATCCATCAAAAAAGGCGAAGAAATGGGCAAACCAGTTTGTAAAAGAACGAACTTGTCCCGAGTGCTACGGACAACGGTTGAAAAAGGAGTCGCTTCACTTTAAAATTGATGATTTCAATATTTCGGAAGTCGCCAAAATGGATGTTTCTGAATTGAGTGAGTGGTTGGTTGATTTGGAAGATCGTTTAACCAACCGACAACGAAAAATCGGAATCGAAGTCATTAAAGAAATTCGTGACCGGGTTAGTTTTTTGATTGATGTTGGTTTGGAATATTTGTCACTTGATCGGACATCAAGAACCTTGTCTGGCGGAGAGTCGCAGCGTATTCGTCTCGCAACGCAAATCGGCTCACAATTGGTTAATGTGCTTTATATTTTGGATGAACCAAGTATCGGCTTACATCATCGTGACAATATTCGCCTTATACACTCCCTGCAAAAATTACGCGATACCGGTAATTCTGTCATTGTGGTCGAGCATGATAAAGATATGATGCTTTCGGCCGATTATATTGTGGATATGGGCCCTTATGCCGGCCGTCATGGTGGCGAGGTTGTAGCAGCAGGAACTCCCGAATTTATGCTAAAACAGCATACGCTTACTTCAAAGTACCTGACTGGTGAACACCAAATTGCAGTTCCCGAAATTAGAAGACCCGGAAATGGAAAGTCAATTAAATTGAAGGGATGTAACGGGAATAACTTAAAAGGAGTCAATGCTGATTTTCCGTTGGGAAAGCTGATTTGTGTGACCGGAGTTTCTGGTAGCGGTAAGTCAAGCTTGATTAACGGAACCTTACAACCCATTTTAAGCCAGTATTTTTACAAGTCGGTTAAAGATCCGTTGGAATACAAAAAAATTGAAGGACTGGATCATATTGATAAAGTTGTTCAAGTCGATCAGTCCCCACTTGGGCGCACTCCGCGCTCAAATCCGGTGACTTATACAGGCGTATTTTCTGATATTCGTACATTGTTTGCGCAACTGCCAGAAGCAAAAATCAGAGGATACAAGCCCGGACGCTTTTCATTTAATGTAAAAGGTGGTCGTTGCGAAGATTGTCAGGGTGGCGGATTGAAACTTATTGAGATGAATTTTTTGCCTGATGTGTATGTGCATTGTGATACCTGCAACGGTAAACGTTATAACCGCGAAACGCTGGAAGTCCGTTTCAAAGGAAAATCAATTGGCGATGTGCTCGACATGACAATTAATCAGGGGGTTGAGTTTTTTGAAAGCATTCCCTCCATTGTACACAAATTGAAAACTTTACAAGAAGTCGGATTGGGATATATTACACTCGGGCAATCGTCTACAACCTTGTCCGGCGGTGAATCGCAGCGGGTAAAATTAGCTTCGGAACTTGCCAAAAAAGACACGGGAAAAACCTTGTATATTTTGGATGAGCCAACCACCGGCTTACATTTTGAAGATATCCGTGTTTTGCTCGAAGTGCTCAATAAACTTGTAGATCGTGGCAATACGGTAATTGTAATTGAGCACAACCTGGATGTGATTAAAGTTGCAGATCACGTCATTGATCTTGGACCAGAAGGTGGAAAGGGAGGAGGAAAGTTACTATGTGCCGGAACTCCGGAGGAAGTAGCCAAAATCAAAAGGTCTCATACTGCCAAGTATCTGAAAAAAGAGTTAGCTTTATCGTCAGAATAACGTATTTCAAATAACAGGCTAAAGAAATTACAAAATCAGTTGTTTTGTTGTTGAAAGATCAAACGATTGATTTTGAATCTGATAATCATGAAAACAGTTGAAATCTATTGCGAGAATAATCAGGTAACAAAAGCTTACCCATTAGGAACTACTCTCGATCAAATAAAAGAAGATCTGCAAATTGATCTTGAAAATCCCGTTTGCGGAGCGTTAGTCAATCACAAAGTTAAGGAATTGTCTTTTTCTGTTGTTAAAGCTAAGCGCATTCGTTTTATCGATTATTCGCACCCGGACGGACGCCGCTTGTATACAAGATCTTTACTATTCTTGGTTTATGTCGCTGTCCGAGAGACTTTTCCACAGGTGAAGTTGAAAATTATGAATGGCATTTCTCAAGGGTATTATTGTGAATTGATTGGGCTGGAAAGACAAATTACCGATTCTGATATTTTTGAATTGAAAAATGAAATGCATCAGTGGGTTAAGCAAAATATTCCGTTCGAGAAAAAAGGGATCCCAACAAACGAAGCGGTCGACATTCTCATTAAACAGGGATTGGAGGAGAAAGCTCGTTTGTTTGAGCAACAAGGTACGCTGTTTTCTTATTTATACTTCGTCAATGGCTATGCCAATTATTTTTACGGGCACCATGTACCGTCAACTGGTTATTTAACTAATTTCGGGTTAGTTCCTTATTTTGATGGTCTTTTGGTTCAAATTCCACAGTCCGATGATTTCGAAAATCTCTATCCGGTCATTAAGCAGGATAAACTCTTGGATGTTTTTAAAGAACATAAAAGACGAGTCAGTATTCTAGATGTTCCCGATTTGGGAAAATTGAATGATTATACTGCAATGGGAAAAAGTGGAGACATTATTAAAATTTCAGAGGCTTTACACGAAAAGCAGATCGCCGAAATTGCTAATCAAATTGATGCTTTGCGAGATGTGGTGAAAATCATTCTTATTGCGGGTCCGTCAGCTTCTGGTAAAACGACATTTAGTAAACGATTGGCTGTTCAATTGGCTGTTAATGGGTTGGTTCCGAACATGATTTCGTTGGATGACTATTTTGTTGACCGGGAGAAAACACCTTTGGATGAGCATGGTGAATATGATTTTGAATCACTGGAAGCAATTGATGTCGGTTTTTTCAATAAGCAGCTGTTGCAGCTTTTTAATGGAGAGGAAGTGGATTTACCGAAATTCAATTTTGCAATTGGCAAGCGGGTCAATTCAGGTAAAAAACTAAAATTGGGCGAAGGTCACCTGCTGATTGTTGAAGGAATTCACGGCAACAATCCCGGGCTTACTCCACATATTGTTCCAAAACAGAGCTTTAAAATTTTCTTGTCAGCGCTGACTCAGGTTTCATTTGACGATCATAATCACATTTCAACAACTGATAATCGCTTAATTCGAAGAATGATCCGAGACAGTTTATATCGCGGATATTCAGCTGCTGAAACAATAAAGCGATGGCCTAGTGTGAAACATGGCGAAGAGAAAAATATTTTCCCGTACCAGGGAAATGCAGATGTAATGTTTAATTCGGCCTTGGTGTATGAGTTGGCTGTTTTGAAAAAGTATGCAGAACAGCTCTTGAAAAATGTGCCGGAGAATCAAGTTGAATATTGCGAGGCTAATCGATTATTGAAATTTTTCAGCTACATCAAAAGTATCGATGATTTTGAGATCCCTCCAACTTCACTTATTCGCGAATTTTTAGGAGGCAGTAGCTTTCTCTACTAAAAAGATAAGTGGCAGTTAGAAATTACGTCTGATAATTCGTGGAAACAAAAACGTTTGAATTACTCCACGACTCAACATAAATAACATCATAGCCAGCCAAAGTGCATGGTTGCCGAAGAACGGTTGTAAAAGGAAGTATGAGGGAAGAAACACCAATATACTGGCACCAAGCATGCTGTTGCGCATTTCTTTCGAAGCCGTGGCTCCAATGTAAACGCCATCCCAGATAAAGGAGGCGAAAGAAACGATTGGAGTGATGACCACCCATAATTTGAATTCCAACGCTGTTTCAATAATATTCTGTTGATTGGTGAGCACGCTTAAGACAGTTTGGTTGGCAAACAAGTAAAATACTCCAAAAGCAAGTGCTAGTATACTTCCCCAATAAAAAAGCAAACGGGTAACTTTGAGAAACTGGCTTCGGTTTTTCTCACCAACAAAACGTCCGGAAAGTGCTTCGCCGGCATAGGCAAAACCATCGATAAAAAAGGCGAAGAACAATAAAAATTGGATCAGAATAGAATTTACAGCCAGGATGTGATCGTTGATTCCGGCCGACTTCGAAGTGAAAAAGGTAAATACAAAAATGACACAAAACGTACGGATGAAAATATCGGTATTTACCTGAAAGAAGCTTTTTAAGTTAGTCGGCTTAATAATCGATTGCCAGTTCCAGTGAACGGTCAGATGTCGGTAGCTTTTAAAAAGAAATATCAGTCCCACAGCGACTCCCAGATATTGAGCTAAAACAGTTCCCAAGGCCACTCCGGCGGAATTCATGTGTAACGATCTTACGAAGAAAAAGCTTAGTCCGATATTGAATACATTAGCAGCAATAGATGTAATCATGGGGTATTTGGCATTCTGCATCCCTAAAAACCAGCCATTCAAAACGTAAAGGCCGAGTGTGGCAGGTGCAGCCCAAATCCGAATTCTGAAATATTCACGAGCCAGCGATTCTACTTCGTGACTCCCATTAATCAATTTAAAACTTATCCATTCAATTGGAAATTGCAATACGATGATGACAACACTGATCAAGGTGGAAATTAGCATGGCTCTCGAAAGAATATGAAAACTCTCACCTTCATTTTTTTCGCCGTAAGCTTGGGCCGTAAATCCGCTGGTTCCCATTCGCAGGAAGCTAAACCCCCAGTAAATAAAATTGAAAATGACCGTTCCGAGTGATACTGCTCCAATGAAAACCGCTGAATCCAAATGGCCCATTAATGCGATATCCACCAATCCTAATAAGGGAATAGTCACATTGCTAATAATGTTGGGAAAGGCTAAACGGAGTATTTCTCGATTCACGGTATTTTTTTCGCAAAGAAACTAAAATAATCACTGATTGCCGAACCAGCGTACCTTAAAGCTATTGATTACTCCTATTAGCAATCAATAAAATCAATAAAAAATGAATTAATACGATTTGGATCGAAACAATTTTGCCCTTAGATTTGTATTAAAGATAAACGAATCTTAAAATCATATAAAACGATAACAGATTATGTCATTTGAATTACCAAAATTAAGTTACGCATACGACGCTTTAGAACCATACATTGATGCACAGACTATGGAAGTACACCATAGCAAGCACCATGCAGCATATACTAGCAAATTAAACGGTGCCGTCGAGGGTTCAGAGCTAGAAGGAAAATCAATTGAAGAATTGTTAGCCAACGTGTCTAACCTTTCTACAGCCGTTAGAAATAACGGCGGTGGTTTTTACAACCACAATTTATATTGGGAAATTATGGCGCCCGGTGGTGCTTCCCAACCAGAAGGAGATTTATTAAAAGCTATAAATGACTCGTTAGGGTCTGTTGATAAATTTAAAGAAGCTTTTGCCAATGCAGCTGCAACCCGATTTGGTTCAGGTTGGGCTTGGTTGGTAAAGCAGGGTGATAGTTTGGTTGTTTCATCCACACCCAATCAGGATAATCCGTTAACGGATGTTGCTGATGTAAAAGGGACTCCAATTCTTGGAATTGACGTTTGGGAACATGCTTATTATTTAAAGTATCAGAACAAACGACCCGATTACATTGATGCTTTTTGGAAAGTCATCAATTGGGATGAAGTAGCCAAACGGTTTAAAGGTTAGTTGATTTTTGGTTTTTTTCCCCGAAGCAGAGGCTTCGGGGTTTTTGTTGCTTTTTTTTATCTGCAAAACATAATGCAGAGGGCGAACTTCTGAATACTTCAGCTGTTTTTTATTATAGACTTTTAAAAAGCTTACTTCCACACTTTTAGACTATGAATATTAAAGAGCTTACGATTTACACTTCTCGCTTACAGAGCCAAAAAGAGTTTTATTGCGAGACTCTAAAATTACCGCTGCTCAACGAAAACAGTACATCTTTTTCATTGGCGGTGGGTGCTTCAATTCTGATTTTTAAATACCGCGAGAATGTTACTCCCTACCATATTGCAATCAATATTCCGTCGTATCAAGATCCTGAAGCCTTGGCTTGGTTGCGAAAACGAATTCCGGTAATAAAGCATGAGGGAAAGGGCCTGGTTGATTTTGTCAATTGGAACGCTCGTGCCATTTACTTTTACGATGCCGATCAAAATATCATTGAACTGATTGCACGCAAAAGCTTAGGTATTCAAAGTTTGGACACGTTTGATCATCATGCTTTTTTAAGTATCAGCGAAGTTGGAATGCCAACATCGAATATTGAAAAGTGTTACCGACAAATTCAACAGCTTGGCGATCTGCCAATTTATGATGGCGATTTCGACCGCTTTTGTGCAGTGGGAGACGAAAATGGCTTGTTTATTTTGATAGATAAAAGCAAAAGGAAATGGTTTCCTGCCGACGATGATGCTTTTTCTTCAGAGTTCGAAATTAAATTTGAGAACGACAGTGAATCGATTGCGTTTCAATTTATGAACGAAGAAGTTAAGCCAATTCCAGTATCGTAATTTCTGGTAATATTCCCAAACGCCCCTGATAGCCAATGAAGCCAAATCCGCGGTTAACGTACAGATATTGATTCTCTTGCTGGTATAAACCAGCCCATTGCTTGTACATGTATTGAACCGGGCTCCATTGAAATCCGGGGATTTCGATCCCAAACTGCATCCCGTGCGTGTGTCCACTCAAGGTTAGATTAATGTCTCGGTATTTTTCTCGAACTTGCGCCTCCCAATGCGATGGATCATGACTCATTAGTATTTTCAATTTAACGTCAGAGTCTTCCAGTCCCTGCATGGCAAGATCCAAATTCCCATACTGTGTAAATCCTTTGGCTCCCCAATTCTCTACCCCAATTAACGCCAGTTTTTGGTCTCCTTTAGTTAGAATCAAATGCTCATCAAGTAAAAGCCGCCATCCCATTTCGGCATGGTGCTGTTTCAATTGTTTCAGGTTTTCTTGTTTCGCTTCTTCTGATGGCCATTTATGGTAATCACCGTAATCGTGGTTTCCCAAAATCGAATAGACGCCCATTGGGGCTTCAAGTTTCTTAAAGATGTTGAGGTATGGTTTTACTTCTTCTGCTTTATCATTCACCAAATCGCCGGTAAATAAAATGAGGTCAGGCTTTTCACGCATAATGGTTGAAACTCCTTCGGCAACAGCCTCCGGATCATCAAAACTGCCTGAATGAATATCCGAAATCTGCGCAATTTTCAACCCTTTTAATGATTCAGGTAAATTATCGATGGAAACGTTTTTTCGTCTTATTTTATAGCTGTAACGGTTTGTCATGCCATACGCCAATCCTGCTGTAAGAGCTCCTCCAAGGAGCAGAGCTGTTTGAGCAATGAATGTAAATCGGCTGATGAATCGCTCACCACTTGTCGTTTCCGGTGCTGCTGTCCGAAACGAAGTCAGGTACTTAAACAGATTTGGAACAGCAATCAGAATGTCGCCCAGAAACATGATGACAGCCATCAGTACCTGGCCTAAGAAAACACCAATAAAAATGTTTACAACATATTTCATGGTTGTTGAAGGCCAACTTGTTTTAGCCCAGCGTGGAAACGCATACAAACTCCACACTGCTCCTAAAGCAAGTACAAAGTAAAATCCGAAAAGTACCCAGGCCCAAGGGCCGGATGTGTTTTTCAGAACGGTTTTAATGGCTGTAAAAGCATAATATTCGACTGCAAGAACAAAAAGTCCGAAAAATAAGAGTTGTTTACTAATCATTGTTTTCTGTTTTCAATTTTAATCGCTCTTTATACAAACACTTTGCGCCCGATTAAGGTTTTCGTCAGTTGAATAGAGAGCCGGAGTTCCGATGATTTTGTGTGATTAGTTGCTGCAAATGCGACTTTCTTGCTATTTTTGAAGACTATCATGTTAGAACTTCGCAGCATATTAAATGAACGTTTCCCCTTTTTTCCCAACGAATTGTTGGACGAAATTGAGCAAAAAGGATTTGTTCAGGAAATCAAAATCGGTGAACAGCTGATTCGGGAAGGTCAGTTCATAAAATCGTTCCCTTTGGTTTTAGAAGGGAGCCTGCGGGTTATTCGTCACGATGATGAAGCTCGTGAGTTACTACTCTATTTTTTAAATCCAGGCGAGGCTTGCAGTATGGCATTAACCTGCTGCATGGGACAACAACAAAGTAATATCAGCGCATTGGCCGAACAGGATAGTCTGATTGTTCGCATTCCGGTTGAGCTGTTGGATGAATGGATGATTCATTATCCGGAGTGGAAATCATATATGATGTATGTTTATCGGAAGCGTTTTGATGAATTGCTGGATACCATTGATGCCATTGCTTTTATGGATTTGGATCAGCGCCTGGAACGTTTTTTTAAGGCGCGGTTCGAAGCGACGGGAGAAAAGCTGTTTCATGGCAAACATCAGGATATTGCCTATCAGTTGAATACCTCCCGTGAAGTGGTTTCCCGTTTGCTTAAAAAGATGGAACAAAATGGCATGGTGAAACTTAGTCGTAATAAGGTCGATTTTTCCAATTTGAGCTCCCTCAATTCATAGAATCTAACTAAAGTTGTATTTAAAATTGAAGCTGTGTGACATGAGTCACTTGGAAAAACTATTCTGAATTGTTTTTTTGTACTATGGAAAAAGTAAAAGAATTTATTCTGAAATATAAGTGGCGATTAGTAGGCGTTTTTATTGGTGGTTTAGCCGGATACCTGTATTGGTACTACATCGGCTGCACTTCCGGAACGTGCCCAATTCAATCGAATTGGCATACTAGTTCCTTGTATGGCGGATTAATGGGGTACTTGGTTAGTGACCTGAAAAAGAAACCGAAAAAATCAGAAGAACATGGAGAAGTTTAATCAAATTATTCAAGGAGAAACACCTGTTTTGATTGATTTTTCAGCTGAATGGTGCGGCCCTTGTAAAATGATGGCTCCCATTTTGAAGCAGGTAAAAGAACAACTGGGGAGCCAGGTTCGGATTATTAAGATTGATGTGGATCGGAATCAGGAAATTGCGATGAAGTACCAGATTCGCAACGTTCCGACCATGATGATCTTCCAAAATGGACAGCAAAAATGGACAGGAAGCGGAGTGATGCAGGCTGACCAGCTGGCATCGGTCATTCGGTCAGTTGTAAAGGTAATTTAGCATCTCAAGTCATCCTGAGCTCGTTTCAGGATCTTAATAAAATAAAGAAAAGGTAAGTAAACACGAGTAGACCCTGAACAAAATTCAGGGTGATAGACGTTTTTTTACAGGCTTTTTGGGGAAAGCCGAAGCTGAGAACTCAGCAAAAAGAGGAAAGGAAAAAACAGGAACTTAGGATGGTTCCTGTTTTTATTTTAATCTTGTTCCGCTGTAAAAAGCCAGACTTTCTCCGTTCTATTGTGAAAGCTTGGATGCATTTTGTACAATGAGAGAGGAGATGTGTCCTTATTTTATCCGGTGAAAATACCTTGTGAGTTCTTTGTTTTTGATTAGCGTGTTAATCCGAACTGTGTCAAACCCTCCTTCGATGACAAATTCATTTCCTTGGTATTGATAAAATTCAAGAAAAGGGTCTTTGTCAATTATTAAGCTAAACATGCTGTCGATACTAAAAGGAAGCTCCTGTTTCATATATTCCTCATTGGTAACCGAAAGGATTGCTGAATTGACCCCCAACGTCCCGTTTAAATAATAACCATCGGCCAGTTTCTCGGGCCACCTAAGTTGAACATCAGGTGGTCCATAAAAAGACGTGATCCGCGTTTTATCTTTGGAAAGCTCTATGGTCACTTTGTCCGAATAATCCTCCTTCGTTTTGTATACCCATATTGTATCATCTTCACTCCCAGACCACCAGCAGGATTGCATGGTAAATAATAAAAAGATGACTGATGAGATAAGAATTTTCCTTTTCATATTATTGAATGATTCGATATGGCTTTGAAGGTTGCGTAAACTATTATTTATAGTAGTAGACTTCTTTGTCTTTTTGAATGACCAGATACATCCCTTTCTGCCAGATTTTGTATTGACCATCGAAAGTTATTTGAAACTCATCTTTTTCAAGACAACCTTTCCTCGTACACATTGGAGGCCCTTCGAACAGAATTGTATCTTTCGTTACAAATTCGTATGGCGACGAACATTTATTGCAATCAATTGAATAACGAACGCGCCGTTCGCGAAATTCCAAATAGTGATATTCATCGACAAAAATCATCCTCCTACTTTTAGAATCTCTGAATTTTTCCAGTTCCCATTTTTTGTTTTCAATGAGCGGGTTTTGGGAAAAACTACTAATGAAACTGAATGTTGAAAATAAGATTAATAATACAAATTTCATAAAACAATAGTTGTTAGTACATTCGCATCCTAAACGATTTTAACGTGAGAAGGTGTGTCAGTATCTCAAATTATCTCTGAGTTGCACAGCAAAACATACTACTCACATGTCAAAATTAAATTTATTCTTGCAGATTATATCAAAAATTGGACCGTCGTTCTCTCAAATCTTTGTTAAAGGAACGCGAAGCTGACAAAAAGAGTACAGCAGCGGGACACATTTTATATCCATATTGTTTTGCCAATTTACAAAAAGTCAATCCGTACGAGATATTAGTAATGACTTAAAGTCAGCTATAGGCAAACCTAAACCATTTCGACCTCCCAAAGGCAATTGATATTGGATATCTGTTTTATTTAGGATCTCTTTTTCCACTAAATTTTTCATTTCATAAAAAGAGAATAGGATTATTATCTTTACTGAATAAAACATATTTGCATAAAGACAAGTAACGATGATGCGCTTGATAAAAAACCTACTTAAAAGCTTTTTTCTAATTACAAAGATTAGAAACCGGTTCTATCCATCTACACAAATCAGCCAACGGCAATTATATCATTATTACCAAGACTGTAAGAAAAGTAATAATATGCCAAAGCTACACGAAACCGGGTTTCGTGTTTTTTCTCAATTCGAAGAAGATGGGAAGCTGTTATTTGTATTTTCAATAATCGGAATGACTAATAAAACGTTTATTGAAATTGGGTCTGACGACGGGGTGAATAGTAATAGCGCAAATCTGCATTTTAATTTTGGTTGGCATGGTCTTTTTATTGACGGCAATGCAAAGGCGATAAAACGCGGCAAAAAATTCTATTCAAAATATCCACATCCATGGAACTATTCTCCAAAATTTGTGTGTGCTAACGTACAGCGCGAGAATATTAATCAACTTATAGAGCAAGCCGGATTTAAGGATGAAATTGGTTTGTTGTCGATTGATATTGATGGAAATGATTATTGGATTTGGGAGGCTTTGGAGGTTGTCAACCCTCAAGTTGTGATTATTGAAACACACAATGAATTTGGCTATGAGGATATTGTTGTTCCTTATGATGCTGATTATTTTTTCCCGGGAAAACATCCGGTTTATCATGGAGCTTCTCCAGTAGCAATGAGAAATTTGGCTCGTCAGAAAGGTTACAGACTTGTGGGAGCGAACGAAATGGGGTTTAACTTTATTTTTGTAAGAAATGATCTGGTCAATAATGAAATCCCTGAAGTAACCGTTGAGTCATTGTTACGACATCCTTCCACCATTGAGAGCTTTAGTAAGTTTGAAGAGATTAGAGATTGGAAGTACATTCGAAATCGGTTTGGAGAATAAACTTTGTTAATTTTCATAAAATCAAATATTCTTGAAATCGTCGTAGGAGTAATTGGGATAGAATTGGCATTTTATGCTTACATAATTATAGTTGAATGGGAAAGTCAAATGTAATCTACTATGTTTGTACTTTTACATGTGTAATGATTCACACATGTAAATAGATTTAACTATTTTGTATTTTATTAATTACAAGTATATTATGAAAATGAAGTGGCTATTTATATATATACTATTAATTGCAATATCGTGCTCCGAGCAAAAAATAAATGACGCCAATTTCAATATTGATTTTAGCCAACTAGATACCGGTAAACTAACAGACAAAGTGACTAAGGATCTCTGGCCCGGAGCCAGCTTGGTATGTGGCAAAAAGGACTTTGTTTTCTATAAACTGGGAATTACTCCACATCCTCTTTTTATAGCAGAAGAGGATGATAATCGTTTTTTGCAGGTTGTGATCCCTGCCATGTGCTATGACCCGATTGTTGGTGCACAATGGAAATTTCCGATTACTCCCCAAGAGGAATATTATTTTAGTTATCGTGTAAAATTTGAAAATGGTTTTGATTTTGTAAAAGGGGGCAAACTTCCAGGCCTTGCAGGAGGTATCGCAAATTGCGGAGGCAATGTCCCTGATGGTTACGATGGATGGAGCGCCCGAATGATGTTTTGGGATGAAGGAAAGCTTAGTTTTTATCTTTATTACCCTGATCAGTCTTCCCAATGGGGAGAACGATTATTTTTGAAAAATTCTGATAAAGATACGTTGCAGATTGCTCGTGGTAAGTGGCATACCATTACACAGCACATCAAAATGAATACTCCCGGAAAGAAAGATGGAATTATTGAAGCATGGTTTGATGGGCAAAAGGCCTATTCTCAAAACACTTTCCTTTTTAGACAGGACATAAAACTTCAAATCGATCAAGTCTTTTACAGTGTGTTTATGGGGGGTGGTGACCTGAGTTGGACTTCGTCAAAAGATCAATATATTTGTTTTGATGATTTTCGCGTTTCTACTCAAATGAACAATCCATAACGCATGCTTTTTAATTCGATTGAATTTGTACTTTTCTTCCCTCTTGTACTGATCCTTTATTGGGGAATTTTCAACCGTTATTCCGGAAAGCTTCGTAACTTGTTTCTCTTAACCGCTAGTTACCTGTTTTATGGTTGGTGGGATTATCGTTTCTTGGGTTTGATTATTCTGAGTTCAGTGGTCGATTATTTCTGCGGCATTTCTATTTTCAGAGCCGATGCTCAGATTCGGAAACGATTATTTATGGGAATAAGTCTGGGAGCTAATCTTGGCGTTTTATTCTTTTTTAAATATTACGGTTTTTTTGCTGCTGAGCTAGCCAGCTTATTGGAGCAGTTCGGGTATATTGTTCATCCTTCAACGCTAAATATTATTCTTCCGGTTGGCATTAGCTTTTATACTTTTCAAACACTCAGTTACACCATCGATATTTACCGTAAAAGGTTGCAGCCAACCCACGATGCGGTCGCTTTTTTTACTTTTGTGGCCTTTTTCCCTCAATTGGTTGCCGGCCCTATTGAGCGGGCAAAACATCTGCTGCCTCAATTTGCAAAGCGTCATCAATTTAATTATAAACTGGCCAGCAATGGTTTTCGTCAGCTATTATGGGGTTTCTTTGCCAAAGTGGCTGTGGCCGATAGTATAGCCCCGATAGTTGATCAGATTTTTGCTAACTCTGAAACGATGAGTGCCGCTTGGTTATGCTTGGGAGCTGTCCTTTTTTCAGTTCAGATTTATGGCGACTTTTCAGGCTATTCCAACATTGCTATTGGTACTGCTTCTTTGTTGGGCTTCGACTTAATGCATAACTTTAATTCACCCTATTTCTCTCGAAATATTCGAGAGTTCTGGACGCGTTGGCACATTAGCCTGTCAACCTGGTTTCGCGATTATGTGTACATTCCTTTGGGCGGAAATCGTCGTTCAAAAATTAGGCAGGGACTAAATGTGATGACAACCTTCATTATTAGCGGATTGTGGCATGGATCCAATTGGACTTTTCTTGTTTGGGGAGCGATACACGGACTACTCTATTTAATAACGAAGCCATTTTCAATAGAGAAAAAGGACACACCTATTAGAATCAATCAGTTGCCAGTTATTTTTCTAACTTTTGCTTTGGTATGTTTCGCTTTTATATTTTTCAGAGCCGAAAATATCAGCCAGGCTTTTCAATTTATTGCACGGATCATTCGTATCGAAGATGGAATTAGCTTAAATCGGATTGTTGAAACTAAACATGTTTTAGTTGGAGTTTTCTTTTCTGCCATCTTGTTTTGTGGAGAATGGATTCAGCGAGATAAAAGACATGGGCTCGATATCGGATCTGCAAGACCTTTGGTGCGATACGTGGCTTATTACTTTGTAATTTTATCGATATTATTTGCTTTTCAAACCGATCGAATTTTTATTTATTTCCAGTTTTAACGTATGCAAGTTGCCAAAAAAATAATCCTGATTCTTTTGCTTCCTTTGGTTCTTATTGGAGGAATAAACTATTTGATTGATCCTGATTATACACTTCGAAAGGACTACATTCCTACCTTGGTTGAAGCACTTTCAAATGGGAAAATGGTTGGTGGACCAATGAATATCAATTCACGCGTATTGAAGAAACAATGGATTGATAAGTTACCGTTTAAGCCGGAAGTAATGGTTTTAGGATCGAGTCGTACATTAGGGCTTTCTGAAGAGGCTTTCCCCGGGAAAACCTTCTTTAATGCTTCTGTCACCAACTGTACGTTTCAGGATATGTACGCTTTTTTGAATCTGTTTGTAAAAAAACAGGAACGACTACCTGAAACAATAATTGTTTGTGCCGACCAATGGCTATTTGGAAATGCTTTTGTCGAAAAGCGTTGGTTGAATAACCGGGTAGACTTTGTTGAGATGTTACAGAAAACCAGCGATCTTTCAGGAAGGCAATTCCCCTCAAAGTGGGAATTGCAGAAAGAATGGATAAAGGAGCTTTTTTCAGTTCGCTATTTAGTTCGATCGTTAAGGCAACGGGGAAAAACAGAAACTTTCCAGATTTGCAATTCTATTGCTGACAATAAGATGATGTTTTTGCCAAGCGGTGTGCGTTTGCTTCCGAAGGATGTGGTTAACGCTTCTGAAGATGAAATGAAACAAAGGGCAACTAACTATTTTTACTCCAGTGGTGATGAGCATTTCAATGAACTGTCGGTATTGCAATGCCAGTTATTTGAAGATTTTGTCAATCATTTGAAAACTCAAAAATGTGAGGTAATTCTTTATATTCCACCTTATCACCCCGACACATACAGGCTGATGCGGCAATCGCCAAAATGCAAGGGTGTTTTTATGGTTGATGATTACTTGTTGAGGATCGCAAAAAATTATCAATTGAAAGTTGCTGGAGCTACTAACCCGAATAAATTAAATTTATCAGCGGCTGATTTTTATGATGGTGTGCATCTGAAACCAGAAGTTCTTGAGGATATTTTTAAGGAAAATCAATAATAATATTTGAAACGACAGGAGAGTGAAAAATCAAACTATAAAATTGCTGATATTACTTGGATTCGTGGGAGTTCTGACTTTACACCATTTTTTTGGTTACTTAGGACATTTCGGTTACGATGATTTGCATTACGCGAAACTGGCCAATGATTTGTCAAATGGCATTTTCAACGCTGAAGATCATTTTTCATTTCGAATTACTTTAATAGGACTGACGAGTTTGTCCTATCAGATTTTTGGAATTAATGATTTTGCTTCAGCACTTCCGGCATTGTTGGTAACAATTGGAAGCTTGCTGTTTATATTCTTCATTTTAAAGAAGGAGAAACCCGCAATTATTACAATCGGGCTGGCACTTTTTAGTTTGAGTTCGTGGACACTGTTTTATTCAGATAAATTGATGCCTGACTCATTTGTCGCATTTTTTTCTCTTTCGGCGGTCTTTTTTGTCTATCAATTTAAGTTCCGAAAAAGTAGTATTTCTTCGGGGTGGTATGCGTTTGCAGCTGCGTTTAGTTTGTTTTTGGGGTTTAACACCAAGGGAACCATCATCTTGCTTTTACCGCTGTTCATGTACTTTATCCTCACTGATCTGCTACATAAACGACATTTTAGGTTCTGGATTTATTTTTCATTATCAACAATATTACTTATCGGCTTGTACCTTGCTTTTTGGCAGATTTATGCCGGGCAAGCTCTTGTTCGGTTTCAGTCCATTTTTCAAAACAGTTACCTCAACTTGTGCAGTTACTCGGAACAACCTTTTCTATTTACTTTAAAGCGAATTTCATACGAATTTGTACTCTTGTTGATTAAGCAATCGATGCTTGTGCCGTTTATCTTTCTGTTTGCCATGCCCAGAAAGCTGTTCAATAGGCGATTTTTTTTACAGCCTGATAAGGCTAGTTTTTTTACTGGTTCAGCAGTTGTTTTACTGTTGTCTTCCAATTTTATGAGTATCTCAGCAACAAGTTACTCACCGATGTGTCTTGATCCGCGCCATTATTTATTTTTAGTTCCGGTTGCTGCTATTGCAGCTGCATTGGCGTTACGAGGATTATTTCGGGAGGAGAAAGCTCCTTTACGTTTAATTCTGATAACTTTGGTAATTTTTGGTATTTCTGTTTTGATGAAATATGAAATAAGTTGGACACTTTATTTTCCACTACTCATTGCTTTGTTGATTTGGTTTGTGTTCAATAAATCGAAATGGAAGACAATTCGATTTAGCTGTTTGTTGCTTGTTGCTTTATTGATCGCTCCAATAAAAATGGTTGTTTATGCCCGGAAGATAAACTTCAGCAAACAAGAAAGAATTGTTAAAGAGCAACTTCTATCCAAAACAGAACCTTGTATCGTCATTACAGATCACGTACAAAAAAATATCGCAAAATACCTTACTGGTTTTAAAGATGATTCTGTTTGTAAGTTTTATACCTATTCCGAATTTGAACCGGCTGATACGGTTTCAGGAGTTCCCGTTTTTTTATTGAAAAATTGGTACACCCGCTATTTGAGTAATGTGACAAAACAAAATTTGCCGTTCTATGCGCAAGAAAAGCAAGCGGGAGAAGTCGTTTTTGAAGATTCAGTTTTGAACATCCAGCTTTTTCGAATTGAAGAATTCAGGGAGCCTGATGTGGTCTTCCAGTCGACTAACAATTTTGAGTCAGCTAATTCTGTTTGGTCCGGTTTTCAGAAGGATGAACAACATGTTTATTCAGGCAGTTTTTCTTCCCGAGTTGGCGAATATTCATCAACGATAGCAATCAAGTTGGATTCTTTAGGTTTAGAAAATTTACATCAATTGATCATTGAATCAGCTTTCTACATCAATATGATTGATGATGCTGATCCATCTATCGTTATTTCGGTTGAACGAGAAGAAGAACACTCACTCTGGAAGGGAATTTCGTTTAAAAACCAGATCAAATCATTTGGTAATTGGATGCCTGTTTATATCAACGAGCAAATTGATTTGGATAAAATAAAGTCAGGTTCGGTGCTGAAGATTTATATTTTCAACCCGGAGCAAGCTGAAATGTACCTGGACGACTTCGCTGTTAAATTGATGGTTTTACCTGACTAGACTTTGTTGAAATTTTATGCTATCCCAACATGGTCACTAACTTCTTCAGAGCCTCAATAAATCGGTCAATTTCTTCGAGGGTATTGTAAACAGCAAATGAAATCCGGATCATGGCTGTCTGTTGGTAGTGGTCCATCACCGGGTCAGCACACAGTCGGCCGGTACGCACGGCAATGCCCATTTTATCCAGCATGGTTCCCAAGTCGAATGGATGGATCCCTTCAATATTGAAGGTAATTGCACCTGACTTTTCTTTTTGGGTGCCGTAAATCTGCATGCCAGGAATTTCAAGTAACTTGTCAGTGGCATAGTTCAGCAATTGATGTTCGTAAGTGGCAACCTCTTCAATATTGAGGTACTGCAAATACCGAATGGCTTCTCCAAAAGCAATTACTCCGGTAATGTGCGGAGTCCCGGCCTCAAACTTATACGGAAGTTCGTTGTATGTTGTTTTTTCAAAGGTCACTTCCGAAATCATTTCTCCTCCACCTTGGTAGGGCGGCATTTTGTTGAGCAGTTCCTTTTTGCCATACATTATGCCAACGCCATTGGGACCATAAATTTTGTGTGCCGAGAAAACATAAAAATCAGCATCCAGCTCCTGCACATCAACTTTAAGATGAGACATTGCTTGTGCGCCATCAACCAATACTTTTATTTTCTTTGCATGGGCTTTGCTGATGATCTTTTTCACAGGATTGATTGTACCCAGTGTGTTTGACACATGAGCAACTGCGATCAGTTTCGTTTTGTCGCTGATCAGTTCGTCTAGTTTCTCAATCTCCAACCGGCCATCATCTGCAAAAGGTAATTTCACAATTTTGGCTCCTTTGCGTTCAGCCATCATTTGCCACGGAACAATATTGGCATGATGCTCCATTTCGGTAATAACAATCTCGTCTCCTTTGCTTATAAATGCTTCGCCAAACGAAAAAGCAACCAAGTTAATGCTTTCAGTTGTTCCTTTGGTGAAAATAATCTCTTCTCTGGATTCTGCATGAATAAAATCTTTTACATCGTCGCGAACAGCTTCATAATCGTTGGTTGCCTGGTCGGCTAAATAATGGGCTCCCCGATGAATATTACCATAATACTCGACATGCAGCTGTTCCTCTTTTTTCAGAACACACAAGGGTTTTTGTGAGGATGCTGCGCTGTCGAAATAAATCAGAGATTTATTGTAAACCTTTTGGTCGAGTATAGGAAAATCTTTCCGAATCTTGGCAATATCGAGTGTCATTGTACGTCAGCTAAAAAAGAAGCGGGAGTTTTTACTCCCGCTTAAATATAGATCGAATTAATTTTTATCGCAAGAGTGGCATTTCGCCAATTCACCTTTTAGTCGTTTTTCAACCAGTTCGTCAATACGATCGCGAAGTGGTTCGATGCGTATCTTTTGCACCACTTCGTGTGCAAAGGCGTTCATCAACATCATTCGAGCATCGTTTTCACCGATTCCCCGGGCGCGCAGGTAAAACAAAGCATCTTCATCAATTTGTCCGATAGTCGCACCATGGCTACATTTCACATCATCAGCATCAATAATCAGCTGAGGTTTTGTGTTCATTTGAGCCGAGTCGGTTAGCAACACATTATTGTTTCGCTGAAACGCATTGGTCTTTTGCGCATCGCGAACCACATGAATCCGTCCGGTGAAAGCTCCAACAGAATCTTCATCCAACACATTTTTATATACCTGATTGCTCAAGCAATTTGGCTGAGCATGTTCAATGTTGGTGTAATTATCAACATGCTGTTTTTTATCGGTAAACGAGATGCCATAAACGTTGGCTTCTGCATGCTCTCCTGCAAATTCAGCTTTCAGGTTGTTGCGGATCAAACCTCCATGCAGGGTTGCAACACTCGTTAACAAGTTTGAATTTGCTCCTTGCTTGAAAAACGAAGAGTTGACCGAGTTCGCTTTGTTGTTCTGGTTCTGAATGGTGTAAACGTCAACAACTGCATCATCTCCGACAAATACTTCCGTAACATTGTTGGCCAAAAAATCACAATCACTCATGGTGTGATCACAGAAAACGACTTTGGTCTGGCTATTTTTCCCGGCAACAATCAAATTTCGCTGCGTAACAAAAACAGGATCTTTGGATCGCATAATGTTGATGACCTGAACCGGCTTCTCGAGAACAACATGATCGGGTACGTACATGAAGAATCCATCTTGTGCAAAAGCTGTGTTTAATGCTGCCATCGGATCGTCAGATAAACCTGCCTGATGGTTTAGGTAGCTTTCTACCAATTCGGGTGTTTCGTTGGCGGTCTGTTTAATGCTGCCAACCACCACGCCTTTGGGTAAGTTTTCCAGAGGCTGATTTTTAGCGTAATACCATCCGTTTACTAAAAGCACAACGTGCGTATCCAGTTGAGGAACATCGCAACGAAACGCTTCATTCAGGTCTACATCGACTTTCTCGTATTCGAAAATATGTCGATAACTTTTACCAAATACTCGTTCTAGGTTGGTGTATTTGTAGTTTTCGTTTTTGAATCCGGGAATTCCGGCTTTTTCAAAACGTTTGAAAGCAATTTCACGCATTCGGTTAAACAAGTTTGATGAACCTTCATCCAACTTATTTTGGTTTGCATAAAACAGCTCCGTGTATTTTTCGCTAAGTGCTATCTTTTTTGCGGTCAATGTCATACATTTTCTGTTTTAAGCCAATCGTATCCTTTTTCTTCCAACTCCAACGCCAGTTCTTTTCCGGCTGTTTTTACAATCCGCCCGTTGTACAATACATGAACAACGTTGGGTACAATGTAGTCTAGCAAACGTTGGTAGTGAGTAATAACGATGGTTGAACGACTAGGATCTTTCAAGGCATTAACTCCGTCTGAAACAACTTTCAAAGCATCAATATCCAAACCGGAATCGGTCTCGTCCAAAATCGCTAATTTGGGTTCTAGCATTGCCATTTGGAAAATCTCATTTTTCTTTTTCTCTCCACCCGAGAATCCTTCGTTTACCGAGCGGTTCGTCAACTGAGAATCAAGATGCACCAGCTCTTTCTTTTCACGCATTAGCTTCAGGAACTCACCCGCAGTTAGTGGCTCTAAACCCTTATACTTGCGGTGTTCGTTAACTGATGTTTTTATAAAGTTGACCATTGGTACTCCCGGAATTTCAACAGGATATTGAAAACCCAAGAACAATCCCATGCGGGCACGGTCTTCAGCCGAGCGTTCTAACAAGTCTTCTCCTTCGTATGTTACTTCTCCTTCTAAAACTTCGTACTCTTCTTTTCCGGCCAGCACATTACCTAGAGTACTTTTCCCGGAACCATTGGGGCCCATAATGGCATGTACTTCGCCAGCTTTAATTTCAAGGTTGATTCCTTTCAGGATTTCTTTCCCTTCAACAGCAACTCTTAAATTCTTTATTGTAAGCATATTATTTGTAGTTTCGAGTTCTGAGTTTTGAGCTCCTTGTCGGAACAAACTCAAAATTTTATATTAATATTCAAGATTATCCAACACTTCCTTCGAGGCTGATAGCCAGTAGTTTCTGTGCTTCAACAGCAAACTCCATTGGCAATTTATTTAGTACTTCTTTTGCATATCCATTTACAATCATTCCAATGGCATCTTCCGTTGAAATACCTCGCTGGTTGCAATAGAAAATTTGATCTTCGCCAATTTTTGAGGTGGTCGCCTCGTGTTCAACAATGGATGATTTGTTACCCACTTCGATGTATGGAAAAGTGTGTGCACCACAAGTTGAACCTAAGAGTAAGGAGTCGCACTGACTAAAATTTCGTGAATTGACAGCGCCGGGCAAAACTTTTACCAAACCACGATAAGAGTTGTCGCTAACGCCAGCTGAAATACCTTTAGAGATGATGGTACTTTTGGTGTTTTTACCAATGTGTACCATTTTGGTTCCGGTGTCGGCTTGCTGATGGTTGTTGGTTAAAGCAACCGAGTTAAACTCGCCAATCGAATTATCGCCCATCAAAATACAACTAGGATATTTCCAAGTGATAGCTGAACCGGTTTCTACCTGTGTCCAGCTAATTTTTGAAGACTCACCACGGCAAATGCCACGTTTGGTTACAAAGTTGTAAACTCCGCCTTTACCTTCTTTATTTCCCGGATACCAGTTTTGTACTGTTGAGTATTTCACTTCAGCTCTGTCAAGTGCAATAATCTCAACTACTGCTGCATGAAGCTGGTTCTCATCGCGCATTGGTGCAGTACATCCTTCCAAGTAGCTCACATAGCTGTCGTCTTCAGCAATAATCAACGTACGCTCAAACTGTCCGGTTCCGGCAGCATTTATACGGAAATAAGTTGAAAGCTCCATCGGACAGCGAACTCCTTTTGGAATGTAGCAGAATGACCCATCAGAGAACACTGCTGAGTTCAATGCTGCAAAGAAGTTATCAGAAGTAGGAACGGACATCCCCAAATATTTTTTAACCAAGTCAGGGTGTTCCTGCACAGCTTCACTAAATGAGCAAAAAATAACTCCTTTTTCAGCCAATGTTTCTTTAAAAGTTGTTTTTACCGAAACACTGTCGATTACCGCATCAACAGCAACGCCTGCTAATACTTTTTGTTCTTCCAAAGGAATACCTAACTTTTTGAAGGTTTCAATCAAATCAGGATCAACTTCATCTAGGCTTTCGTACTGTGGTTTTTTCTTTGGAGCTGAATAATAAATGATCTCCTGAAAATCGATTGGCGGAACTTTTAAATATGCCCAGTCGGGCATTGGCATTTTCAACCATTTTCGATAAGCATCCAACCGAAAATTCAACATGAATTCCGGCTCATTTTTCTTAGCCGAAATTAGTCGTATTACATCTTCGCTCAGCCCTTTAGGAATGGAGTCCGACTCAAAATCCGAGACGAATCCAAATTTATATTCTTGCGAGGTTACCTCGTGTAAAATCTTATCTTGTTCTTCCATATCCCTCTATTTAGTTCGTTCTAATTGTACGCTTGTATTAACAAACGATAAAATAGACTGTTTAAATTAATTGCAAAGATAAGCAAGTAAAGCTATTTTTGCAGTTGAAAACAGTATATACACACCCAAAGGTCTGATATTTAAAACATGGATAATACAAGCGCACAAACAGCACTGTCGACATTAGGAGAATTTGGTTTAATTGAACGGTTAACGAAGGATATTCAGCTTCGGCAACCAAGCTCGATGAAAGGAGTTGGCGATGATGCTGCTGTTCTTCACTTTGAAAATCAACATACTGTCGTAACGACCGACTTGCTGACCGAAGGCATTCATTTTAATTTGATGTATGTGCCGTTGAGGCATTTAGGATACAAAGCGGTGATTGTGAATTTGTCTGACGTTTTTGCGATGAATGCTACGCCAACCCAAATTACGGTGTCGGTAGCTGTTTCCAATAAATTTTCGGTTGAGGCAGTGGATGAACTCTATGCCGGAATTCACATGGCTTGCGAGCAATATAAGGTTGACTTGGTTGGTGGCGATACGACCAGCTCGTTAACCGGATTAACCATTAGTGTAACCGCGATTGGTGTTGCCAATAAAGAGGATTTAGTATATCGGAGTGGGGCACAATTGAACGACTTGGTATGTGTGTCGGGTGATTTGGGTGGCGCTTACATGGGGCTGCAATTGCTGGAGCGCGAAAATGAGGTGTTTAAAGTGAACCCAAAAGAGCAACCCAAGCTCGAGGGTTATGACTATATTTTGCAACGCCAGTTGAAACCTGAAGCTCGTGGCGACATGGTTCGCGCATTGAAAAATATTGGAGTAAAGCCAACCGCCATGATTGATATTTCAGATGGTCTATCGTCGGAATTGATTCATATTTGCAAAGCATCAAAAGTTGGATGTAGTGTTTATGAGGAGAAAATTCCATTGGATTTTCAAACCCGGAAGTTTGCCGATGAGTTAAGTATCAATCCACTGGTTTCGGCGTTGAATGGTGGCGAAGATTACGAATTACTTTTTACGATTTCACTAACTGATCACGACCGGATCAAAAATGATCCTGACATTACCATTATTGGGCATATTGTTGAGGAAAAATCGGGCACCAACCTGGTAACGGGGGCTGGCACTGCTATTCCACTGCAAGCGCAAGGATGGAATCCGATTGGAGAAGAAAAGAAATAAAAACTTAGTTTGGAATGATTCCCATCTTTTTCATCAGGAAGTTGGCATTCATGGTTGACGTAACGCCATCGGTTAGTTTGTAGTCAAAAATTAATTCGTCGTCATTTAGTTGAATTTCGAAGCACTTGTTGCTGACGTTTTTTGAGTACGTCTCTGCTAACGAAGTTAATTTGAGGTCGTGTGTTGCCACAATGCCAACAGCATTTAAACTAATGAGTTGCTCAATTAATTTAATGGAGCCAGAAAGTTTGTCCTCGGAATTGGTTCCTTTCAGCATTTCATCAATAATAACGAAAACTTCCTGCCCCGACTTGATTTCATCCAAAATGGCTTTCAGCCGCTGTAGTTCGGCGAAGAAGTATGATTCATCGTTTTGCAGGTTATCGGTCGTTCGCATGTTGGTGAAAAGCTGAATGGGTTTTAAGCTCAGCCAACTGGCATTGACCCGGCAGCCGTTCATTGCAAGAATCATGTTGACGCCGATGGTGCGCAGGAATGTACTTTTCCCTGCCATGTTGGCTCCGGTGATTATCGCAATTTGTCCCAATCCGTTTTGTCGAAAATCATTACCAATGCATTTTGCCGACTTGATCAGCGGATGTTTCAGGTCGTTGGCTGTGACATGAAACTCGCCATCTTCAAATTTGGGAATTGTCCACTCCGGATGATTGTGATTTAAGTTGGCTAAGCTCGATAAAGCATCAAACTCAGCAATCATTTCAAACCAAAGATTGATTGAATTTTTATAGTGCGTTTGCCATTGCCAAAGCTGATAACTGCAGCGTAAATCCCAAAGTAAAATGGCGTTTAATGCAAGCCCCACTATAATATTCTGGCGATAGTCGAATCGAGCCATTATGCGCTGAAGTTTGTCGATTAAAGTGCTTGCTTTTTTATTTGCGCAGGATAGCTTGTTTTGTAACTCTTTCAATCTGGCTGAACTAAACTCTTTGTCTTCGATAAGAATTAACAATTCCTGATATCTGGCCAATAGCTTAGACTGACTGCCAAACAGCTTGTAAAATGACTGTATTGTTTTTCGATGATAAACCAATACGCCGCCATTAATGATTAATGATAAAATAAACAGCGCCCATGGAATGGTTGTGAACTGACAAACCAAAAACGAAACCAACGAAAGTATCGGAAGAATTATGAGCAAACGTTTGATCGTTTTCGGGTTTTGAACAGTTGACTTTTGAGTGATTTTTTGCAGCAGAATAAAGTCCTCCTCGTCGTGGCTATATCCTTTGGCAGCATAAAACTGACGCCATCTTGTGTGTTTGGCCAAGTCGACCAAGGCCGCTTGCCTTTCTTGCAGAGTTGTAATGTCTCTTTCCGGTTGACTTAAAAAAGATGCCAATTTATTTTTTCCCAGTTGAGTAACAGTCCGGTTAATAAACTGAAACAATGATCCCGGGCCAAAAATGTCCAGATCAAAAGTGAAATGGTGATGCGGATCGATAAATTCTTTTCCACTTTCGAACTGACTATATTCTTCTCCCAGACCCAGTAATTCTCTTTGGTTAATATCGACGAGATTGGTGAACAACTTTTTTTCCTTTTCCTTTTTCAGAAAAGCTTTAATCCAGTAGAAAAATAGTATGGTGCCAGCTGTTGCGAGGGGGTAGGCAATCCAACCTGAAACTTTAGGTAGATAAATTAGGGATAGAATAATTCCTACAAATACCAAGAAGCGAAAGAGCGCCAACTGCCTGATTTGCTTTTTAAGAGTTGTCAGCTTTTGCTGGTCGTAGGTCAAAAATTTCTCGTATTCTTGAAAAAGTTCTTGGTTCATGTTTTATTTATTGAAGTCGGACCAGCTGGCTTGCCGACAATAATATCGTAGTAATGAAAATCGAAAAGACCAGCATGATGATATAGCTTTCCTCGTTGGTGAGTCCAGTGGATTCCAATTTTGGGAGTTTAAGCAGTAAAAACCGATTTTCGACAATAACGAGCAACTTATAGATAAAATGACCGATTAAAATGCCAACCAACATTCCTGTCAGGATATCGAAAGGATAATGAACACCAAGATAGATGCGGGTATAACTCACCAGAATAGCCCAAAAGTAGATTAAAAACTGGTAACGAGTATTTTTGAACAGCCGGGCCGTAAAAACAGCAACTGCAAACGAATTGGTGGCGTGCGATGAGAAAAAACCAAATAAGCCGCCTCTGCTGTGCACATAGTGCACCAAATTCTGGATAGCAGGTTCGTGAGTAGGGCGAAACCGCTTAACTGTTTCCTTAAAGAAAACGGATACCTGATCGCTGATGACAATTGTAAGCGCGAGCAATATGAGGATTACAAGCGCTTTCATTTTGTACTTGCGAACAATGAAATAGATGAGCGTAAGGTAAAATAATAACCAAGTTCCGGTTTTGGTCAGCAGTGACATGACAATATCCCAAAACGAATTGTGCATTCCATTGAAAAAAAAGAATATGGATTGATCAAGTTGTTTTATGGATTCGATAAATGCCATTACGAAGGATTCAAAATTTGCCAGATTTTATCTTTCAACTCTATAATTCCCTGATTGGCTACCGACGAAATAAAGTGATGTGGAATATCTTTCAATTCGGAACTAATTTCCTGTTTCAGTTCTTCATCCAGAAAATCCGATTTGCTGATTACCAGGTAGCGTTCTTTGTCCAGCAACTCTGGGTTGTACTTTTCAAGTTCATTTAATAGCACACCATATTCATTCCGGTGGTCTTTGCTATCGGCCGGAACCATAAATAAAAGCATGGAATTCCGCTCGATGTGCCGAAGAAATCGTAGTCCCAGGCCTTTTCCTTCATGCGCTCCTTCAATAATTCCGGGAATGTCGGCCATAACAAACGATTGCTGATCGCGGTACGAAACGATCCCCAGGTTTGGAACAAGCGTGGTAAATGGATAATCAGCAATTTTAGGTTTGGCCGCCGAAACAACCGACAGAAGTGTTGATTTTCCGGCACTCGGAAACCCAACAAGTCCAACGTCAGCTAAAATTTTAAGCTCCAAAATCTTCCAGCCTTCAGCGCCGTCTTCGCCCGGTTGAGCATATCGTGGTGTTTGGTTTGTCGACGATTTAAAATGGGTGTTTCCCAATCCACCTCGGCCTCCTTTTACCAGGTATTGGGTTTCGCCATCTTTCGTAATCTCGAAAAGAAACTCACCGGTTTCTCCATCTTTAGCAACAGTTCCTAGCGGAACTTCTATAGTAATATCTTCACCATCAGCGCCAAAGCTGCCGTGTCCTCCACCAGATGCACCGTGTCCGGCAAAAATGTGTCTTTTGTACCTCATGTGAAGTAGTGTCCACATTTGAGCATTGCCTCTCACAATCACATGGCCGCCACGTCCTCCGTCACCGCCGTCAGGCCCACCTTTAGGAACAAATTTCTCTCTTCGCAGGTGAGTTGATCCCGAGCCACCATTTCCCGAGCGACAGAATATCTTTACGTAATCAACAAAGTTATTTTCAGCCATGGTATCATTTTGTTACAGTGCAAAATAAACAAAAAAAGACGAACGTATTATAATACATTCGTCTTATAAGTTGTGTTGTTTCTATTAAAGTGTTTTTACGGTCTCTTTCAAGCGCGCTGCAATTTCTTCAACAGATCCCATTCCGTCAATATCAAAATGCTTGTTTTGTGCAGCATAGTAATCTTTGATGGGGGCTGTTTTTTCGTGGTAAACTGAAATGCGGTTTTCAATAATCGATTCGTCCTGATCATCTGAACGTCCAGATGTTTTACCTCGGTTAAGCAGTCGGTTAATCAACTCTTGTTTCTCAACCTCCAGGCATAGCATGGCAGAAATCGGAGTTTTATTTTCGTCAAGCATTGCATCCAGCGCATTTGCTTGCGCTACCGTTCTTGGAAATCCGTCGAAAATAAAACCTTTCGCTTCCGAATTGGCTGTCAGCTTATTTTTGATCATACCAATTACAACCTCATCGGTTACAAGTTCTCCTTTATCCATAAATTTTTTGGCTTGCAGGCCAAGCTCCGTTTGTGTGGCAATTTCATTGCGTAAAATATCGCCGGTTGACAAATGAATAAGCCCGAAGCTATCAATTAAAAACTCGGCCTGGGTGCCTTTTCCTGCACCCGGCGGACCGAATAAAACTAAATTTAACATGTTGGTAATATCTATTTTGGGTTTTTTTGAGTATCCTTCTTTTACGACTCTGCTGCTTTAAAGATATCGATCAGATTGCGACCACGTCCGTCGTAATCCAGCCCATATCCAACAATAAAATCGTTTGGTATTTCGAGGCCGATGTAGTCTAGCTTTACTTCTTTTACAAGTGCATCGGGCTTTAGTAGTAGTGTGGCAACTTGAACCTCTGCCGGCTTGTGATCCTGAAGCTGTTTAACCGTATTGTCAATTGTTATTCCCGAATCCACAATGTCTTCTAGAATAACAACTGTTCTTCCTTCCAGACTTTCATTCAAGCCAATTAATTCTTTTATTTTTCCGGTTGATTGAGTACCGGAGTACGAAGCGAGTTTCACGAAAGAAATCTCAGCATCGAGTAAGGAAATTCGTTTAAAAATTTCGGCTGCAAACATAAACGATCCGTTTAAGATGCAGAGGAACAGTGGGTTTTTCCCTTCCAGCTCTTCGTTCATTTTGTCAGCCATTTCCTCAATTACCGAACGAATTTTCTCGTAAGGGATAAATAATTCGAACTCCTTATCTCGTATTTTAATATTACCCATTGCCCGATTTTTTTTTGTTATTGAAAAAAGAGTTTTTAATCTGTTTATTTTCGATTATTTTAGCTCTGATTTTAAAAAGCTACAAAGAAACAAAAATTAATTGAAAAGATGGAAGCGAAAGTAAGTATCATAATGGGAAGTACTTCTGATTTGAGTGTGATGGAAGGTGCCGCAAAAATTTTAGATGAGTTTGAAATTCCTTTTGAAATTAATGCTTTGTCGGCGCACCGCACCCCGGAAGAAGTCGAACGTTTTGCAAAGGGTGCAAAGGAGCGGGGTGTTCAAGTGATTATTGCAGGAGCGGGAATGGCTGCCCACTTGCCTGGAGTAATTGCAGCAATGACAACGTTGCCGGTTATAGGTGTCCCCATAAAAGCGAGCTTGGATGGCTGGGACTCGATGTTAGCCATTTTGCAAATGCCTCCGGGAATTCCTGTTGCTACGGTGGCCATAAACGGAGCCCGAAATGCCGGGATTTTAGCTGTTCAGATGATGTCGCTGGGCGACAAAGAACTGATGGGCAAATTGGAGAATTTTAAAGAGGAGTTAAAAGAAAAAATTGTAAAGGCCAACAAAGATTTGTCAGAGGTGAAGTTTAAATTCAAAACAAATTAGTTTTTTGTTAAGCTAAAATATTGTAACTTAACGTTGCTTTTGTGCTTAAGGGTGTACCTGTTACACCCTTTTGTTATGATTAAAAGAGTCGCTTTTGTTATTTTTATATTGTTGTGTGTTGATGCCGAAGGGCAGGAAGTCTTTCGTACTCCGGCGAGATTTAAAGCAGTAGGCAATGCCAGTGTAAGCTTGCAATCACCGCTTGCTGTGTGGTCCAACCCTGCGGGCATTGCCTTGGTGAAATTAACATCACTTGGTTTAAGCTACGAAAGCCGATTTTTACTGGACGAGCTTCAAACGGCCTCTGCTTTTCTCGTAATTCCCATAGCAACGACCAACTTTGGATTTTCGTTTTCTCAGTTTGGTTATCAGGCTTATCGCGAAAATAGGTGGTCTGCCGCGGTGTCCAAACGATTGGCTGAACGCTTACTTGGAGGAGCTCAGTTTCACTACCACCAGCTATTTCTGGCAGAAAATGATCAGCGAGTGGGGGCCCTGCTTGTCGATCTGGGTATTCAATTTCAATTAGCAGAAGATTTTTGGCTTGGTGCTCAGCTGTTCAATCCTTCGGAAGTGAGTCTTCAGCACTTGCCCGTGGATTATGATTTCCCCTTGATTTGGCGAGTAGGAGTGCACAAACTTTTTGAAAAGACGGTGCTTTTTACTATCGAAATGAAGCAATGGGAAAAGCAGGCTGTCGGTTTTTGTGCCGGAATGGAGATCCAGCTGAGAGATCAAATTCAGTTACGATTGGGGGCTGACAGCCGTCAACGACAATTCGCGATGGGGATTGGTTACTCCCTTCGGCACTTTCAAACCGACTTAACCTTTAGTTACCACCAGTTTTTGGGATACACGCCGTCATTTTCAATTTATTACCAATTGCCATGAAAAGACTGATTCTTTATATCGCCTTTTCGGGGTTGCAGACTTTGGTTTTGGGACAGGTTACTGATTATGAATTTCAAGCTGAATTGGAAAGCATGATAGAAGCAGCTGTTGCGGAGGAGGAAAACGCCGATGTTGAGCAGTTGACCGAAGAACTACAATTGATCAGGGAACGGCCGATCAACATTAATCAAGCTACTCGAGAAGATTTCGAGAGGCTCTATTTCTTATCGGGACTACAAATTGACAATTTGTTGGATTACCGCAAAAAATATGGTCAGATTTATTCGCCATTCGAATTGAATAGTATTGATGGATTTAACCCGGATTTAATTCGGGTGTTGCAGGCCTTTATGTTGTTTGGAGAGTCGGATGAAAAGCCTTTTCGATTTCGTCCACGACAAGAAGTGATGCTAAGAGCCATTCGGCTTTTGGAAAAGCAAAAGGGATATAAAGAACCGCGAAAATACATAGGCTCACCAGAAAAGTTGTATCTCCGTTATCGGTATTCGGAGCCCAGTTTACATGCTGGCTTAACCGCGGAGAAGGATGCCGGCGAATCTTTTTTTAATGAAGCGAATCCCGTGGGGTTTGATTACTATAGCGGCTATGTGAATTTCGATTTTCAGGATGGAAAGCATCGCCTTTATTTGGGCGACTATCTGGTTCGGTTTGGACAAGGATTAACAGCCTGGCAAGGTTTTTCACTTTCAAAGTCTGCCGAGGTAGGAGGTGTGGCAAAATTCAATCAGGGTATAAAGAGCTATTCATCAACTGACGAGAATAACTTTTTGCGCGGCGTGGCAACACGTCTGGATTTAGGAAAATTCCAATGGAGTTCATTTGTTTCGTATAAGAAGTTTGATGCAAATAAAGACAGTATTGATGGGGACGCTGTTTTTACTTCTTTTCAAACTTCGGGCTTGCACCGGAGCCAAAACGAAATTGACGATAAAAACTCGGTCAGGGCCTTTACTGCCGGAACAAACCTTAGTTTTTCTTTCGATAAACTATCCATTGGATTAACCGGAATTCATTTTCGCTATGAACTTCCCTTACAACGAAAACGGGCAGACTACAACCTTTTTCTGTTTGATGGAAGACAGGTGAGTAATCTCGGATTGAGCTACAAGTATGGGCTGAACCGTTATTTCTTTTTTGGAGAAACAGCCTGGTCCAGTACAAGAGGAACGGCATTTATTCAAGGGGTGCAGGCCAATCCGGCAGACCAGATAGCGTTGTCTCTTTTGTACCGAAATATTGGTAAAAACTACAATACTCCTTTGGCGGGGGCTTTCACCGAAGGGAGCAAAGTGAATGACGAACAAGGCGTTTATTTTGGAGCAGTGGTTCAACCCATTGCGGGAGTTAGCCTTCGCATGTACGCTGATTTTTTTCGATATAACTGGATAAAATATGCAACCGTTGCGCCCGGAAAGGGACAGGAGTATTTACTTCAGTTGGATTACAGGGTTAATCAGGACTGGAAGGTTTATTCCCGTTATTTTTTGGAGAAAAAGCCAGTGAAATCGAATGGCAATTTTACAAAGTTAAATCTGGAACAATCTAGGGAAAAGGTGAGGATTCAAGTTGAAGGTGTTCTTTGGCGACAATTTATTTTAAAAAGCAGGTGGGAGTGCATTTGGTATCAACACGAGCAAAAATCATTTGGCTGGATGGTTTTTCAAGATGTCGGTTTTCACAGTGAAAGTAATTCGCAGGCATGGTGGTTGAGGCTGGCTTATTTTCATACTGACGACTACGATTCGAGGGTTTACGCTTTTGAAAATGATCTACTTTACCAGTTTTCGGTTCCTGCCTTTTATGGTGAAGGAATACGTATCTATGCAAACGGAAAAGTTAAAATATGTGAAAAAGTAGACGTTTGGGTGAAAGTTGCAAGAAGCTGGTTTCTTGGGCTTGACAAGCTGGGTAGTGGTTATAGCCAGATTGATGGCGGCAAGAAGACTGAAGTTAAATTTCAGTTAAGATTCAAGTTTTGAGTTGATTTTATATCTTTGCGGCAAATGCTTAAAGGATTGGGGTGAAAATGAACTATGATGATATTCGACCTTATGAAGACCATGAAGTTAATCACTACATTAACGTATTGCTGAAAGACGATATTTTTCAAGAGGTACTTCAATTTATTTTTCAGGATGAAACCCAACGTGCTCAGGCGAAAGCAATGTTGTCGAAGATTCAGAGCGTAGAGGAGTTACAGTTGACTTTTATGCTTTCGTTGGTTACAGATTGGATTATAAAAAAAACAACTTGTGGAGTAACGTGGAGTGGTTTGGATCAATTGGATAAATCGAAAAGTTATTTGTTCATCTCTAATCATCGCGATATTATTCTGGATGCAGCACTTTTAAACTATACTATTGTAAAGGCCGGAATGAATACGACCGAAATTGCAATCGGCAACAATTTATTGATTTATGATTGGATTGTTCATGCGGTAAAGCTCAACCGAGCTTTTGTTGTCAAACGAAATTTGCCTGCCCGAGAATTGCTGATGGCCTCGAAAAAGCTTTCTAGCTATATTCGTGAAGCCATTACCCGCAGAAACAGGTCAGTTTGGATTGCTCAGCGCGAAGGAAGAACAAAAGACGGAAATGACCAAACGCAACAAGCGTTGCTTAAAATGTTGAACTTAAGCAACGAAAAAGACTTTGTTGAAGGCTTTCATGAACTGCAAATTGTACCTCTTTCTATTTCATATGAGCGTGAGCCTTGCGGAATCTCAAAGGTTGAAGAGATTTATAAACGTGAAAGTGAGGGGTTTGAGAAGACACAGGCTGATGATTTAAAAAGTATGGCTTTTGGATTAACTCGTCCGAAAGGAAGGGTTCACTTTTCGTTTGGTAAACCAATTGATGCACCGTTGGAAGAGTTTGCAAAAGCTGACACGGCCAACGAGAGCATTCAGCAACTGGCTGATTATATTGATGAGCGGATTTACAAAAACTACAAACTTTGGCCGAATAATTACTTAGCAGCCGATTTAATGAACGGTAAAGATGAATATGCCGACAAAATTGAAGAAGCCACACGCGAAAAATTTTCTGAATTGCTTCAGGATCTAGTTGAAACAATTGGAGAAGGTGATCCAAAACGTCAGCAGGAGTTGTTTGTTAAAATGTATGCCAATCCGCTACTAAACGCTGAAGAAGTGCAGAGTAAAAAGGCTAACGCTTAATTTAGCATTCAACAATATAATTTATTTGTAATTTTTATTTATTAATGTGTATGTCCTAATTTTTTGACAGTGTTGATGAATTGCTTGATCGTTGCTTCATTTTTGAATACTGGCGATTCATATTTTCATACCGAAAGCAGCGGTAGAATCCACATAGCTTACATTTTTTTTGTTGCCGAGGATTGCTCTTTAATCTGAAAAAAGAGCAACGGATGATATTTGCAATTAACCTGCAATTTGTTGAACTGCATTTTCGTCTACCAATATGTGCAATGAAACGAACACGTAAAAATATTCACACAAATAAGCATGATTATTTAAAGCGAGTTCCATGAGTTGCGAAAAATGAACAATTATAAACACATGAAAAAATCCGATAGGAAATTTTTACATCGACCCGAATATCCGGGAGGTAATGAGTCATTCAAAGCTTTTATCAAAGAACATTTGGTTTATCCCAAACAAGCCTTGGAAAATAAGATTCACGGAACAGTTTATTTACAAGCTGAAATTAATGATGAAGGCGAAGTGTTGCAGGTTAAAGTAGATAATGGTATTGGCTTTGGTTGCGACGAGGAAGCTGTCCGTTCGGTTAAAATGATGCATTCTGGCAAGGTTAAAAATCGTGAGGTGCGATTGAAAGCATGGAAAAAGCTGAGGATAAATTTTCGTCTGGATGAGCACAAGCCCAAAGAATTCTCGTACAATTATTCAGTGAAATCGGACAAAGAACGAAAGTCGGCTTCAGGTACTTCATACCAGTATACGATTCAATTACCTCCTAAAAAATAAATTTCTATAGTTTTAGATTGCCGAAACGCGTCAACGTTTTCTTAATTCTCCACATTCAATTTAAGTCTGTTGTTTCTTTTGTCAAGCTTAAACAAGTTAACTTTTTCACCTGCTCTTTCGTAATTTAAAATGTTAACGATTGTTTATTTGAAGACTATGGCATTTATTTTGATTAGTTTATAGTTGCATTAAATGATTCAGAGTGATGAAGAAAATGACAAGTGTAATTCTTTTGCTTCTGATGTTTTCATTTATTTCCATGGCGCAGAAGGAGGCAGATAAAAAAGAAAATATCAAAGTATTAATTGAAAGCAGGCAGTTTAAATTTACCGCTCGTTCGGTGACGCCAATGAGTGGAGGTACGATCAATTTAACTTCGACTTACGATTTTTCAGTAGACAGTATGCAGGTTGAATCTTGGCTGCCTTTTTACGGACGAGCTTATCAATCGGATTATGGCAGTACCGAAGGAGGTATCAAATTTAAAGAGGTCGCTAAGGTTTTGAAAGTTGAGAGAAATGGCAAAAAAGACTCTTATGAAATCCGAATTGAAGTAGATACAGCAAAGGACAGTTACAAGATTAATATCCATGCTGGCGACAGTGGTTATGCTTCCATGAGTGTTCTGTCGAACCGCAGACAATCAGTGAGTTATTATGGCATTATTGAGCCGTTAGATGAATAAAAAAAGGCAGGTTTTTCCTGCCTTTTGGGTTGTGTAATTTTATTCTTACCCTTCTAAATTAACTTTTTTTGATTCTCCAGGTAAAATTAGATTCAGCAAAATTCCAACAACTGCTGCCAGTCCAATTCCTGCGAGTGAAAAATTGCCCCAAGAAATAACTGCACCTCCAATTCCGATAGTCAGAACGATAGACACAACCACCTGATTTCGAATTTGTGAAAGATCTGTTTTTGAGTCGATCAGTGTCTTAATACCGACAGAGGCAATTAGGCCAAAAAGCAAAAGCATGATTCCTCCCAATACTGCTTGAGGGATGGTTTTCAGAATACCGCTGACCTTTCCAATCAATGAAAAAACGATCGCAGTAATTGCAGCAATTCGCAGTATGAATGGGTTGGTTACTTTCGTTAGGGCAATGGCTCCTGTAACTTCAGAGTAGGTCGTATTTGGAACACCTCCAACCATACCTGCAAGTCCGGTGGCTATACCATCGCCTAGTAAGGTGCGGTGCAAGCCGGGCTTTTTAATAAAATTTTTCTCAGCCACTCCGCCAATGGCGTACATGTCGCCTACATGTTCAATAATAGGAGCCACTGCAACCGGAATCATATACAAAATAGCATTCCAGTTAAATTCAGGCAGGATAAAACCGGGAAGCTGAAGCCAGGCAGCTTCTTTTATTGGAGTGAAGTCGATAACGCCAAACACCAAGCCGGCAATGTAACCAACAACGATGCCGATGAAAATAGGAATCAATTTGATTAAGCCTTTTGTAAAGACGACTACAATAACAGCTGTAGCGAGGCTAATGACAGCAATGGGCCAATGTGTCTTGGACATGTCAATAGCAGTTCCTGCCAGTGACAACCCGATTATCATGATTACCGGGCCAACTACTGTAGCCGGGAACAAGCGTTCTATGAGTTTTATGCCTCGCCATTTTACGAGTGCCGAAACGGCTGTGTATACAATACCAACTGCAACAATGCCGGATAGTGCTCCCGGCAAGCCATAAAGTTTCGTAGCTTCAATAATTGGAGCAATAAAAGCAAAGCTACTGCCCAGAAACACGGGAACCATTCCTTTTGTTATCAGGTGAAAGATTAGCGTTCCAATTCCGGCAGTGAATAAGGCCACGGCAGGATCAATACCAACAAGAAGCGGAACAAGTACAGTTGCTCCGAAGGCTACAAACAAAAATTGCACGCCCAAAACCATATTACGTCCTGTAAATTGGTTCTGGTTTTTATTCATTTTTAGCTTAGTCATTTAATCGAAATTTAGTTAGCGAGTTTTAATATAGTTTTGCGGAAATATCGCGGATATAAAGCTGGATATTTGTTTTACCTCTAAAAACATTTTCGGCTATCGAATAACAAATATCAAAAGGTAAACCTTGGCTGATGGCATCGTAATGATCAGCCTGGTTAAAAGCGATGGCCGGGAAAACTGATGAGTTTCCGGTCGGTTCAACCAAATCAAGTTTAAGGTGTTCCAGCTGACGGCCAACACAGCGGCTGGTACCACTGTCAAGCACATTCTCGGTTACAAAAACCGGATCCATATTGTGAGGTCCAAACGGAGCAAACTGTTTCAGAATACGGTAAAACTTAGGGGTGATTTCTGAAAGTTGAATTTTGGCATCTACATCCATCGTCTCTGTTTGCTGTTGCTTCGTAATGCTATTGGCCACAATTTCTTCAAACCGACGGGTAAATGCCGGGATGTTGTCAATTTTCATGGTTAAACCGGCTGCGTACATGTGTCCGCCATACGATTCCAAAAGGTCGCTGCATGAACCAATTGCTTCATACAAATCAAAATTCTTTACAGATCGTGCTGAACCTGTTGCCATGCCGTTTGACTCGGTGAGGATGACTGTAGGTCGGTAATAATGCTCAGTCAACCGGCTGGCCACAATGCCAACGACTCCTTTGTGCCAGTCGCGGTTATATAGCACTGTTGCTTTGCGTTCGTTTTGGTTCGGATCGTGGGTAATCATATCCAATGCTTCCTGTGTGATGTCCCGATCCAATGTTTTGCGTATTTCGTTATACGAATTGATTTCATTGCCGAGTTCGATGGCTTCTTCTTCTTCTGTAACCACCATGATTGCCACTGATTTTTTACCGTGTTCAATTCGGCCTGAAGCATTCAGGCGTGGTCCAATTTTAAAAACAATATCGCTCACCGAAATATCTTGCCCCACAAGACCCGACATTTGGATGATGGTTTTCAATCCGAGGCTAGGGTTCGAATTTAGTTTGCGAAGCCCGTAATAGGCCAGCACTCTGTTCTCTCCAACTACCGGAACAATGTCGGAAGCAATACTGACAACGACAAGATCAAGTAAATCGTAGAGCTCAACAATTGGGACATCATTTTTTTGTGTGTAGGCCTGAAGCAGTTTAAAACCAACTCCACATCCGGAAAGCTCTTTGAACGGATAGTTGCAATCCGGGCGTTTGGCATCAAGCACCGCAACCGCCTCGGGAATGACATCATCTGGGTTGTGATGATCGCAAATGATAAAGTCAATACCGCGATCTTTGGCATTTTTTATTTTTTCAACCGCTTTAATTCCGCAATCCAAAACGATAATAAGCGAAATTTTTTCTTCCTCTGCAAAGTCAATACTTCGCGGCGAAATACCGTAACCTTCCGAATAACGATCAGGAATATAATAGTCCAGGTTTTTAATCCGGCTGCGTAAAAACTGGTACATCAAAGCGACCGAGGTCGTTCCGTCAACATCATAGTCGCCATAAATCAATACTTTTTCTTCGTTTTCAATGGCGCGTTCCAGTCGTTCAACAGCTTTGTCCATGTCCTTCATCAGGAATGGATCATGTAAATCGGAAAGGCGTGGTCGGAAAAAAGATTTTGCTTCGGCGTAAGTTGAGATTCCTCGTTGTGCTAGAAGGTTTCCAATAACCATATTTACGTTGAGGGCAGCAGATAAATGCTTGATAACATTGGCATCGCCTTGGGTTTTAATGTTCCAGATTTTATCCATTATTGCTGATTGCTTCTTCCTCGTTTTGGGTGCACAAATTTAATTTGTCAAAGATAAGCAATGCTTGGCGATCTGGAAAACGAAAGCACGCCATATCGTTGACATTCTGTTAACAATAAAGCGATATTTGAATCTAAATTTCACCCATTCAAATCATTAGACTTGTTATAAAATTATCAATCGCAAGGTGAGAGTCTCAAAATGTTGATTATGTTATATTTAGTTTGAGATAGACTTTGGAATGGAATCAGCATTTCTTTGTTATATTTGCACCTGATTTTTTTAAGAAATATTTCAAACTGAAAAGTACCCATGAGTATAGCAGAGCTTAGCGAGCAAGAAGTGATCCGCAGAAATTCATTGGCCCGATTGCGAGAGTTAGGAATTGAACCTTACCCGGCAGAGCAGTATCCGGTGAATGCCAAGGCAAAAGAGATAAAGGACAATTTTGATCCTGAGAAGGAGAATTATCAAGCGGTGGTTTTAGCGGGGCGGATTATGAGTCGTCGAATTATGGGGAAAGCTTCATTTGCTGAATTGCAGGACGATTCTGGTCGTATTCAGATGTATTTTAATCGTGATGAAATTTGCCCGGGGGATGACAAAACCTTATACAATGAGGTTTTCAAAAAGCTGTTGGATATTGGTGACATCATTGGAGTGAAGGGATTTGCGTTTACCACACAGGTAGGAGAGAAATCCATTCATGTAAAACAGTTTACGGTATTAGGGAAATCACTCCGTCCACTTCCGATTGTGAAGGAAAAGGAAGGGAAAACCTACGATGCATTTACTGATCCCGAGCAACGTTACCGTCAGCGGTATGTTGATTTGGTAGTTAATCCACAGGTGAAGGATGCATTTATCAAACGTACAAAAATCATCAACACCATGCGTGAGATGTTTAATGAGTGCGGTTATTTGGAGGTGGAAACACCAATTCTGCAGGCTATTCCCGGAGGTGCAGCTGCGCGTCCGTTTATTACCCATCACAATAGTTTAAATATTCCGCTGTATTTGCGAATTGCCAATGAGCTTTACTTGAAACGTTTAATTGTTGGTGGTTTTGAAGGCGTATATGAATTTGCCAAAGACTTCCGTAACGAAGGAATGGATCGGACGCATAATCCTGAATTTACAGCCATGGAAATCTATGTCGCGTACAAGGATTACAAGTGGATGATGGATTTTACGGAAGAAATGGTGGAGCGTGTGGCTCTGTCACTTCATGGGAAAACCGAAATTCCTGTTGGTGATAAAATGATCGATTTTAAGCGTCCTTATCCTCGCGTGACCATGAGAGAAGCTATTCTGGAACACACGGGACACGATATTGCCGGAAAATCAGAAGTCGAACTTCGTGAAATTTGCAAAGCATTAGAGATAGAAACAGACCCAAGCATGGGGAAAGGAAAATTGATTGATGAACTTTTTGGTGAAAAATGTGAGCACAATTACATCCAGCCCACCTTCATTATCGACTATCCGATTGAAATGTCGCCACTCACCAAAAAACATCGTGACAATCCGGAACTGACCGAGCGTTTTGAGTTGATGGTAAATGGAAAAGAATTGGCCAATGCCTACTCGGAATTGAATGATCCGATTGATCAGCGCGAGCGTTTTGAATATCAGATGAAGCTTTCGGAAAAAGGAGATGATGAGGCTATGTTTATCGATCAGGACTTTTTGCGTGCGTTGGAATATGGTATGCCTCCCACATCGGGAATGGGAATTGGTATTGACCGGCTCACAATGTTTATGACCAATAATATGTCGATTCAGGATGTATTATTCTTCCCACAAATGAAACCCGAGAAAAGAGCTACCGTTGATTCTGATGAAAAGTTCGTAGAAATGGGTGTCCCAGCCGAATGGATCGAAGTTGTTCGCAAACTTGGATTCCAGAAAACAGAAGCTTTTAAAGACGTAAAACCTGGAAAACTTTTCAATGACCTTTGTGGTTTCAATAAAAAAAACAAACTTGGGCTTACAAACCCTTCAATGGATGATGTAAAGCAATGGCTTGCATAGCCGGAGCTGCTAATTATGTATGTAGAACCTAAAATAGCGATTATCGGAGGTGGAAGCTGGGCAACAGCTTTGGCAAAAATATTACTGAATAATGTTGAAAGCATTAATTGGTACCTTCGAAGTAGCGAAAACATTGAGCAATTCAAACGGTATAGACACAACCCAAATTACTTACGAGGGGTTGAGTTTGATATTGATCAAATTGTTTTCTTTAATGACATCAATCAAATTATTGAAGAGTCAGATGTGTTGGTGTTAACTATTCCGTCGGCTTTTTTGCATGATTCCCTTAAGGATCTGACAGCCGATATCGGTAATAAATTCATCGTGTCTGCCATTAAAGGAATTGTTCCTGAAACCAACCAGATTATTGCAACCTATCTCAAAGAAAGCTATAAAGTTCCGTATGACCGGATTGGTGTGATTGCCGGCCCCTGTCATGCTGAAGAAGTAGCGCTCGAGCGTTTGTCGTACCTGACGATTGCCTGCCCGGATATCAAACGAGCACGAGATTTTGCTTTCAAACTAGAATGTCCCTATATTCGTTCGCATGTTTCGGATGATATTTTTGGGACAGAGTACGCATCCGTATTAAAAAATATTATCGCTATTGCTTCGGGCATTGTGCATGGTTTGCGCTATGGTGACAATTTTCAGGCGGTACTTGTAGCCAATGCTATTCAGGAAATTAAACGTTTTGTAGATAAAGTTCACCCCATAAATCGTGATATTAAAAGTTCTGCCTATCTGGGCGATTTACTGGTAACTGCCTATTCTCAGTTTTCAAGAAATCGCACTTTTGGAGCGATGATTGGAAAAGGTTACACCACTCGGACTGCTCAGATTGAGATGCATATGGTAGCTGAAGGCTATTATGCGACCAAGTCAATTCATGAAATTAATGAGGAGTACAAGGTGAAAATGCCTATTTGTGAGGCCGTTTATAATATCCTTTATGAGAACGTTCCTCCATCAATCGAGATTAAAGAATTGACCGGAAAATTGAGGTAACCTGAGGGGAATATTATCTGCTGGTTTTCCTGTTACATTCGATTTATCATTAGGATTTTCAACCCAAGCGTCTACACGTCAACCCATAAAAAAGAGGTATTCCAAAATGGAGTACCTCTTCATTATTAGATCAAAATTTCGTTATCGCATTTCTTTATATGCATTGATCAATCCATTGGTTGATACATCGTGTGTCGAAATAGATTCTTCATTTGTTAATTCAGGAAGAATATTGTTGGCCAACTGTTTTCCAAGTTCGACACCCCACTGATCGAAACTGTAGATGTTCCAGATAATACCCTGCACAAATATTTTGTGTTCGTACATGGCAACCAAAGCACCCAGTGTATGTGGCGTTAGTTTTTTAAATAGAATGGAATTGGTTGGGATGTTCCCTTGAAAGATCTTAAAATTCTTTAATGCCTGAATTTCTTCATCAGATTTTCCGGCAGCTTTAAATTCGGCCACTACCTGAGCTTCCGTTTTTCCTACCATCATCGCCTCGGTTTGTGCAAAAAAGTTTGCTAGCAATTTAGGATGATGATCACCAAGTTGATTGTGGCTAATTGCCGGAGCCAGAAAGTCGCAAGGAATTAACTTGGTTCCCTGGTGGATCAATTGATAAAAGGCATGCTGACCATTGGTACCCGGTTCGCCCCAAATAATCGGGCCGGTTTGATAGGTTACGGGCTCTCCGTTACGATCGACATATTTTCCGTTACTTTCCATGTTTCCTTGCTGAAAATAAGCCGAGAAACGATGCATGTACTGGTCGTAAGGAAGGATTGCTTCTGTTTCTGCTCCATAGAAGTTGTTATACCAAATGCCAATTAAAGCCAATATTACGGGAATATTCTGATCAAAATCAGCTGTTTTAAAGTGATTGTCCATGGCATGTGCTCCTTCAAGAAACTCGATGTATTTATCGAAACCAATAGCACAAGCTACTGATAAGCCGATGGCCGACCAAACCGAATAACGACCACCTACCCAATCCCAAAAGCGGAACATGTTTTTGGTGTCAATACCAAAGGCAGAAACCGCTTCGGCATTTGTAGACAATGCTGCAAAATGGTTTTTTACAAATGACTCATCGTTAGCTGCACTCAAAAACCAACTTTTTGCACTGTTGGCATTGGTCATGGTTTCTTGTGTGGTAAAGGTTTTCGACGCTACAATAAATAAAGTGGTTTCAGGATTAACCAACTTTAAGGTTTCAGCAATGTGTGTTCCATCCACATTCGATACAAAATGCAGATTTATATTTTCCTTTTTGTACGATTTTAAAGCCTCAATGACCATCAATGGTCCCAGGTCGGAACCTCCAATGCCAATATTTACAATGTCGGTAATGGGTTTGCCGGTATATCCTTTCCAATCACCCGAAATGATGCTTTCGGAAAAGTTTTTCATTTGCTCCAATACCTCATTTATTTCAGGCATTACATCTTTACCATCAACCAAAATGGGCGTATTACTACGGTTACGCAAAGCCACGTGAAGCACCGCACGATCCTCGGTAACGTTGATTCGTTGGCCAGAAAATTCACTGGAAATGGCTTCTTTCAAGCCACACTCTTCAGCCAACTGTAACAACAACGACAATGCTTTGTCATCCAATCGGTTTTTAGAGAAATCCAAAAGGATATCTTCAAACTTTAATGAGTATTTCTCGAAACGAGAAGCATCATCGGTAAACAGGTCTTTAATTTGAGTGTCTTTAAACGAAGCATAATGCGCTTCCAGAGCCTTCCATGCTTTTGTTGTTGTCGGATTTATTTTTGGTAGCATATTGAGTAATTTTAGTTGTTATTTAATACAATAGTAGATGTCAATTTTACGAGTGATTACAAAGATAAAAAAAGCATTTTAGATTCAGTTCATTCTGTTTGGGCGATCAGCGATTCAGCGTTTAATTTATCCTGGCAGATGTTTTTGTGTGGCGGTTTTCGAATTGCTAGTTCTTTTCGCTATTGTTGTCATTATTATAATTGCTGAGCTTTTTTAAAATCTCCCAAAGCCGCTACGTGAGCTTAATGCCCGTAAGGGATAAAGACAATCCCTATCAAAAGCAGCCAAAATTCTTATGGTGATCATCTTTGGCAATAACCTCAAAGCGTTTTTTAGAAATTCGGATCTATTTCTTCGTGATCCCCGTAAGTCCTAGCGCAGCCTAAAAATTGGACGGTGAAGCGAAAGTATCAAATTTGTTTTGTAAATTGGAGCATGATAAAACTGGGAGGAATTGTTTTTTGTATGCTGGTATTTTTATCGACAGATATGAATGCGCAGGATATTAGTTCAGACAATGAAGTCATCCTTAACGAATGTTTTCAGATGATTGATCTGTTTGAGAAGAAAGATATGCAAGGGTTTGAATCGATGCTCAATGAAAAATACCACCTGGGTTATACGGCTTCGAAGCTTGACAGCCTATCAAAGAAGTATGATGAAGTGAAGGCTCAATATGGTGCTATTGATACCGAAAAAGTAAGTGTTGCCGAAAGTTTTGGTGAAGAGGATAAGGAGGAAATTGAAAAGCGCGTTTCCGTGTTATTTCATTTTGGTTCAAATGAGAAGAACAAGTTAAGTTTTGATTATCAGCTCAAGGATAGCCATTACTTTTTAAAGTCGGTAACGTTTTTTACGGTTGAAAAGGAAACGATGAATCAAACACCTGAACGATTATAATGTCAGGGGATTTGTTCTTATTGATGATACCAGGCAACTTCGTGAACCCGGCCTTGGCGGACTCTATTTTAACAGATCGAACGACCTTCCGCCGCCGGCCATTCCATCCCCGGGGACGGTTTATCGGTTCAGCGTTACGCTCACTTTTTCTATTTGCCCGCCCATTGGAGGGTTTATTTTCGAAATTTTTACCCGGGCGTGCTCAATAACTGAAAACTCGGCATACAACTGATTTAAAATACGGGTGGCGACGTTTTCGAGCAAATCGGAAGTGATGGCCATTTCTTGCATAATCAATTCATACACCTTTTGGTAGTCCAGGGCATCTTCCAATCGATCCGATTTTCCGGCTGCTTCACAGTCGGTTTGAATACTGACATTCACAATAAATTTGTTTCCAACTTCTTTTTCAATCGGATAATGCCCATGGTAGGCATAAAATTCCAATCCTTCCAGATCAATTTGTCCCATTTTATTCTAAATAGATTTTCAATGTAAATTGTTAGGTGCAAAATTAAGTTTTCTTCGCTACTTTTTCATTTTATAGGCACTAAAAACCATTTGTGCAGAATCATTTTATATTTTTGTTTCTTTAAATTAATTGATGACTTCTATGAGCGAGAAAACTCCTGAAAAAGATGCGGTGGTAAAAAAGAATTTTATCCGCCAGATTATTGAAGAAGAATTGAAAGAAGGAAAGAATGATGGAAGGGTGCATACCCGTTTCCCGCCGGAACCAAACGGATATTTGCATATTGGGCACGCCAAGTCAATTTGTTTGAACTTTGGAACTGCTCAGGAGTATGGAGGAGTAACCAATTTGCGATTTGACGATACAAACCCTTCGAAAGAAGAAACCGAATATGTTGAATCGATCAAGAAAGATGTTCGTTGGCTGGGCTTTGATTGGGGGGAGCGTGAGTATTTCTCATCGGATTATTTCGACAATTTATATGCGTTCGCTGTCAAGCTAATAAAAGCGGATAAAGCCTATGTGGATGATCAGGATGCTGAAACCATCAGTACCCAAAAAGGAACGCCAACACGACCGGGATTTGAAAGTCCGCACCGGGAGCGTTCGGTAGAAGAAAATCTGGATCTTTTTGAGCGGATGCGTGGCGGCGAGTTCGACGAAGGAGAAAAGGTGTTGCGTGCAAAAATAGATATGGCATCGCCGAATATGCATATGCGTGATCCTATTTTGTACCGGATCATGAAAACGCCTCATCATCGCACAGGCGATAAGTGGTGCATTTACCCGATGTATGATTTTGCCCATGGGCAGGGCGATTATTGGGAAGGAATCACCCATTCGATTTGCACCTTGGAATTTGAAGTTCACCGTCCGTTATACAACTGGTTTGTCGATCAGTTGAAAGAAGGGGAGTACAGACCCCGTCAGATTGAATTTGCCCGCTTAAATCTCACTTATACCGTAATGAGTAAGCGTAAACTGCTAGAGCTGGTCAAAGAGAATTACGTCAATGGATGGAACGATCCGCGTATGCCGACCATCTCAGGATTGCGACGTCGGGGATATACACCGGAATCAATCCGCAATTTTGCCGATCGTATTGGCATTACCAAAGTGGACGGAATGATTGACGTTGCTTTGTTGGAGCACAGTGTGCGTGAAGATTTGAATAAAAAAGCGCAGCGGGTAATGGGCGTACTAAATCCGTTGAAAGTGGTTATCACCAATTATCCCGAAGGTCAGGTTGAAGAGTTGGATGCGGTTAATAACCCCGAAAACCCGGATGCCGGAAAACGCAAAGTACCTTTCTCGAAGGAAATCTATATTGAGCGCGATGACTTTATGGAAGATCCACCGCGCAAGTTTTTCCGACTCGCTCCCGGGCGTGAGGTTCGCCTTCGGTACGCGTATTACCTTACGTGCAACGAAGTGATAAAAGATGAAAGCGGCGAAATTACAGCCTTACACTGTACTTACGATCCTGAAACCAAAGGCGGTAATTCTCCTGATGGACGGAAAGTGAAAGCAACATTACACTGGGTATCTGCCAGCAACAATGTTGAGGCTGAAGTTCGCTTGTACGATCGTTTATTTTTGGACGAAGAACCTGATGGACACAAGGATCGTGATTTTAAAGAATTTCTGAATCCCGATTCACTAACCGTTTTAAAGAAATGCTACCTGGAGCCATTTGTGAAAGATGCGAAACCATTGGATTCATTCCAATTCGAGCGGTTGGGTTATTTCAATGTTGACCCGGACAGCGAAGCCGATCAGTTGGTTTTTAACCGCACAGCTCCGTTGCGAGATAATTGGTCAAAATTTAAAGGTAAATAAACCTACAACATAGAAATGAAAGGCGAGACAATTGAGTTCTCGCCTTTTTAATGAACCAAATTGCTTCTTACCGATTATTCACTTCCATTAACCGATCATCTTTTCTCAGAAATACTTGGAATAGCTACTTTTACCGTAGAAATTTAAGGTCGCGCATCATGGAAACATATCATCACTGCAGGTCAGAAAGACATCATGCAAGAGAGAGAAAGTCACGCGGTTCTTTTCTGGGAACTGTTTTAGTCGTTATCGGAATTCTGTGGATTTTAAAAGAAATCGGCTGGCAGCTTGGCTTGCCGGCTTGGCATGTCGTTCAAGATGCCGGAGCCAGCTTCCTGAATATTTTCCACTTTGGAGCTATTTCAGTTACCTGGCCGGTTATTTTGTTACTCGTTGGTGTTTTGCTCATTGTAGGGAGAAGGTTAATTGGAGCTTTATTTTTGGTGTTCGCTATTTTATTTTTGCTACCTCACCTCATCATTCCCGGAATTTTACTGGTACTCTTTTTTCCCCTGGTTCTGATTATTTTGGGAATTGTGTTGATTAGCAAACTTTTTTAGCATTTTTGAGCTGAATTTTACTTGTGCGAAGAATTGAATAAGAATTTATTTTCGAAGGATACAAAGGCTGGATATTATGAAGGATAGAGAAAGAGGAAATAAAAGATATTACTTTGGGCTGATACTCATTGGTATTGGAGCAATCCTGATTTTGGAACGATTGAACCTGATTCCCTGGAGTATTGCTGACTTGCTCATATCGTGGCAAATGTTGTTAATTGCGATTGGCGTATTCTCCTTGCTGGGAGGTAACCGAACAGGAGGGACGATCATGATTGCCATTGGAGGTATTTTTCTGGTTCCTGAAATTGTTGATATACCTCATGAAATACGCAGGCTTTATTGGCCTTTATTGTTAGTTGGTGCAGGAGTCGCTTTAATTTATCGGCACAAGGGGTGTAAATCGCGGATAGAACATGGCGTTGGCGAGCAGGATCTTAATCAGTTTGATGATTTTGTCATTTTTGGAGGACGCGAAGTTTTCATCAATTCGCAGGATCTGAAAGGAGGTCGGTCGACATCGATCTTTGGAGGAATCGAGTATGATCTGAGGCAAGCCACACTTTCATCTCAAGGGGCTTATATCGATACCATTTCCGTGTTTGGAGGCTGCAGTATAAAGGTGCCGCTGGACTGGAATGTACGCAATGAGGTAACCACTATTTTTGGTGCTTTTACCGACAAACGAGGTGATACCTTCCGACATTCGCATTACGATCCGTCAAAAACGCTGGTCATTAGAGGTTTTACAGTTTTTGGAGGTTTTGAAGTGAAGCATGTATAATTGAACCTATGAAACACCCTTTCATTAATAACAAAATACTGATGCTCTATTATGGGGTTTTTTGGTTGGTTATTGGGGTGAGCAATATTTCAATTCAATACTTTTGGTATGAAACCGATCTGGTTAGTTCCAGCTTATCAGCTTTCATTTACTTTGTTATTTACCCGGTTCTGGGAGCCAGTATTTGGTTTATCATCAAATACAATAGTTTAGAAGAAAATGAGCTGACGTGGGTCCTTCTTTATCATTTAATTGGGGCTTCAATCTTAAACGCCATCTGGATTTACCTGGGCTTTATCAGTATCAAGGTCATCGACTCCGGAAACCTCCATTTACTATATGATACCTTGCCCGGGCGAGTCTTTTCGGGTTATGTGATGTACGTTATTTTCGTGCTGTTTTTTCTGGCTATCAACTACTATCAAAGCCTGAAAGAAAAGATCAAGAAGGAAGCAGAGCTGAAATCATTAATACGCGAGGCTGAGTTAAGTGCCTTGAAATCACAAATCAATCCTCACTTTCTTTTCAATAGCTTAAATTCGATTGCGTCGCTAACGATTAGCTTTCCTGAAAAAGCACATGAAATGGTGATCAACTTATCCCGGTTTATGCGTTATGCCTTGCAGCACGATCAGGACGAAACCGTTTCGTTGAAGGATGAGCTGGAGAATATAAAACTGTACCTGAGCATTGAAAAAGTGAGGTTTGGGAAAAAATTAAATCCTGTTTTTGAAGTCGAAGAAAGTTGTCATAACTTTCAGATTCCGAATATGATTTTGCAACCATTATACGAGAATGCCATCAAATATGGTGTGTATGAGGCAACCGAGCCTGTTAGCATAACAACAAGCTGCACGACGGAAAATGGGAGTATGTTGATTATTATTGAAAATGATTACGATGCGGAGAGCATCAGAAACAGGGGAGAGGGAATTGGCCTTCGGAATATCAGACAACGATTGGAACTCATTTACGGAACGTCAGAACTTATTCGAATTACGGATTTGAAGACAAGCTTTAAAATTGAATTATTACTACCAAAAAAGATACCGGCATGAAACGAGAATTAACAGCATTGATCATTGAAGATGAAGAGTTGGCCAGAAACCTGCTGAAGTCGTATTTAAAGGATCATCCAAAACTCAACTTGATTGGAGAATGTGAAAATGGCTTTGAAGGGGTGCAAAAAATCAATGAGCTCAAGCCGGATCTCGTTTTTTTGGATATTCAGATGCCGAAAATTACGGGGTTCGAAATGTTGGAGTTGCTCGATCATAAACCTGAAATTATTTTCACAACCGCCTACGACCAATTCGCTTTAAAAGCATTTGACTACAGCGCTGTCGACTATTTGCTGAAACCATTTTCGAAAGATCGAATGTTGGAAGCCATTGAAAAAGTTGCCGACCGGATTGGGAATAATGAAAGCACCGGTGATAAGCTGGAGCAACTCAGCAGCTATGCGGTTAATGAATACCTGGAGCGAATTGTCGTGAAAGATCGTCACAAAATAAATATCATTCCGGTTGATCAGGTGCGCTACCTCGAGTCGATGGATGATTATGTGTTGATTTACACCCAGGACGGACGCCATATGAAACAGAATACGATGAAGTACTTCGAGGCACACTTGAACCCGAAAGACTTCATCCGAATTCATCGTTCGTACATTGTGCGGGTTGAGTGTATTGCCGAAATTCAGCAATATGAAAAGGAATCGTACATCGTCATTATGAAAGATAAAACCAAATTGAAGGTGAGTAAAACCGGTTATAAAAAAATAAAAGAAGCACTTCATTTTTAAAAGAATTGAGCCGGAATGGCTCATTGGTTTAGTTTTAGATTAGTTTTATTTCAAAGTCCTGTTATAGTTGCAGGACTTTTTTACTTTTACCAACTTAAAATGACAACATGAAGCAGATTTTCCTGTTTGCGATATTTAGTATTCCTTTCGTCGTTTTTGCTCAAAACGAAGTCAAGCCTGATGGAGATAAGTTGTTCTGGTTTGTTGCCGTTTTCGTTGCGATTCCACTGGTTTATATTATTATGAATCCGGTCTTTAAGAAACCGAGTAACCTAAAAGGTAAACCTGTTTCCGTTAAGAAAAGTCAATTGAAAATTGAACTATTGAAAGATCGTAAGTTCAAGCCCAATGTGCTGACATTGAAAATTGCAAACAGCAGTAAGAAGGATATCGATCTGGAAGCACCAATACTGATGTTTCGAAAAATATGGACGAAACGTAAGTTCAAATTAAAAGGAATTAACCAGTATGTAATTTACCCACTTTTTCTTGAAGCAGGAAAGACGCATGAACTACGTATCGACTTAAGTGTTTTTTATAATCACGATCGAAAGCTAAAACGGTATTTCTGGTCGAAAATTCGGGTGTTCGATACAAACGGGAAAAAATATTCATCTTCCTACATCACCCTTCGAAAAAGTTTATTTTCATAAATGAGAGACTGGACATTTAATCATATCGATTTTTCAATCTACCCCTACTATCCAGGTGATGACTTGGGTGTGCTTTATTCTCCCGAGGAAATTTTTGTTAAGTTATGGACTCCGGCAGCAAAGGAAGTTGAGTTTAGGTTGTACGAGAAAAGCTCGGGTGGTAGCCCCTTACGGATTGAAAAAATGGCTGCAATATCAAATGGTGTTTGGCAGATTCGACTGGACGGTGATTTTAAAGATCATTATTTTACTTTCCGTGTAAACGACGGAGAGTGGTTGAATGAAACGCCGGGTGTAGATACAAAGGCTGTTGGCTCAAACGGGAAACGTGGGTTAATTTACGATCCACTGGAAACGAATCCTGAAGGTTGGGAACACGATAAGCCGCTCGAACCCAAAAATCCGGTAGATGCTGTTTTGTACGAACTTCATGTGCGTGATTTTTCAATAGCCCCTTCATCTGGAATGAAGCAAAAAGGCAAGTATCTAGCTTTTACTGAAACAGGAACAAAAACACCCCGGCAGTTAGCTTCAGGTATTGATCATTTAAAAGAGCTGGGAATTACGCATGTTCATTTGCTTCCGGTGTACGACTTTTTTACGGTCGATGAAAATTATCCCTATCTGAAATACAATTGGGGGTATGATCCTCTTAATTACAATGTCCCCGAAGGAAGCTATGCCACGAATCCCGACAACATTTCCAGAATCAAGGAGCTGAAACAATTGGTTCAGGCACTGCACAATGCCGGTATTGGCGTGGTAATGGATGTTGTATACAACCATACTGGCTATACACGACGCTCATGGTTTAATCAAACGGTGCCAGGCTATTACTATCGGCAAAATAGAAATGGAAAGTTTGCCAATGCCAGCGGATGTGGAAACGAAATCGCTTCGGAGCGGTCAATGGTTCGCAGATACATTATCAATTCCCTGAAATACTGGGCTTCGGAATTTCACCTGGACGGTTTCCGTTTCGATTTGATGGGGATTATGGATATTCAGACGATGAATGAGATTCGTTGGCATTTAGATGAGCTTCGTCCCGGTATTCTGTTGTATGGCGAAGGGTGGGCTGCAGACTATAGTCCGATGGATGAACGATACCGGGCTGTAAAACATCACGTGGTCAATTTAAATGGAATAGCTTGCTTTAACGATGATATGCGCGATGCCATAAAAGGAAACAATTTTGATGAGAAAAGTCGTGGTTTTGTAAATGGTCGAACCCTGAATGAAGAAGCAGTCAAGTTTGGAGTTGTTGCGGCCTGTTATCATCCGAGTATTGTTTATGGCTATGTTGAAAGTTCGAAACATGCCTGGGCTAAAGAACCTTGGCAGTGTGTCAATTATGTGTCGTGTCACGATAACTTTACCTTGTACGATAAATTACGAATGAGCTGTTCCGATGCTAGTGTTGAGGAGTTGAAGAAAATGCAAAAACTTGCCGGAGCATTAGTTTTAACTTCACAAGGCATTCCGTTTTTACATGCCGGGAGTGAATTTTGCAGAAGCAAAAAGGGTAATCACAATTCTTATAAATCACCGGATTCGATCAATCAGATTGATTGGAGCTTAAAGGATGAGCATGCTGATGTGTTTTTCTATTATAAAAAGTTGATTGAATTGCGTAAGAAGATTGGAGTTTTCCGGATGCAGTCGGCTGATGAAATCCGGAAGTATCTAGACTTCTCACAAAATTATCAGCCTGGAGTTTTGTCTTATTCTTTTTTTAATTGTCCGAACGAATTTAACTGGAAAACCATTCAACTCATCTTCAACGCGAAAAAGGAATCTGCTCTATTAGAGCTTGATGAGCATGATTGGCATGTTATTGCCCGTGAAGATGAAATTTGTTACGATGGGATCGATTGCCTGATCGATCGAAAAGCTATTGTTCCGCCTATATCGATGATGATTTTAGTAAAAGGATATTAGAAAATCGCCAATAGCAGGTCGATATCTTTATTGGCAATATGGAGTTTGTCGCCCAAGTCTTTGTTGGTTAAAATACCGTTGTAAATATACACACCTTTGCGAATACCATTCGACTGCTTAATGTAATTCTGTACACCTCCACTTTCGCCAATGGCAATGATAATAGGAGCCAAAACGTTACTTAGGGCAATAGAAGCAGTACGAGCCACTATCGAAGCCACATTATGCACGCAATAGTGAATAACGCCATGTTTGACGTAAGTCGGATTTTTGAGGTCAGTTGCCCTACTTGTTTCAAAGCATCCACCTTGGCTGATATTCAGATCAATAATTACGGAGCCTGGTTTCATATTCTTCACCATTTCTTCAGACACCCTAAAAGAAGGGTTGGAATTGAAAGACATGGCACTCAAAACAACATCAGCCGATTTTAAAGCTTTTCGTAATACATTCGGGTACAAGACCGAAGTAAAAACCCGTTGTCCCAGCTTCGACTCCAGTTCTTGCAGGTTAAACATATTATCATCGAAAATTTTAACCGTTGCTCCTAAACCAAGGGCTGCACGGGCTGCATATTCGGCAGCTGTTCGAGCTCCCAAAATAACCAGTTCTGTTGGTGAAATACCAGTTACCCCACCTAAAAGAACTCCTTTCCCATTTCTGGAATTACTGAGGTATTCGCTGGCTAAAGTAATTGATGTTGCTCCCGAAATCTGGCTCATTAGTCGTACAACAGGCAAACACTTGTTCTCGTTTTCCATGTACTCGTAGGCAATGGTTGTTACCTTCTTTTTCATAAGTTTTTGCACCGTTTCTTGGCAATGCGTACTGAGGTGCATATTTGAGATAAGGGTTTGATGACCTCTCAATAAATCAACTTCTTCGGAACTAAAAGGAGCAACACGAATAATAACGTCGCACTGAAAAACTTCTTCATGTTTATCCACAACAATAGCTCCTGCTTCCCGGTACTCTTCGTCCGAATAACTGGATGCTTTTCCTGCATCAGTTTCAATATAAACTTCGTGGCCGTATGAAACCATCAATTCAACAGCTTCGGGTGTGAGTGGAATACGGTACTCAATTTTTGAAAAATCGGAAGGAATACCGATGGTAATTTTCTTTCCTCGCCTACGAATTTCCAACATCTCTTCTTTAGGTAGAAGCAGAGATTTTATTTCCGGGAGTTGTTTTTTTTCAGTCATTCAGGAGAAATTTGATGTTCAATTTACTCTTTAAAAGTATTTTATCAAAGAGATTTAGACGATATTAGCTGTAAGCTGCCTTCTTGAAGAGTCAAGAACTTCAATTTTTACTTCAACAATATTTTCGGGCAGCAAGGGGGCAATGTTTTCCGGCCATTCCATCATGCAATATTTGCCACTATATAAATAGTCATCAAAGCCAATGTCCAGTGCTTCTTCAACGTCTTTTATCCGGTAAAAATCGAAATGAAAAATCCGCTCGTTTGTCGATGTACTATACTCGTTTACCAGAGCAAATGTAGGACTGGTTATCGGATCAACCGAACCCAACTGGCGGCACAAGGCTTTGATAAAAGTTGTTTTTCCTGCACCCATTTTGCCATAGAAAGCAAAAATCCGCTCGCTAGGAAAATGATTGAGTAAGGATTTTGCAGCTGTTTGAATTTCTTCAACTGAATTAATGTGAATTGAAAACATGCTTTTTCGTTCTAATTGATGCAAATTTAGGTAAAGTTCTTTTTAAAAAAGACAAAGGCTGATCTTTGTTCGATCTATGTTTTGAAAAATTGTGTTACTTTTGATGCAAATACAATTCAATCGATCATTATGAATCTGCCAGAAAACTTAAAGTACACAAAAGAGCACGAATGGGTTCGTGTTGAAAAAGACAGTGTTTATGTTGGTATTACCGACTTTGCTCAAGGAGAATTGGGGGACATTGTTTTTGTTGAAATAGAAACTGAAGGAGAAGATTTGCCAAAAGGTGAAACCTTTGGTACTGTTGAAGCTGTAAAAACTGTTTCAGACCTTTTTATGCCTGTCGGTGGTAAGGTTGCTGAATTTAATGCGGCGTTGGAAGATGAGCCCGAGTTGATCAATAAGGATCCATATGACAAAGGCTGGATGATTAAAATTGAAATGAGTGATACAGCTGACTTGGATGACTTGATGGATGCCGAAGCCTATAAGGCGATGCTGGAAGCTTAATTTTTGATAATTTTGTTGACTTTTTATTTAAGGAAGGCAATCTTACGATATTAATCCCTGAGGAATTTTCCTTGGGGATTTTTTTGTGGTTTGCATTTGACTTTTTAAGTCGGGAGTTAAAAAAGCTTTTTGTATTCGACCGGGGCGATTAGACAGGCACAAAAAAATCCGGCACAATGGCCGGATTTTCGTTATTTGAGATTAAATCATCTTTTACAATGATTTGGCAACTTCAATTTCATGGAAGGCTTCAACCATGTCACCTTCTTTTATGTCGTTATATCCTTCAATGTTTAGTCCGCATTCGTAACCTTTTTGTACTTCTTTCACATCGTCTTTAAAGCGTTTAAGCGATCCTAAAGTACCGGTGTAAATCACAATGCCATCACGAATTAAACGAACTCTGGAAGAGCGCATGAATTTTCCGTCGCGAACAATACAACCTGCAATTGTTCCTACTTTTGTAATCTTAAAGGTCTCCAAAATTTCAGCTGTTCCCAGAATTTCTTCTTTAATTTCCGGTGAAAGCATTCCTTCCATGGCCGATTTGATTTCGTTGATTGCATCGTAGATGATTGAATACAAGCGGATGTCCACTTCTTCTTTTTCAGCTAACTTACGAGCTTGCAAACTAGGTCGAACCTGGAATCCAACAACAATTGCATCAGAAGCTGTTGCCAGCATAACATCTGATTCGGAAATGGCACCAACCGCTTTATGAATTACATTGACTTGAATTTCTTCGGTCGATAGCTTAATTAATGAATCAGACAGCGCTTCGATTGATCCATCCACGTCACCTTTAACAATCAGGTTCAGTTCCTGGAAGTTTCCAATAGCAATACGTCGTCCAATTTCATCAAGTGTAATGTGTTTCTGCGTACGCAATCCTTGTTCTCGTGCCAACTGCTCTCGCTTGTTTGCAATTTGTCTGGCTTCACGTTCGTTTTCAAACACGTTGAATTTATCTCCAGCCTGTGGTGCTCCATCCAGCCCAAGAATAATTACCGGTTCTGAAGGACCAGCACTTTCGATTCGTTGATTCCGTTCGTTGAACATGGCTTTTATATGGCCATAATATTGACCGGCAAGCATAATATCGCCTTGGTGTAAGGTTCCATTCTGAACCAACACGGTGGCAACATATCCGCGTCCTTTATCCAGAGACGATTCAACAATTGTTCCGGTTGCCCGTCTATCTTTATTCCCTTTCACTTCAAGCATCTCTGCTTCCAGCAGTACTTTCTCAAGAAGCTCGTCGATGTTAACACCGTTTTTGGCCGAGATGTCCTGACTTTGATACTTTCCTCCCCATTCTTCGACAAGGTAGTTCAAATTAGCCAGTCCTTCTTTTATTTTTTCCGGATTAGCTCCGGGTTTGTCAATTTTATTAATCGCAAAAACAATAGGAACGCCTGCTGCTTGCGCGTGATTAATAGCCTCTTTTGTTTGAGGCATAATATTGTCGTCAGCTGCTACAATAATAATTGCAATATCAGTAACCTGTGCGCCACGGGCACGCATCGCTGTAAATGCTTCGTGACCGGGAGTATCCAGGAACGTAATCATACGTCCGTCTTCCAGACTTACGTGGTAAGCTCCAATGTGTTGGGTAATCCCTCCGGCCTCGCCGGCAATTACGTTGGCACTTCGGATGTAGTCAAGCAAAGACGTTTTACCGTGGTCAACGTGTCCCATAACCGTTACGATTGGAGCACGTGGGTGAACTTCGTCTGGTTCATCATCCTCTTCAACACCATCTAAAATATCGGCGCTGACGAACTCAACTTCGTAACCAAATTCTTCTGCTACAATTTGCATGGTCTCAGCATCGAGCCGTTGGTTGATCGAAACAAACAGACCAAGGCTCATACATGATGAGATAATTTCGGTGACTGTAACATCCATCATGGTTGCCAATTCCGAAACTGATACGAATTCAGTAACTTTCAATATATTTTTTTCCGCACTTTGTTTTTCGACTTCAGCAGCAGCTTTATCACTTGCAGCTTGTCGCTTATCGCGGCGGTATTTTGCACCTTTTGATTTTTGTTTACTCGAAGTAAGACGTGCTAAAGTGTCTTTAATTTGCTTTTGTACATCTTCTTCAGTAACCTCTTTTTTGATAACTCTGCGCTTACCTTTAGCTCCTCCGGGTGCTTGTTGCCCGCGGCCACGTTTTTCAACATTTACACGAGGTCCGGCACCCGGGTCTTTTTGAATCCGGCGACGTTTTTTCTTGTTTGCTTGAGCATTGTTATCGCTGGAAGAAGCAACGGGTTTTTTCTTAATATCGATTTTCCCAACCACATTCGGGCCCGAAAGTTTCTGGACATTTGTTTTGTGGTCTTTCCCTTTTTCTTGTTGCCCTTGACGTTTTTGTTTTTCGCGCTCTTTACGCTCGTCCTCTTTTTGTTTTTTCGTTTTCTTAGTAGGGCGGGTTTTTTGGTTGATTGAAGAAAGATCGATTTTCCCTACTACTTTTACTTCATCAACTTTTTTATTAGGGACATTTGTTTCAAGTGCTTCGGTATCCTTTTCAGGAGCTACCTCTTCTTCTTTTTTATCCTCAACTTTTTTTTCTACTTTCTCGGGAGTTGGCTTTGGCTCTTCCTTTTTTGTTTCGGCTTTCGGAGTGGCAATTTCCTCTGGCTTTTCTTGTTGTGGCTTAGGCTCTTTTTCTTCCTTTGCTTTCTGGTCACCTTTTTTGATGACTGTGGGTTTACCTTCCCGCTTCGGAGGGTTCATACTATCTAAATCAATTTTGCCAACAACCTTGGGCTTATTCGTTTCCGAGAGTTTTTCTTTTTCTTCAGTTGGTTGTGGCTTTGGCTCAGGCTTTGTTTTAGGAGCTTCTTTCTTAGGGACATTCATGTCCTTGATGCGAACTTCTTCCACCTCCTCTTCTTCCTCGGCATCCTCAATATCTGATTCTTCTGCAGAGGCGTCAGTATTGTCGAGTGAAATAGATTCATTTTTATGACGGTGACTCATCAGGTTTATTTTTTCTGACTCTTTTTTCAGGCTGATATCACTTTTATACTCTTTTTCGAGCATGTGGTATGCATCTTCTGAAATTTTCGAGTTTGGATTTGTGTCAATTTCAAATCCTTTTTTATGTAAAAAATCAACAATTGTATTGATTCCCACATTAAATTCTCTTGCTACCTTACTAAGTCGCGTACTTTTTTTGCCAATTGCCATATAATCCCTATCTATTTTTATATCTTTTTTGAAGTTTTTACGCCCAAAAACTATGCAATTTTAAATCCAATTTATTTAAATCCCAATAGTTTGATGTTATTTGTTTCTAATTACTCAAATTCAGAGCGTAAAATCTTTAACACATGATCAATTGTCTCCTCTTCCAGATCGGTACGTTTGATCAAATCTGCACGGGTTAATCCCAATACATTTTTAGCCGTATCGCACCCAATTGATTTTAGCTGATCCAAAATCCAACCTTCAATCTCATCCGAAAACTCATCCAGGTTGACATCTTCGTCATCGGTCGCCATTTCACGGTATACGTCAATTTCGTAACCGGTTAGCTGGCTCGCTAAACGAATATTTAAACCACCTTTACCAATAGCCAGCGAAACTTCTTCTGGTTTCAGGTATACGTCGGCGCGTTTGTCTTCATCATTTAACTTGATCGAAGAAATTTTAGCTGGGTTCAGTGATCTTTGGATGAACAACTGAACGTTGGTTGAATAGTTGATCACGTCAATATTTTCATTTTTAAGTTCGCGGACAATGCCGTGAATACGAGATCCTTTCATTCCAACACAGGCTCCTACCGGATCAACACGTTCGTCGTATGACTCAACAGCCACTTTCGCACGTTCGCCCGGAACACGAACAATCTTTTTGATCGTTATCAAACCATCAAAAATCTCAGGAACTTCCAACTCAAATAAGCGCTCCAAGAATACCGGAGATGTTCGGGATAAAATAATTAGTGGATTGTTGTTTTTTAATTCAACTTTATAAACTACAGCCCTTAAATTATCTCCTTTTCGAAAGTAGTCAGATGGAATTTGTTCTGTTTTTGGAAGAATCAGCTCGTTGCCTTCATCATCTAAAACAAGAATTTCTTTTTTCCAAACCTGATAAACTTCACCGGTTACAATGTCGCCAATCTTACTTTTGTATTTCCCGTAGATGTGGTCTTTTTCCAACTCCAGAATTCTACTGGCTAGGTTTTGACGCAAATTCAGAATTGCCCTTCTTCCAAAATCGTGCAATTTTACTTCGTCGGTTACTTCTTCACCAACTTCGTAGTCTGTGTCAATTTTTTTGGCTTCGGTAAGTGTAATCTGAAGATTTGGATCTTCAATTGCACTATCTTCAACAACCTCACGGTTGCGCCAAATTTCAAAGTCGCCCTTGTCGATATTTATAATGATGTCGAAGTTCTCGTCGGTTCCGTATGCTTTTTCCAAAACATTGCGGAACACGTCTTCAAGAACACTCATCATCGTGACCCGATCAATGTTTTTCAGGTCTTTAAATTCAGAAAAGGTATCGATAAGATTAATTGTATCCATCTTGCCCTCGATTTAGAATTTTATTATGTTTTTAACTGTTTTCGCTTCGTCAAACGCTATACGATGAACTCGGGTAATAAGTTGCTTTTTTTTATGGCCCTCAATTCGCTCACGTTTGGTCGATTCCAATTCAAATCCATTCTGGTCAACGGTTTTTAGAATGCCTTCAAGTTTCTCCCCGGTTGTAAGCACCACTTCCATTTCCTGGTTCAAGTTTTTCACAAACTGACGTTGAGTCTTTAAAGGTTGTCCAAGTCCTGAAGAAGAAACCTGCAGTTCAAAATCTTCTTCCTCCCGATCCAGACTTCCTTCAACCAGCCGACTAATTTGAACACAATGGTCAATTGTAATCCCATTTTCACCATCCAATGTAACCTGTATCTGGTTACTAGGAGTAACGTCAATTTCAACGATGAACTGGTCTTCAGTTAGTTCGTCTTCAATCAGTTGGGCGATTCTACTTTTGTCGATCATAAATTTTAAGTAACTAAAACAGGGGACTTTGGGTCCCCTGCAAACGGTATTGATCTTCCAATTGTCAGCGCAAAATTAGCAAAAGGAATCGAAAACTCAAAATGTGAAAGTTAATGATCATCAGTATTTACGCACATTATGAAAATAGCTGAGTGTTTGTTAATTGAGAGAGACCAAAAAAGTTTCTTATTTTTGCCGTCGCATATTCAAATAAAACAGCCGATAGCTATTGAAAACAAATAAGAGAAAGATTATCAACGACCCGGTTTTTGGGTTCATCACTATTCAATCAGAGTTCATCTACGATCTCATTGAGCATCCTTATCTACAGAGGTTGCGTCGAATTAAGCAGCTCGGACTTTCCAATATTGTTTTTCCGGGAGTTAATCACACTCGTTTCGAGCATGCCGTTGGTGCTTATTATTTGATGCAACTGGCGATTTCCAGTCTTCAAATGAAAAGAGTGGACATTGCAGAAGAGGAAGCCGAGGCGGTAAGCTGTGCTATTTTGTTGCACGATATAGGGCATGGACCATTTTCTCATGCACTGGAACATTCATTGGTTGATGGAATTTCTCATGAGATGATCTCACTTTTGATGATGGAAGAGTTAAATCGGCAGTTTGGCGGGAGATTAGATCTGGCTATTCGAATATTTAAAAACGAATACGAAAAGAAGTTTTTACACCAGTTGGTAGCCAGTCAATTGGATATGGATCGGTTAGACTATTTGAGACGAGATAGCTTTTTCTCAGGTGTAACTGAAGGAGTCATTGGCTCAGATCGCATTATTAAAATGCTGAATGTGCGCAACGACAGTTTGGTGGCGGAGTACAAAGGAATTTATTCGATAGAAAAATTTCTGATTGCACGAAGATTAATGTATTGGCAGGTTTACTTGCATAAAACTGTTTTATCGGCCGAGCATATGCTGGTGAAAGTACTTCAGCGTGCAAAAGAGTTGGTGATGGGCGGACACGATTTGTTTGCTACGCCGGGGCTAAAAGTATTTTTGGAAAAGCGGGTTACTATTGACTGTTTTGTAAATCAATCGGTTGATGAGAAGAAAAATCTACTAGAACTTTTCGTCGAATTGGATGATAGTGATTTGATTTCGGCCATGAAACAGTGGCAAAATCACGAGGATAAAATACTGGCCTATTTGGCGGGTGCAGTCATCAACCGTAAACTTTTTCGCATAAAAATTAAAAATTCGCCTTTTGCTCCTGAAAAGATTGAGAAGATTAAAAGTCAGATTCAACAGCGATGGGGTGTGGCTGACGATGAATTAGATTATTTCCTTATTCATGACTCGATTACCAATAGTGTTTATGCTTCAGAGGGTGACAAGATTAATATTTTAATGAAGAGCGGGAAAGTGAAGGAAATAAACGAGGCGTCAGATATCAATTTATCAACTTTGTCGCACATGGTTCGCAAATATTTTGTCTGTTATCCGAAAGAATTGGACATTAATTAATTTAAACCTATTTTTGCACCGCTGCAAGAAATAAATTATGGAATTTAAAGCACAAAACATTGCTGAGTTTCTGAACGGAACGATTGAAGGTGATGAGAATGTTAGCGTAAACAATGTTTCGAAAATTGAGGATGGAAAAGCGGGAACACTAGCTTTTTTGGCAAATCCGAAATATGAACGTTACATATACGAAACCAAGGCTTCTATTGTTCTGGTTAATACCAGTTTCAAGCCTGAACAAGAAGTTAAGACAACACTTATTCGAGTGGACGATCCTTACCAGGCATTTGCCTCTTTGCTTGATTTATACGAACAAGCTAAGAAGATGAAAACAGGTGTTGAACAGCCTTCATTTATGGATGATTCTTCGAAGGTTGGAGAGGATATTTTCTTCGGAGCATTTGCGTACTTGGGAAAGAACTCCACACTCGGAAACAACGTAAAAATTTACCCGCAAGTGTATATTGGTTCTGATGTTACCGTTGGAAACAATACCATTATTTATGCAGGAGCTAAAATCTACGATGGATCTGTAATTGGCAACAATTGTATTATTCATGCCGGAGCTGTAATCGGATCCGATGGATTTGGTTTTGCACCAACACCTGATGGAACTTACAAAAAAATCCCGCAGGTAGGGAATGTGATTTTAGAAGATGATGTTGAGGTTGGAGCAAACACAACAATTGATTGTTCAACGATGGGCTCAACCATTATTCGGCAAGGCACCAAGTTGGATAACCTGATTCAGGTGGCTCATAATTGTGAAATTGGTGAAAATACAGTAATCGCAGCACTTGTAGGAATCGCAGGCTCAACGAAAATTGGAAAAAATTGCATGTTTGGAGGTCAGGTCGGAATTGCAGGACATTTAACCATTGGAGATAATGTGAAAATAGGAGCTATGGCAGGTGTTTCTAATGATATTAAATCCGATCGGACAGTCCTTGGTGCACCGGCGATGGATCATGATAAAGCTTTAAAAACCTACGTTGTTTATAGGCGCCTTCCACAATTGCGCGATCAGGTTAATGATTTGCAAAAGGAAGTAAAAGAACTAAAATCGAAATTAGGCAAAGATTAAGTTTAAGAAATCGACTTGGGAATGACAATTAAGCAGAACACTTTAGCCCGCGAATTTTCATTGAGCGGCAAAGGATTACATACGGGAGTGCAGGTAAATATGACCTTCAAACCAGCTCCTGAAAACCATGGAATTAAATTTCAACGCGTAGATCTTGAAAATCAACCCACTTTGGAGGCTGATGCTAACTTAGTGATTGATACTTCGAGAGGAACAGTTATCGGGAAAGGAGATGCCCGTTTGAGCACCATTGAACATGCAATGGCTGCACTTACAGGAATGGATCTGGATAATGTGTTGATTGAAATTGACAATGAGGAAGTTCCTATTCTGGATGGTAGTTCGAAGCCTTTTGTTGAGGCCATTGAAAAGACCGGAGTAGAAGAACAAAATGCCGAACGGGAGTATTTTGAAATTGCGGAGAAGATCGTTTACAGAGATGCAGAAACGGGAGCGGAAATAATTGCCCTTCCGGATTCAGAGTATAATTTGAATGTGATGATTTCATTCAATTCCAGTGTGTTGAATAATCAATTCGCGGTACTGGAAAAAATGAGTGATTTTAAATCTGAAATTGCTGCATGCCGTACATTTGTTTTTGTTCGCGAATTGGAATTTCTTCTTCAGAATAACTTGGTGAAAGGTGGCGATTTGGATAATGCGATCGTGATAATGGATAAGGACATAAGCCAGGAAGAACTAAACCGATTGGCTGATTTGTTCAATCACGAGCATGTTGAAGTTAAAAAAGAGCAGGGAATTTTAAATAATCTTGATCTTCAGTTTGAGAACGAATGTGCCCGCCATAAATTACTGGATATTGTTGGCGATTTGAGCTTGGCAGGAAGACGAATTAAAGGCCGTATTATTGCTACAAAACCCGGGCATAAAGTGAATACTGAATTTGCCAAGCTACTGAAAAAGGAAATTAGGAAATTTGATACAGAGAAAGAAATTCCTCGATACGACTGTTCGCAAAAACCATTGATGTCAGTAAACGACATCAAAACATTTTTGCCACATCGGTTCCCCTTTTTATTGGTTGACAAAATCGTAGAGATTAAAGATAATTATATTGTAGGAGTCAAAAATGTAACGGCTAATGAACCTTTTTTTCAGGGGCATTTCCCTGACGAACCAATAATGCCAGGAGTTTTATTGATCGAGGCGATGGCTCAATGTGGAGGTTTATACGTTTTACACGATAAAAAAGAGAAGTACTCAACTTACTTCATTCGAGTAGATAATGTTAAATTTCGGCAGAAAGTTGTCCCGGGAGATACACTTCTATTCAAAGTTGAGTTAGTTTCGCCAATCAGAAGAGGAATTGCCAACATGAAAGGAACAACATATATTGGTAATAAGATTGTTGCTGAAGGCGATTTTATGGCACAGATAGTAAAGGCATGAAGAAATTATTGAAAACAATTATAGCATGAAACAACCATTAGCTTACGTGCATTCAGAATCAAAGGTGGCTGAGAACGTGGTGATTGAACCATTTGTTACCATTGATAAGGATGTCATTATTGGGGAAGGTACCCGTATTGGTTCTAATGTAACCATTATGCCTGGAACCCGAATTGGTAAGAATTGTCGAATTTTCCCCGGTGCAGTTATTGGTGCTGTTCCTCAGGATTTAAAGTTTAAAGGCGAATATACAACAGTAGAAATTGGAGATAACACAACCATTCGGGAATGTGTAACAATCAACAGAGGAACGGCAGCCAGAGGAAAAACTGTGGTTGGAAGTAACTGCTTGATTATGGCCTATGTTCACATTGCACATGATTGTGTTGTTGGAAATAGTGTGATCATCGTCAATAGCACGTTACTGGCCGGTGAGGTGATTGTTGACGACTGGGCAATTATTGGTGGAATGTCTGGTATTCATCAGTTTTGTCACATCGGTTCGCATGTAATGATCTCTGGTGGATCATTGGTGCGTAAAGATGTTCCTCCATTTATAAAAGCAGGACGTGAGCCACTTTCCTATGTTGGAATTAACTCGATTGGGTTGCGTAGAAGAACTTTTAATAATGAAAAGATTCGTGAGATACAGGAAATTTATCGGTATATCTATCAGAAAGGATTGAACACAGCACAGGCTGTAGAGATCATTGAAGCAGAAATGTCGGCAACTCCTGAACGTGATGAAATTCTGTTATTTGTAAAAGACTCGAAACGTGGAATTATTCGTGGTTATTACCCCGATTGATTTTCACTTTAAATTGAATATGGAGAACCCGGTTTTAACCGGGTTTTTTTGTGCAATTTTCTCAGTGCCCGTTTGTGTTTTTTCACTAGGTTACTTCAGCTCGCAGGCATTTGCAATTTTCAGATTAAACACCGAAGGATATTTTTGCATCAGTTGTTTCATGCAGTTGTTCAGAACCGGCATCACGACATCGTAATTTCCCCCAATCTGGGTACTCATCGTTCCCACTGCAATCGATAGATTTTCATGTTTTTTAAGTAGCTCTACCAATTCAAAAACCGGTTGGTAGTAATTGGTCACAAGCGGATAGTAACTTATTTCGACTGTGATGTGCATTGTTTTTCCTTTTGAACAACAGCTGCCATAAATACACCTGCTATTGTTGGTTGACTGTTTCTCTGATCGAGTAATTTCAGGTCAGGCGAAAGATAAACACTTTCAGTGATTGTCGGTTTGCCAATTTTTGAAAGCTGTTTTTTGAGTATTGATTGGGTCATAAAATCCGCGTGTTTATAAACCGGATCCTGATTTTTAATTTTACCTAAGGTTGAATCAGCATTCAAGCATCCGGCGATTAACCATCCTTCAGGTTTTAGCACACGTTTAATTTCGGATATGGCTTGAGGAATATCGCCGCAAAACTCCAATGCGGTGATCACCGCAACCTGATCAAAATGGTCATCAGGAAACGGTAATTGTAAAACATCAGCAGTTAGTAGTTTTACATTCGGAAGCGATTTTGCCCGAATCTGTTGCAGCATGGCTTCTGAGATGTCAGTAGCTGTAACCTGAAACCCCTGTTGGCTGAAAAAAGATGTCCAGTGTCCTGTTCCGCAACCTATTTCCAAAAGCTTGCCAGGGATTATGGGATTTATTAAATCCTGAATGGCTTGTTTTTCGAGAGCGTCAACTTCTTCACCCTGCTCGGTTGTGTAATAGGAATCATACTCCTGGGCGACTTCCTTTTTTTCAAAAATATTCATATTAACAAGGGAATTGAATTTTGATTTCAGAATTTGAATTAGCACGAGTTCAAATCGCGATGAGCCCAAAAATTTAATAAATCGAATTGAACTTCTCTTTGATTACCTCTTTTACTTCTTGCATGTCCATGTTCTTGCCAAGCTCGCGTTCAAGAGATGTTACACCATAAGTAATAAATCCACAAGGGTTGATGTAGCTGAAATAACGCATGTCGGTATTTACATTTAAGGCAAATCCGTGCATGGTAACATATCGGCTAACACGAACTCCAATCGCACAAATCTTGCGTGATTTGGCAGGAATTTCAGCGTCCAGCCAAACACCTGTTGCCCCTTCTTTCCGACTTCCTGAAAGGTTGTAATGAGCTAAAGTGGCAATAATGGCATCTTCCATTTTTTCGATGTATTCGCGAACCCCTATTTTATAATATTCCAAGTCGATAATGGGGTAGCCAACCAGTTGCCCGGGGCCATGATAGGTGATGTCTCCTCCTCGGTTAATTTTGTAATAAGTGGCATTAATCTTCTTCATGAAATCGTCATGAATCAGTAGGTTTTGCTCGTCACCACTTTTCCCAAGCGTGTATACATGCGGATGTTCGACCAATAAAAAGCGGTTTTTTTCACTTGGGGCATCTTTCGCTTTTTTGTCAGCCTGAACTTCGGCGAGGATTTCTTCCTGATAATCCCAGCAAACTTTATAGTCTTTTTGACCAAGATCTTCGTAATTAAAATCAGCCATTTTTAGTTGTAAATTCTATATTAGTGAATGTCAGAATCATTTAGTTTATGCACATTGCTTTGTCCTAATTTCGACTTGTGCGTTAAGCTAGCGCATGTTGTTCTGCACGGTAACTTGAGCGAACCAACGGACTGCTTTCAACAAAAGAAAAACCCTTTTCCAATCCAATTGTTCGATATTTTTCAAATTGTTCGGGAGTGATGTATTCAACAACCGGAATATGTGCTTTTGTGGGTGCCAGGTATTGGCCGATGGTCAGTACTTTGCAATCTACTTTTAGCAAGTCATCCATCGTTTGAAATACTTCAGACTCCGTTTCCCCAAGTCCGAGCATAATTCCTGATTTTGCCACAGCCCCTGATTCAGCAATTGTTTTGATCACTTCTAGGCTTCTACGGTATTTTGCTGCGCTACGAATAGCCGGTGTTAGTCGTTCTACCGTTTCGAGATTGTGCGAAATGACTTCCGGTTTTGCCCTTGCAACTTGTTTTATTAATTCCGTTTTACCTTGAAAGTCAGGAATCAGTACTTCCAGTTTGGTGTTCGGATTTAATTGTTTAACCGCTGTAATTGTGCTTGCCCAGGCTTCAGCTCCCAAGTCGGGTAAATCATCGCGATCAACAGAGGTAATTACGGCGTGTTTTAGTTCCATGATCCGGACTGACTCAGCGACTCGCTTCGCTTCGTTTGGATCAACCGAAAGTGGTTTGCCGCTAGTTACTCCACAAAACTTACAATTCCGGGTACAAATTTCTCCCAAAATCATAAAGGTTGCCGTTCCCCGGTTCCAGCATTCACCAATATTAGGACAATTACCGCTCGTGCAAATCGTGTGTAATTCATGCTTGTTAACCAGATTTTTCACCTTGGAATAACTTTCGCCTTTTGGGAGTTTCATTTTCATCCATCGTGGCAAGCGCTGTTGGCTTGAATGGGCTTCGCTCATGATTCTTGGAATTTTGCCTTAAAATTAGTCAAATCCAGCTTCCTGAGAAATGATATCTGAACAAACTCTACGGGCTTGCCCTTTTTTTTTTATGATGGCATTAAAATTGACATCGACTGATAAATCGACTTCGGAACAAATTTTTTGATTCTTTCATCTTTTCTCATGCAGCGTTTGTTATTTTTGTAGACTATGCAAAAACAGATAAAAAGACAACTGTTATTCATTGGCATCTTGGCTGCGCTGTTAATGCCATCTACTGGCTTTAGTCAGCAGATAAAGATGGATGCCAATAAGATGCAATTGGCGAATCAATATTACAGGAGTCAGGATTTTGAAAAAGCTGCTGTGCTTTATCAGGAAATCTATGCCAGCTCAGGCAGTCAGCATTATTTCAATTTGTACCTGAACTGCTTGATTGAAATGGGCGATTTTGAACAAGCCGAAAAGGATATTGAAAAACAATTGCGAAAGAGAAATAACGATCCGTATTTATATGTGCAATGGGGGTATTTACTGAAGCAACAAAACTTGCTGGAAGCGGCTACCGAAAAGTTTGATCAAGCAATTCAGCTTGTTTCGAATAACAAAACCGATTACATTCAGCTGGCCAATGCTTTTTTAAGTCGGCGTGAGTACGAATTTGCCCAACAGACTTATCAGTTGGGACGAAATAAATTGAATAACGAAGCTTTTCATTACGAGTTGGCACGCGTTTATCTCTATCAGCGCAACTATGAGTTGATGTTTCAGGAGTACTTGGAATTGTTGAAAGAGGACGATACAAACTTAGGTCGGGTTCAAAGTAGCATGCTGACAGCTTTTCGAATGGATGTCGATAATTCTTTGCGCGATGAATTTCGAACCGCACTACTTCGGCGTATTCAGCAAAACCCAAATGTGATTGCTTACAATCATCTGCTGATCTGGCTACTCGTGCAGGAAAAGCGTTTTTCACAAGCTTTGCGTCAATCTATTGCATTAGATAAAAGAATAGGGGAAGGCGATGGGCAAATAGATAATTTGGCCCGTGTTGCAGCAGGTAATGAGGGCGTTGATGAAGCAATCAGAGCCTACAACTATCTGATCGAAAAAGGAACGGAAGGGGAATTTTATGAGGAGGCATACAGTGGAAAAATGCAGATGCTGTATCGCCAATTTGTCGATCAACCAAAGGAATATCGTCATTCAGAAATACTGAAAGACCAATTTGAAGAAGCATTTAAAGTCATTGGATTTACCACCGAAACAACGCCTTTGGTAATTGATTATGCCCATTTTTTAGCTTTTTATCAGAATCGGGTTGAGGAGGCCACTGAATTGCTTTATAGGCATATGAAGATCAGTGATTTAGGCGTTTTGAGTCGGGGTCGGCTTAAAAATGAACTGGCAGATATTCATGTGCTTAAAGATGATTTGTGGGAAGCTATTTTATTATATTCACAGATTATCGATGCCAACAAAAATAATCCTCTGGGAGACGAGATTAAACTCAAAAAAGCCAGATTAGGTTATTTTATGGGAAATTTAAGTTGGGCGCAGGCTCAGCTGGATGTCTTGAAGGGCAGTACGTCAAAACTGATCGCGAATGATGCTTTGGAATTATCTGTTTTTATCAGTAATAATATCGCGTTAGATACCACAACTGCCGCCATGGAACTGTTTGCCAAAGCTGATCTGTATAGCTTCCGTAACCAAGATTCGTTAGCTTGGCTTACGCTCGATTCTATTGAAAATAAATATAGCTACAATAGTTTGTTGGACGATGTTTATTTTCGAAAAGCAAAAACACTTATTAAACAGGGAGACTATGGTCGGTCTATTGACTTCCTGACAAAAATAAAAGACGAATTCGCATATGATCTTCTGGGAGACGATGCCATGTTTCTGCTTGGTGAGATTTATGAAACCCAATTGAATAAAGATGAACAGGCTGCCGAACTGTTTAAAGAGGTATTAACCCGATACCCCGGAAGTATCTATGTGGAGGAAGCAAGGAGTAGATATCGTCGGTTACGTGCCGAAGTTCCTGTAGAGGAGGAGGCGCCCTTGCAGTTTGAACCTGAAATCAACTGAAGTTAAATTCGCGATGAATCAATTTGGTATGTGGATTTTTATAATTTTAAAAAATAATTGAAATCTGAATGGCATCGATTCTAAATTGTAAAGCATTCGTTATAAGATGATAGGAGTTGCAATAAATGAAAATAAATAAAATTGAGACGCTGATTCGGCTGTGGCTGATAGGAGTTTTGTTTTTGGGAGTGTCTTGTTCCAAGGATGAAGTGATACCAGAGGATGAGATAATTGAAGAAGAAGAAATTGTTGAAAACAGCTTAACGTATATTTACGATGTTTTTAACGACCATTATTTTTGGCTTGATGAAGTGCCGAAACTTGATCCAAATACCTATTCTTCAAATGAGGAACTAGTTGATGCCCTAAGGTATGATAAGATCGATCGTTGGAGTTTTGTTGCTGACTTAGATGCTTACCTGGCGTTATATGAAGAGGCGGAAACTAAAGGGTATGGTGTCGGTATGTCACTAGATTCGGATAACAAGCTGATGGTTCGATTTACCTACAAGAATGCACCAATGGGCTTGGCAGGAGTCGACCGTGGTTGGGAAATCCATAAAATTAATGATACTGCCGTTACTGATTTGCCGGATATCCTTGGCGCATTTGATACCGATAGTCCTGTGAAATTTACTTTTGTTGATTTACTGGGAGATACTGTTTCTAGGACAATGACACGAACCGATTACAATATGAATACTGTTTTGCATACCAGCGTTATTGAGACTGAAAGTGCAAAAGTTGGTTACCTGGTATTCGAAAGTTTTTTAGATCCTTCAGAGGCAGAACTGAATGAGGCTTTTACTTATTTTAAAGAGCAGAATATTAGTGAGTTGATTGTTGACTTGCGATATAATGGGGGCGGGAGTTTTTATATTGCATATCAGTTAGCTGGTTTGATTGGTGGGGATGATATTTTAAATAAGCCTTTGGCCTCTTTTGTATATAATAGCAAGCACACCGCAGATAATGAAACATATGGATATTATGAGATGAATGCTCATTCAGTGAATCTTGATCGGTTGTTTTTTATAACAACCGAAAGCTCTGCATCTGCGAGCGAGTTTGTCATTAATTCGATGTTCCCTTACAAAGAGGTTATTCTGGTTGGTGAAAAGACCCATGGGAAGCCGGTTGGAATGCAAGTGTTTGCGTCCGAAGATTACAATTTGGCCCTCGCTCCGGTCACTTTTCAGATTGTAAATGCCAATGAAAACGGACATTATTTTAACGGAGTTCCGGTAGATTATCCCGAAGTCGATGATATTTACCACGCATGGGGCGATCCTGAAGAAGCTTGTTTGAAGCAAGCACTTAATATTATTGAAGGAAACGATGTTGTTGTGATGAAATCCGCAATACTGAAACCTCGAGGTCTTCCATTAAAACGTGGCTTGCAGGAAATTACAGGAGCGTATTAATGGCAGTGACTTCGCAACGTATATTAGGAATTGATCCGGGGACCATTGTGATGGGATATGCCTTGATTGAAATAGTTGACGGTAAGCCAAAGATTCTACACACGGGGGTTGTAAAAACCGGAAAGTATAAAGATCATTACTTGCGGTTGAAGCATATATTTGTGCGCACTCAGCATTTAATTGATGAATATTTGCCTGATGAGTTAGCCATTGAGTCACCATTTTTTGGGAAAGATATACAGGCAATGTTGAAGCTTGGAAGGGCTCAAGGAATTGTTATGGGCATTGCTCTGGAAAGAGACATTCCGGTTTTTGAATATGCTCCACTGCGTGTTAAACAGGCGATAACAGGAATGGGGCGGGCAGCAAAAGAGCAAGTCGCTTTTTTCTTACGAAACATGTTTAAAGATGATGAGCTTCCCAAAGAACTGGACGCCACCGATGCGCTAGCTGTTGCTGTTTGTCATTACCTGCAGTTGAAAAGTCCGCTAAAAGGAAAGTCCTACAAGGGATGGGGTGACTTTGTAAAGAAAAACCCAGGAAGGGTGAAGTAACTATAGCAGTGCTTGGTGATAAGGCAAAAAAAGCCACCGCTTAATCAGGATGGCTTAATTTGGTATTTTTATTAACTCGATTACTCGATTTTCGCAGCGATTTTCGCCCGTACATTTTGAAATTCTTCTTCGCTCATTTCCACTTTGTCCGAAAAATTTAGCAAATCGCGTTCCGATTGCATGGGGACTAAATGAATATGAGCATGAGGAATTTCAAGGCCAAGAACCATCATGCCAACTTTTACGCACGGAATTGCTTCCTTCAATCCGGTGGCAACTTTTCTTGCAAACAGGTTTAAGCCAGTGTAAGTCTCTTCGTCAAGGTCGAACAGGTAGTCAACTTCCTTTTTCGGGATAACTAAAGTATGTCCTTTGGCTGTTGGCGAAATATCTAAAAAGGCCAAAAAGTTTTCATCTTCAGCAACTTTGTAAGCAGGAATTTCGCCGTTAACAATTTTAGTAAAAAGACTAGCCATAACGTTGTTTTAAAGTGCAATGTCAATAATTTCGAAAGGAATTATTCCGGAAGGCACCTGAATTTCAACAACATCGCCCACCTTTTTGCCCAGCAAGCCTTTAGCGATTGGAGTTTCAATCGAAATCTTACCCGATTTTAAATCCGCTTCATGCTCCGACACAATGGTGTACTTCATTGTGGCATTATTTTTTTTGTTCTTAATCGTTACTTTATTCAGAATCTGAACGGATGAAGTGTCAATTTTTGACTCATCAATAATACGTGCATTAGCAATCTTACCGCGTAGCTGAGCAATTTTGGCTTCAAGCATTCCCTGAGCATCTTTGGCTGCATCGTATTCCGCATTTTCCGATATATCTCCTTTTTCGATCGCCTCACCAATTTGCTTTGAAATAGACGGACGTTCAACATTCATTAAGTGTTCGAGTTCCTTTTTTAACTTATCTAACCCTCCTTGGGTGATATAGGTCACTTTTCCCATTGTAATTTACTTTTTATAATAATATGTGACTTGGCTTTATATAAAAGAAAAAAGAATTCCGAACGAGCGGAACTCTTTAGTGCTACAAAGCTATATAAAATTTTTAATATTTGCGAAAGCAGTTAGCCCAAAATGGATATAAAATATTGTTTCTTAATTGGTTCTAATATTTTCTGTTGATGATTTCAGAATATATAACAGCTTTCTTTAATGAAAATCCGTTCATGATTGATTCTCTCGTGGTTTCTTGTGTTTCGTCGTATTCTTCTTCTCCAATATTATCGTTAATAGAACCACTAATCTCTGTTTTTTTCATTATTGATGATTGAAGTGGTTTATGCGGCACTCTTTTTTCGGACTTTTTCACCTCAGGTCTTGCTGCTCTTGTAGGAACTTTCTCAACCTGTATTTCTTCTTCTTGGAAAACGGGATCATTAAAGATTTGTTCAAAAAAAGATGGTTCCTGATGCTGTTCATCGCCATTTTGTTGTTCTTGCATGGCTTTCTTTTTCTTATTTTGGTTTAGAGCACCTACAATAGAAAGCACGATCGCAATGATTATGAATATGTAATCTTCCATTTTATACTAATTTTGCAGAAGGAATGACAAAATAAATTTGTCATTTCGTTGTTTAGCTTTTATAAAGGTATAAAAAATGAATGGCATAAAGCGATCAGTACTTAAGTTGTTTTTCTTACTCCTGCTTATTTTGGCGATTACTCCGGCATGTAAAGATGACTTTGATTCGGCTATTCCGTATGTTAACGTTAATTATTCTGTCAATCTGGTTAATTATAACACCCTAAATACAGTTGGATTTCCTGTCTTTTTTAACGGAGTTGGATATGGTGGTATCGTGGTAATCAACAACGGAGTATCGTTTTACGCATACGATGTAACTTGTCCTTACGAAGTCGATTTTCAGTGCCGGATTGAAGCCGATGGCGTAATTGGAACATGCCCGTGCTGTAGTACGCAATATAACTTGCTGGATGGCGGATATGTTATTAGCGGACCTTCGGCTGAGCCATTAAAGCAATACCGAGCCAGTCTTTCTGCAAATCGCTTGTACATTACGAACTAAGAAGCTAACAAATTCGGTGTAAGTTTTTGTTTTTTATCTCCAATAAATAGATGCGGTCGAAGGAAGAATTGAAACTCCAGTTGCTTAGTTTATTGCGGTAGAGGAAATTTAGTTTTCCGTGGAAAGATTGAATGTGAATCAGAAGCCATAGTTCTACTGGCTTTATTTTTTGGTAGAGGTATGTTTTTTCTTCTTTAGCCGAAATTGTATTTTCAATGTGTTGAAACAGCAACCCCGGATTTTCAAAATGTCCTTGATTTTCATGAAAAGTTTGTCCGCGGAGTTCTGTCAGCTCTATCCCAATTGTCTTTTTCGGATTAAGACGCAATAGAAAATCAGGTGATTCAGAGTGAATCACTTTGCCTTTTGGGAAATCATCAATTAAATTTTTAAAAAGCTGAAATACCTTCTTTTCATGTTGTTTTTTGTCAGGCATGTTCGAAGATACAAAAAAAGCAGCCTTCTGGCTGCTTTTTTTGTATCAATTAATAACGATAGTGTTCTGGTTTGTAGGGGCCTTCTTCCGGCACGCCTAAATAATCTGCCTGGTCTTTCGAAAGCTTGGTAAGTTTCACTCCCAGTTGCTCAAGATGCAAGCGGGCAACTTCTTCATCCAAATGTTTTGGGAGACGGTATACATCGGTTTTGTATTCGTTTTTCCAAAGTTCAATTTGGGCCAGAGTCTGGTTGGTAAACGAGTTACTCATAACAAATGAAGGGTGGCCGGTAGCACATCCCAGATTTACCAAACGACCTTCAGCCAGCAAGTAGATTGAATGACCATCTTCGTATGTGTATTTATCAACCTGAGGTTTGATGTTGATTTTTTGAACGCCAGGCCATTGTTCAAGTTTAGCAACCTGAATTTCATTATCGAAGTGCCCGATGTTACATACAATTGCTTGATCTTTCATGCCAGCCATATGCTCGGCAGTAATGATATCTTTGTTTCCTGTTGTTGTCACATAAATGTTTCCTTCGTTCAGTGCTTCTTCCATGGTTTTTACTTCAAAGCCTTCCATGGCAGCTTGTAATGCACAAATTGGATCAATTTCAGTAACGATTACACGAGCGCCATATCCTTTCATCGATTTGGCACAACCTTTACCAACATCGCCGTAACCGGCGACAACAACAACTTTTCCACCTATCATCACGTCTGTGGCACGTTTGATACCATCAGCCAATGATTCGCGACAACCGTATAAGTTATCAAATTTCGATTTTGTAACGGAGTCATTCACATTGAAAGCAGGGAACAATAAATTGCCTTTTTCCATCATTTGATACAAGCGATGAACTCCTGTTGTAGTTTCTTCCGACACTCCTTTGATTTCAGGAGCTGTGCGGTGCCAACGTTTTGGATCTTCCTTGGCAATACGCTTCAGGATTTTGTTGAGTTCAATCTCGTCTTCAGCATCAAGTTCAGCATCCAATATGGTAGGAGCATCCTCTGCAGCATAACCATGGTGAATCATAACAGTAGCATCGCCACCATCATCAACAATCAAGCTTGGGCCTTGTCCGTTTCCAAAATCCAAAGCACGCTCGGTGCACCACCAGTATTCGGCCAACGTTTCACCTTTCCATGCAAAAACGGGCACTCCTGACGCTGCAATGGCTGCTGCTGCATGATCTTGAGTGCTGAAAATATTGCAGCTCGCCCAACGAACATCGGCACCCAGTTCAACCAGTGTTTCAATTAATACAGCTGTTTGAATAGTCATGTGCAGCGAACCCATAACGCGGGCTCCTTTAAGCGGCTTCTCAGCAGCATATTTTTTACGAACCGACATCAGTCCGGGCATTTCTTTTTCAGCAATTTCAATTTCTTTCCTTCCATAATCAGCTAAAGAAATATCAGCTACTTTATAATCAACTTTCTGTTCTGTCATTGTTGTCATAATGTCTTCAATTTTAGAGGTGCAAAGATAGTTATTTCAGCTAAATAATCACAACGAAACTATTTTGTTTTATTCTTATTAACAGACGAATGGGGCCTGAAATCGAAAGATTTGTCTCCGTTTATTCTAGAGTTTTGAAGAATTTCTTTACGTTGACTTTATCCAGTTCCAGTTGGGTGCGTAAACCATCAATTGACCCGAACTTTTTTTCCTCTCGTACTCTGGAAATGAATTTCAGTTCAACTTGTTTGTTGTAGATGTCTTGATTAAAATCAAATAAGTGTACTTCTATGCTGCGGTGATCAGCGTTATTATTAATAGTTGGCCGTGTGCCAATATTAAGCATGCCTTGGTGGGCGGTACCATCAATAAGCAATTTAACTGCATAAACACCAAAACCAGGAATAATTTTATGAGGATCAGATGCTTCAATATTAGCGGTGGGGAACTGGATTTTCCTTCCGAGCTTTTGTCCCTCCACAACGGTGCCGTGCAGGCTGAATGGATATCCCAAATGTTTGTTTGCTTTAGCAATGGTACCATTCTCCAGCGACTCGCGTATCTTTGTAGAACTAACCCGAATGTCGTCAGATATGAGCACATCAAGTTGTTCGAGTTGAAATTTGAAAGCCATCGAAAGCCCTTGAAGCATTTCAAAATCTCCTTTACGATCTTTACCAAATCTATGATCGTGACCAACAACCAGCGTGTGGATATTTAATTGTTTCACCAGAATAATCCGAACAAAATCAGTATAACTTAGCTTCGAAAACTCTTTTGTGAATGGATATATGATTAAGTGATCGATACCTACCTTTTCAAGCAATTTAATTTTTTCATCCAGCGTAGTTAGTAGGCGAAGGCTGCCTTTTTGCTTGTTAAGCACCAGTCTCGGGTGTGGCGAAAATGTGAAGATGACAGATTCACCTTTGTTTCGTTTGGCAATTTCCTTTAATCGGTCAATAACTTTTCGGTGCCCCAAATGAACACCGTCAAAAGAGCCCACGGTGAGTACTGGTTTTTCTACATGAAATTGGTCGATGTCTCGATAAACTTTCATTTAAGCCTAATTTTCAACTGTCAAAAGTAGTACATTTTTGTTTTTTAATCGCAGTTATATTTGAAAACAGGTGCAACTTCCAAAAGAATTCACACATCTCCTGTATTTGATTTGTAAATTATTATTTTTACCCACCGATAAAAACTGATAAAAAACTGAAACGTGAAAAGAATAATTGTATTCGTTATTTTAATTGCTGCCTTTGCTGTAGCATGTGATGATTCAACACATTACAAAATTTCAGGAACGATAACCAATGCTGAAGAAAAATACATTTATCTGGATGAATTGAAAGTCTCTTCTTCAGAAGCTGTTGATTCGGCAAAAATTGGTAAAAATGGAAAGTTTGAATTTGATGGGGTTGTTCATCATCCCACTTTTTTTCTACTTAAGTTGAGCGAGAAAAACTTTATTACCCTGCTGGTTGATTCGGCCGAACAAGTTGAGGTTGCAGGCGATGCTGCCAACTTTTCGCGCGATTATCGTGTTAGTGGTTCAGAAGGTTCGTCTTTGGTTCAGGAGTTGAATCTGCAACTAAGTGAAACAAAACATAAGCTGGACTCAATTGGCTCTTTGCATGTCATGTTTCGAACAGATCCAGATTATCCGGAATTGAAAAAGAAATGGGATAAAGAATACAGTAATGTCGTGCAAAATCAACGAGACTATTCACAAAACTTTGTTAGTGCACATCCGTTTTCTATGGCTAACGTCTTAGCGCTTTATCAAAAGTTCGACAACGATAACTTTGTTATTCAGGATTTGCAGTCGTTGAAAACAGCAGCATCTGCATTGAACTCTTTTTATCCGAAGTCAGAGCACGTGAAAGCATTATACGCAAACACAATCAAGTTGATGAAGGATGAGCGAAGTGCTAAATTACGGCAGCTTATTCAGGAACAAGGCGCGAATAGCCCCGATATTGTTTTACCGAACCCAGAAGGGAAAGAGGTTGCTCTTTCTTCGTTACAGGGAAAATATGTTTTACTTCAGTTTTGGGCGTCTCAAGATCGTGGATCACGCATAATGAATCCTGTATTGGTTGAGCTTTACAACAAATACACCCGCAAAGGCTTTGAAATCTATCAGGTTAGCTTAGATGAAAATCGTTACGAGTGGGTCGATGCTATTGATAAGGATGGGCTAAAATGGACTAATGTAGGCGACATGGATGGTAGTATGAAGGCGGTTTCTAATTATAACGTTCAGGAGTTGCCATACAATTATCTGCTGGATAAAGAAGGGGTGATTATTGCCAAAAACGTAAAAGGGCCTGCTTTAGATAGGTTATTGAAAGAGTTGTTGAATTAGTTTTTCAGTCCGTCTTTTTGAATTTTATTTTCTGATAACTTATTTTTACTGGTATATTTGTCAGGTTTTTTACACAAGAACAGCTACACATTGACGAACTCAAAAAACAAAATATATTTTGTTTCCGACATTCATTTAGGAGCCCAGGCACTTGACAACAACAGGGAACGCGAACAAAAATTTGTTGCCTGGCTTGACGAAATAAAGCAGGATGCGGCAGCTCTTTTTTTGTTAGGTGATATTTTCGACTACTGGTTTGAATACAAAGAAGTAGTCCCCCGGGGGTTTGTGCGCACCTTAGGGAAAATAGCTGAGATTGCTGATTCCGGCATTCCTGTTCATTTTTTTACAGGAAATCATGATGTTTGGGTGTTTGATTATTTGCCTTCGGAATTAGGCGTGCAGATTCATCGCTCCGAGATGCGTATTTCCTTCTCCGGGAAGAAATTCTTTTTGGCACATGGTGATGGGCTTGATCCTTACGATAAAGGTTATCATTTCCTGAAAAAATTATTTACCAATCGTTTTTTACAATGGATGTATGCACGAATTCATCCGAATTTGGGAATTTCCCTGGCTCACAAATGGTCAAAAAAGAGCCGTTTGACTAAAGGGATGAGCGTTCCTTTTTATGGCGAAGACAAAGAAGGGCTTCTCCTTTTTGCAAAATCGGTGCTTGAAGATGAAGAAGTTGACTATTTTATTTTTGGTCATCGGCATTTGTTATTAGATTTGCCTCTTGGGAAAAAGTCCAGATATATTAACTTGGGCGATTGGATTACACATTACTCCTATGGAGTTTTTGATGGCGAGAAATTTGAATTGAAAAAATATAAAGGTCCAGGCGAAATGCCTATGAATTGATTGCTATGGCTAAGAAGTTATACACAAAGATTATTGGAACAGGAAGTTGTATTCCTGAACAGGTAATAAAAAATGACTATTTTTCTAATTACCGTTTTTATGATCCTTCCTCAAAGAAACCTTTTGAGAAAACCAATGAAGAGATCATTCAGAAATTCCATGAGATTACCAATATTGAGGAACGTCGATGGGTGAAAGATGACCAAGTGGATTCGGATATTGCTGCCGAGGCGATAAAGTATGCATGTGATTCTGCAGGTATTGAGTTGGATGAACTGGAATTTATAATTATTGGGCACAATTTTGGAGATGTTCAGAAGGGAAGAACACATATTGATATGTTGCCTTCTTTGGCTAACAAAGTAAAAGGTAAGCTCGGGTTGAAAAATCCGGCCTGTATTTGCCATGATGTAATATCGGGATGCCCAAGTTGGACTCAGGCAATGATTGTGGCCAATGCCTACATCAAGAGTGAAACGTACAACAAAGGAGTTGTTGTTGGTGCGGATGTGCTTAGTCGTATCGCAGATCCGCACGACCGAGATACCATGATTTACGCAGATGGAGCCGGAGCAACAGTTGTTGAAGGTGTTTGGTCCGAAGAACCTATTGGTATTTTAGCCCAATCAAGCCGATCCGATTCAATTCCATTTGCCAATCTTCTGACAATGGGCAACTCTTTGAATCCGGATTATGATAGAGATGATTTGTTTATCAAAATGGCCGGACATAAGTTGTATGTATACGCTTTAAATCATGTTCCCAGCGTGGTTAAGGACAGTATTGAGAAGGCTGGATTGCAGTTAAGCGACATCAAAAAAGTGCTTATTCATCAGGCCAATGAAAAAATGGATGAAGCAATCTTGAAAGGTGTTTTCAAACTGTATAAGGAAAAGGATATTCCTGAAGGAATTATGCCGATGAGTATCGATAAGCTTGGGAATTCATCGACTGCTACTGTGCCGACCTTGCTAGATCTAATTGTAAAAGGGAAACTGGAAAATCAAGAGATTAGCGAAGGAGATTATATTATTCTCTGTTCAGTAGGCGCTGGTATGAACATCAATTCTATTATTTATAAGTGGTAAAAAAAATCAATTAAAATATTTAGAAGCTGTTTCAAAAAATTGGAACAGCTTTTTTGCTCATTATCTTATTGAGATGGATTTACCACTGAATAGGATCAATGCCTTTTTTCTGTAAAAAAGCATTTGTTTTACTGAAATGATTATTTCCAAAGTAACCCCGGCTGGCCGAAAGCGGCGACGGGTGAACCGATGTTAAAACCAGATGTTTACTCTGGTCGATAGATTCTCCTTTTCTAATGGCATAGCTTCCCCACAGAATAAACACCGCATGCTCTTTTTGCTCATTGATTTTATGAATCACGGCGTCTGTAAATTCTTCCCATCCTTTTTTCTGGTGTGAACCGGCTTGCCCGGCACGAACAGTCAGTGTTGCATTTAATAGTAGAACTCCTTGCTTGGCCCAACTGGTTAAATTGCCCGATTGCGGAATTGGTTTTGCAACATCATTTTGCAGTTCCTTAAAAATATTTCGTAAGCTGGGCGGAAATTGAATGCCATCGTTTACAGAGAAACACAGACCGTGAGCCTGATTGGGCCCATGATAGGGATCTTGTCCGAGTATAACAACTTTTAACTGGCTGAACGGGCATTGATCAAAGGCGTTAAAAATGAGTTTGGCGGGAGGGTAAACTTTTGTAGTCCGGTACTCTTCATGCACAAATTTCGTCAGTTTTTTGAAATAGTCCTTTTCAAATTCGTCAGTTAGAACTTCTTTCCAGCTTGTTTCTATTTTTACATCCATGAGATTGGTTTTGCTTTGCGGAATCTAAAATAGCACTCAATTTTCAAATAGCAAATTCTGATAACTAAATTGCTTTCTCAATAATATTCTTCTTTGTACTTTTAGTCTTCAAAATACTGAAATATGGAATTTGTTTATCTGATTGCTGGGGTGGCTATTGGCGTTGTTGTTGCCTTGTTGATGTCGAAATTGAAATCGAAAGTATCAGAAAACGACTTGTTAGCAATTCGTAACGATTACGAAAAAGTAAAAGTTCAACTGGAAGAACGTCTCACTTATTTACAAGCCGATAAAGAGCGACTTACACAAAAGCTGGAAACTTCGGAAGTAGAACATGAGCAACAAGCACAGCGATTAGTCCGGGCAGAAGTGGGGTTTGCCAATTTGCAGGAAAAGTTAATAACTCAGAAGCAGGAAATGGAAGCGCTTCAAAAGAAATTTACGACGGAATTTGAAAATATAGCACATAAAATACTGAAACAGAATACGCAGGATTTTACAGAGGTGAATCAAAAAAATATCAGTGAAATACTGAACCCCTTGCGTGAGAAAATTCAGTTATTTGAAAAGAAAGTAGAAGACACTTATGAGAAAGGTTTAAAAGATCAGACTGATTTGAAAGCTGAGTTGAAAAAACTGCATGATTTAAACCTGAAGATTAGCGATGAAGCCAATAACCTGACCAAAGCACTAAAAGGCGATGTGAAGAAGCAGGGAAACTGGGGAGAGGTGATTCTAGAGCGGATACTTGAACGCTCGGGACTGATAGAAGGACGTGAGTTTGAAAAGCAATTTAGTACGGTTGGCGAAAATGGATCACGCTTGCAGCCCGATGTGGTAATCCACTTGCCGGAGCAAAAGCATATTATCGTTGATTCGAAAGTGTCGTTGGTAGCGTACGAACGTATGGTGAACTCCACCGAAGAGATTGAGCGACTGAAGCATATCAAAAATCATCTGGCAAGTATCAAAAGTCATATTAAATTACTTAGCGATAAGCATTACCAAGCCGCTCAAGGAATGAACAGTCCCGATTTTGTTTTGCTATTTGTTCCAATTGAATCGTCATTCAGCGTAGCTGTCCAGGCTGATCAGGATTTGTTCTCCTATGCTTGGGACAATAAAGTGGTTATCGTTAGCCCGTCAACTTTGCTGGCAACTTTGCGAACCATCGCTTCCATTTGGCAACAAGAAAATCAAACTCGTAATGCGATGGAAATCGCCCGTCAGGGAGGTGCACTTTACGATAAGTTTGTCAATTTTATTGGCGATCTCGAAAAAGTTGGAGCCAATATTGAGCAGACTCGTAAAAACTACGATCTGGCTATGAATAAGTTAAATGAAGGTCGTGGAAACTTGGTTCGATCAGCCGAAAAACTTCGGGAGCTTGGTGCTAAGGCGAGCAAAGAACTACCGCAGAAGTATTTAGAAGAATAGTGCTATTCCTTTAAAAATATCACTAACGGTTCAATAAACCGATCAAAAGCTTCTATGTGCGGAAGATGTCCAATGTTATCCAGTTCAACCAATTCACAAGTAGGGATTTTTTGCTGTGTTTGTCGCCCCAGCTCAGGATAAAGTCCCATGGTTTTCCGAACTGCAGGACTAACTAGTGGTTTTCCCAGTGCTGTTCGGTCGCGCTGACCGATGATAAGCAAGCTCGGAGCTTTAATGTTTTCAAATTCATAACAAACCGGCTGGGTAAATATCATGTCGTAGGTTAGGGCAGCGTTCCATGCTATTCGCGGATAATCGATATTTAGAGTCCACCCTGCCAGAAGGTTAACCCATTCGTCGTATTCGGGCTTCCATTGGTTATCATAGTAGCTTTCGAGCTGGTACTTTTTGATGGAGGCATAGCTTTTCCCTAATTCGTTTTTATACCACCATTCCACTGGTTTATAAGGCACTTTTAATTTCCAGTCTTCCAACCCGATTGGGTTTACAAGAATAAATTTATCCGTTATTCCAGGGTACATCAAAACAAAGCGAGTGGCAACCATACCTCCCATCGAATGTCCTAAAACGCTGATTTTTTCGATTTTCAGGCTATCCAGAATAGCTTTTGTGTTTCTCGCTAACTGTTGAAAAGTGTATTGATAATGTTCCGGTTTTGAAGATTTTCCGAATCCAATCTGGTCAGGAATAAATACTCGAAACCCTTCTTTAGCAAGGAATTCTGCAGTTTGCTCCCAATAAGCACCATTAAAGTTCTTTCCATGAAGTAGCATAATGCTTTTTCCGTTGGCAGGTTCGGGCTGAACATCCATATAGGCCATTTGGTAGTTTTCACCCTGACTGTTGATGGTGATGTAATGGACATCAAATGGATACTTGTAGTTCTCAAGGTTTAATCCTAACACTTTTAGGCTGTCGGATTGACCAAAACCGAGGTTTGTAGTCAATAATATGATAAAAAGAGATATCATCGAATTTAGCTTCATATTCATAATTTTCCTTGTTTGATTAATTTAACAGGAAGAAGAAATAATGGTTTAGAGGTGAAGCTATTTAACTTTTAATAATCGTTAAATGAATCATTCTATGCTTTCGAAAATAATTCCTTATTCAGTTGATCTCGATTATCAAACCCATTGCGGATCGCAAATAGCAATTGCAGAATATTGCTCAACAGGCTATTGAAAAAGATAATAATCATCACCACTATTTGATATTTCACCGCAAGCATAGGATCTGATCCGCCTAATATCTGACCCGTCATTACTCCGGGGAGAGAAACCAAACCTACAGTTGCCATAGTTGACAGGTTGGGAGCCATGGCAGTTCTGATAGCCTCTTTCAGAAACGGACGGGCAGCTTCATTTTTTGTTGCCCCATTGGCCAGTAAGAAAAGGTAAGTTTTTTCTTCTTTTTGAGCGCTGTTGAAAAATGATTTCAAAGCGACAATGTTTGTTTTTAGGGTGTTTCCGAGCATGAGCCCGGCAATTGGGATCAAGATATTTGCTTGAAAAATGTAATCGATCTGGACGATGGCCAGATTGAAATAGAAAATGGTAAAGAGAGTCGGCAACAGCATGGCCGTAAAAGTAGGGAACAATAGTTTTTTTAGCCGAAGTGACGAATTTCGAATACCTGAAAGAGCAGCAAAGAGTACCATCAGTAGTATGTACGCTAAGTTGACAAAGGCATTGTCTAGCAAAAATATATATTTTAAGTAAACGCCCACAAACCCCAATTGAAGTAACATCCGTCCAACGGCAACGAGAAGTTTTTGATTAAACCCAAGCTTCAGTCGCCAAATAATTAGTAAGGTCGGGGCAATTAGCAACAGCCCTAGTAATAATCCACTTATTGAAATATCGGCTGCATTCATGCGATAAAGCTGGTTATCGTTTTCATTGGTTCGATTTGCCAAACCGGATCGTGACTTACGCAGATAACTGTTTTATTCGTGGTGGCAACAAAGTCGATGAAGCGTTGTTTCTGCTTTTCATCCATGGCAGATGTAGGTTCATCGAGCAATAAAACCGAACGGTCTAAAAGTTGGATCAAAGCCCATCCTAAGCGTTGACGCTCGCCGCCGGAAATGATACTGGTATTTTTGTTGAGTATTTCATGGGGGAGGTTGAATTCGCCCAGCTTTTCAATTAGTTGTTCTTCTGAAAAGTTAATGTGACGGTTTGCTTCAAAATCAAAGATGTCCTTGAAAACTTCGCTTACTTTTCCATTCGGGAAATCCACATCCTGACTTAAATAGGCAATCTGCCTTCTTACTTTATGGACGGTCTCAGTTGTTATTACTTTTTTATTGAAAAGAATTCTGCCTTCATCTGGAGTGTTAAAGCCCAAGATAAGCCGAAGCAGGCTAGTTTTTCCGGATCCTGATTCTGCTGCTAGCAACACTTTATCTCCTTTGCTTATGCGAAGGTTGAAGTTTTTGAGCAACTGCTTATTCCCCAACTGTAGGGACACATTCTTGAATCGTATCATGGAAGAATAAGAAAAGTAAGACAAAAAAAGCCGGATCAAGTCCGGCTCTGAATTTATATTAGCTTGCTTTTAGTCGATGTGTACTGCTTCGGTCAATTCTCTCCTGGGCATACTCTTTGGAGATGGCTAACTCTTTTATGCCGTCAGAAGGACTGTCAAACATGGCATCAAGCATGATGCTTTCGCAGATTGATCTTAGCCCACGTGCGCCCAATTTAAACTCTACTGCCTTATCCACAATAAATTCCAACGCCTCTTCTTCAAAGGTCAGGTCAATATCATCGAGTTTAAACAGCTTAACGTATTGCTTAATGATTGAATTTTTAGGTTCAGTCAAAATATTTCGTAATGCTTGTCTGTCGAGTGGCTCCAAATAAGCTAAAACCGGAAGTCGACCGATAATTTCGGGAATCAATCCAAAACTTTTCAGATCCTGAGGTGAAATGTATTGCAACATATTTTCACGATCCAGATTATCAACCAATTTTTGGGCTCCAAAACCAACTACCGCGGTATTCAATCTTTTTGAGATCTTTTTCTCAATACCGTCGAAGGCACCACCACAAACAAAGAGAATATTCTTGGTATCCACCGGAATCATTTTTTGTTCCGGATGTTTTCTTCCTCCCTGTGGAGGAACATTGACTGTGGCTCCTTCCAGCAATTTCAGTAAGCCTTGCTGAACGCCTTCGCCTGAAACATCACGAGTGATGGATGGATTGTCGCCTTTCCGTGCAATTTTGTCTAGCTCGTCAATAAATACGATGCCTCGTTCTGCTGCTTCAACATTGTAATCGGCAGCTTGTAACAACCGAGTTAACAAACTTTCAATATCTTCACCTACATAACCGGCTTCAGTCAGTACTGTGGCATCAACAATTGTGAAGGGAACATGGAGCATTTTTGCAATGGTGCGAGCTAACAGGGTTTTTCCCGTTCCAGTTTGTCCAACCAAAATAATGTTCGACTTCTCTATTTCAGTCTCGTCGTTCGAAACTTTTTGAGTTAAACGTTTATAGTGATTGTAGACGGCTACTGATAAAGTCCGTTTTGCCTGATCCTGGCCAATCACATATTGATCAAGGAATTCTTTAATTTCTTTGGGCTTTAAAAGCTTCAACCCATTAAGATCGAATTCGCTATCTTTTTTAAATTCCTCTTCAACTATGGCATAAGCCTGCTCAATGCAGTGGTCGCAAATATGACCATCCATTCCTGCAATCAACAGGTTCGTGTCTTTTTTCTCTTTTCCGCAAAAAGAACATTTATCCATGGTTTTCCCTTCTTCCTCTACTATTCGTTTTTCAATAAAATATCGTCAATCATACCGTATTCTTTGGCTTCTTGAGCCGTCATCCAGTAGTCGCGATCTGAGTCTTTTTCAACTTGTTCGTATGAATTATCTGAATGTTTGGCAATAATGTCATACAATTCTTTTTTCAATTTTAAAATCTCGCGGGCTGTAATTTCAATATCCGAAGCCTGTCCTTGAGCACCACCCATTGGCTGGTGAATCATAATTCGCGAATGCTTCAATGCTGAACGTTTTCCTTTTGTTCCAGCTGTTAAAAGTACAGCTCCCATTGATGCTGCCATTCCAGTGCAAATCGTGGCAACGTCCGGCGAAATATATTGCATGGTGTCGTATACACCCAATCCTGCATGTACGGATCCTCCCGGGCTGTTAAAATAAATCTGAATGTCTTTGCTAGGGTCGGTTGATTCGAGGAAAAGCAGCTGCGCCATAATAATGTTGGCAATGTAATCGTCGATCGGTGTTCCCAAAAAGATGATACGATCCATCATTAAACGAGAGAAAACATCCATCGATGCGACATTCATTTGTCGCTCCTCGATAATGTATGGGGTTAAACTATTTGTAAACAGCGAATCGTAGCGATGCATTGTTAAGCTGCTGATTCCCATGTGCCCTTGGGCATATTTTTGAAATTCTTTTTTATCGCTCATGTTTCTATTTCTGGTTAAAAAAAAACTTTGTAAAGTCTGGTTTTTTATGACTTAGACCTGTGTGAACAGCTAAAGTCGAAAACCAGTTTTTACAAAGTTAAAAAATTATGCTACTCGCTAGCTCGCAGCGCTATTAATTTTCTACTTTTCCAATAATTTGTTAAAGTCTTCCTGGCTAATTTCTTTTTCATCAATGCTAACGTTTTCTTTGATGACAGCCATGATTTTATCTTCTTGAACGCGGGTTGTAATGCGTTGCTTTTCTTCCTTGTTTTGAAGGATTTGTTCGCCAAAAGCGTTCAACTGCTCATCGGGCATGTCAAACATTCCGTATTGGCGGAATTGCATTGCTGCAACTTCTTTGGCCATTGCCTGAATATCTTCTTGTTTGATTTCAATTTCATTATCTTTAGCAATGCGGTCTTTAATTAATTGCCAACGCAAATCCTTCATGAAATTATCAAAATCATCTTCTATTTGCTGATCTGTCAATTCATTGTTGGTCGTTTTCAACCAACGTTTTAAGAATTCTTCCGGCAATTCCATCTCAATTTTTTCAATTAAGATGTCGCGGCTATCAATGGTGAATTTATAGTCGCTTGAGTATTTCAGTTGTTCCTCAAGATCAGCTTTCAATTTATTGCGGAATTCTTGTTCTGTTTTGACCTCAGTATCATCACCAAAGGCTTTTTTGAACAGGTCTTCGTTTACTTCAGCCTTCTTAAATCGAAGTATTTCAGTAAGCGTGAATTTAAAGTCTCCTTCAACGTTTTCAGCTTCTTCGTGAGAAATATTCAACATATGACCTACTTCGTGACGGCTATCGTAAACCTTGATCGGATCGAATACGATGGTGTTTCCGGCTTTTTTGCCAATAATCTCTTTTTTAACCTCTTCGTCTTTCATTACATCAACGGCAATGACAACTTGTTCAGCTTTGATCCCGTCTTCCAATTCGTTGCCTTCGGCGTCAAGCTGCACAAAGTTTCCGCGGATCGTATCTTTATCTTCAACCGTTTCAGCAGCTTCATTTGCACCAAATTTGCTGGTGTACTGATCAACCTGTTGGTCGATCATTTTATCATCAACCTGAATCAGGTAGTAGGGATATTTTTTGCGCTTGTCAAATTTCACTTCAACTTCAGGAGCTACAGCAATATCGAATGCGAATTCAAAATCTTGCGCTGTTTCAAAGTCAAACGAAGGTGTCTTCTCTTCATTTGGAAGCGGTTCTCCAAGAATATTTAATTTTTCTTCAACAATGAATTTTGACAAGTTTTCAGACAACATCTTATTGACCTCTTCAGCAAGAATTGCTTTTCCATACATCTTTTTTATCAAGCCTGCAGGAACTTTGCCGGGTCTGAAACCTGGCATATTCGCTTTTTTACGGTATTCTTTTAATTGCTCGGCAACTGTAGCTTCGTAGTCGTTTTTCTCGATCTTTACAGTAACAATTGAATTTAGATCGTTGATGTTCTCTCTTGTAATATTCATATGATTCCGCTTAAAAAATGGAAAATGTTCAAATTATCAAACAGTTAACTCTTTTTGTCAAGTTTAACTTATGGCTATAATCAATAAAAACCGCATGCTTCGATAATATAATCAAGCATTGCGGTTGTATTTTTCAATTTGTGCGGGCGAAGGGACTCGAACCCCCACGTCAAAGACACTAGATCCTAAGTCTAGCGCGTCTACCAATTCCGCCACGCCCGCGAATTGCGGTGCAAATGTATGTTATTTTTTTTTATAACACAAACGAAGAAATAAAACTTTCAGATTTTTTTTGTTGAGGTGAAGTCGTTTTACCGAAGTGTGAAATTTTGCCCCAAATAAACACGGCGCACATCTTCGTCGTTAGCTAAATCTTCGGCTGTTCCTGCTTTCATAATCGATCCTTCGAATAAGAGGTACGAGCGGTCGGTGATGGAAAGTGTTTCGTGTACGTTGTGGTCGGTAATCAGTACGCCGATGTTTTTTGCCTTGAGTTTATTCACAATTTCCTGGATATCTTCAACGGCAATGGGGTCAACTCCGGCAAAGGGTTCATCCAGTAATATAAATTTGGGATCAATAGCCAATGCACGGGCAATCTCAGTTCTTCGGCGTTCGCCACCCGATAATTGGAAACCCTTGCTTTTTCGAATATGCTGTAGCCCAAACTCCTCAATTAAAGACTCCAGTTTTTCCTTTTGGTATTCCTTGGTGTAATCGGTCATTTCCAGAACTGCCTTCAAATTATCTTCAATGCTTAATTTGCGAAAAACAGAAGCCTCCTGAGCCAGGTAGCCTATTCCTAGCTGAGCCCGCTTGTAAACCGGAAGTTTTGTGATGTTCTTAGTATCTAGGAATACTTTTCCTGATAGCGGCTGAACCAGTCCGACAATCATGTAAAAAGAAGTTGTTTTTCCGGCTCCATTTGGTCCGAGCAGCCCAACAATTTCGCCTTGTTCCACTTCAAAAGACACTCCTTTTACAACTGTTCGTTTCCTGTATTTCTTAACTATATTGTCGGCTCGTAATTTCATGTGTCTATCGTTGTATTATTTTTATTGCAGCACTTGAGCCTGCCAATGATATTCATGCCCCAGTGTGTTTTTAATTTTACATGCTCGTTTTAAAATATTCAAACGCTTAATTTGATGAACTATTATAGCGCCTCCATATCCTCTTCAGCTTTTTTATTAACCCGTTTCGAAATTACAATTCCAATTTCATACAAAAAAACCAATGGCAGACATACCATGATTTGGCTGAAAACATCGGGTGGAGTGATGATTGCGGAAAGCAATAATAAGGCAACATAGGCATGTCGCCGATAGCTTTTCATCAATGACGGAGTTAATATTCCGATCTTGCTTAAAAAATAAACGAATATCGGAAGTTCAAAGATTACGCCGCTAGCCAAACTGATAGAGGTAACTGTTCCAATGTAGGAGCGCATATTGATTTGATTAGTCACTTCGCTGGAGATTGAATATGATCCTAAAAAATGCACCGAAAGCGGGACAATTAAAAAGTAACCAAATAAAACACCTATTATAAATAATACCGACATGTAAAACACAGCACCTCCCGAATGACTTTTTTCTTTATCGTAAAGAGCCGGACTAATAAATCGCCAAACCTCAAAAAAAACATAAGGTGATGCTACAATCAGTCCTGCAATGATCGAGGTCATGATGTGGGTCATGAAATTATCGGCCATTTTCAAGCTGATTAGCTGTAATTCCTTGGTGTTTATTCTAAGCGAATCCATCCCAGTGAACTCCGCTAAATTTGCAAACATCCGGTTTGTCCAAAAGTCGGGTGTCTTCGGATTAAATATTACGGTATCGAATATGAAGTCTTTATTTAGAAAAGCTAATACTGCAAAAAAAACAATGGATAAAAAAGCTCGAATAATGTGCCATCTTAATTCTTCTAAATGATCAAGAAAGGACATCTCAACCTCTTTTTCTTTTTTGTGTTTTTTCTTTTTTGTGCTTTGTTGTTCTGTAAAATCGTTGTTGGTCATTGCAGGCTATTTAGTTCAGTCAAAAAAAGACCATCTCTCTTTTTTTCATGTGCACAAATATAGTTGATATTCATGATTAAGCTTTTAATTAAGAAGCTAATTTTTTTTGTGCGATGTTAAATGTCTTTTTTTGATAAAAAAACCTTGGATTATGAAGCAGATTTTATATACCTTAGATTTTGCGATTGTGAAAGAAAAAATATTAAAGGACATAAATACAGGCTTTTATGAACACTGAGCTTAAGTTAACCGATCAGCTCCAAAAGTACTTTGGGTTTGACCGGTTTAAAGGGCGGCAAGAGGACGTTATCGCGAGTGTGCTCGATGGTAACGATTCTTTTGTGCTGATGCCTACAGGAGGTGGAAAGTCATTATGCTATCAGTTGCCGGCATTAATAATGGAAGGGACTGCCATTGTTATTTCCCCGCTAATTGCATTAATGAAAAATCAGGTGGATTCTATTCGTAGTTTTGGAACTGATGATGGGATTGCTCATTTTTTAAATTCGTCATTGACGAAGGCTGCCACACTAAATGTAAAAAACGATGTATTAAGCGGACGAACTAAGTTGCTTTACGTTGCACCGGAGTCGTTAACAAAGCAAGATAATATTGACTTCTTGAAGAAGGTTGATATTTCGTTTTATGCTATTGATGAAGCCCATTGTATTTCAGAATGGGGGCATGATTTCCGACCGGAATATCGTCGGATCCGGCCAATTGTTCAGGAAATTGGCTCGGCGCCAATCATGGCGCTTACGGCAACAGCAACGGCTAAGGTACAGCATGATATTCAGAAAAATCTGGGTATGCTGGAAGCTAAGGTCTTTAAAGCATCGTTTAACCGACCCAATCTCTATTATGCTGTAAGGCCAAAAGTGAAACCTGAAACACAAATCATTCGATTTATTAAAAAAAATGAGGGGAAATCAGGTATTATCTATTGTTTGAGCAGAAAAAGGGTAGAAGAGTTGGCCGAAACATTGCAGGTGAATGGTATCAAAGCCCTGGCTTATCATGCCGGAATGGATTCCGCAACACGCTCTGGAAATCAGGATAAATTTTTGATGGAAGAGGTGGATGTTATTGTGGCAACTATCGCTTTTGGGATGGGGATTGATAAGCCTGATGTGCGTTTTGTAATGCATTATGATGTTCCGAAAAGCCTCGAAGGCTATTATCAGGAAACTGGTCGCGCGGGTCGTGATGGAGGCGAAGGACAGTGTCTGGCGTTTTATTCGTATAAAGATATTCAAAAGCTTGAGAAGTTTATGCAGGGTAAGCCGGTTGCCGAACAGGAAATTGGGCGCCAATTGCTCCTTGATACTGCGTCGTACGCCGAGACTGCCATTTGCCGGAGAATAATGTTGTTGAATTATTTTGGCGAAAAGGTAACTGAGCCTTGTGGGAATTGCGACAATTGTTTGAATCCTAAAGAACAGGTGGAGGCTAGCGATGAAGTGGTTCGGGCATTAAAGGCGATTCGTGAGGTCAATGAGAAATATAAAGCCGAACATATTACAGATATCCTGATTGGCAAAAATACTGCTGCTGTGAGATCATTCAAACATGATCACCTGAAAGCTTTTAATTCAGGATGCGATCACAGCGCCCGTTTTTGGAATGCGGTGTTTCGACAAAGTATGATTGCGGGTTTGATTAATAAAGATATTGAGAATTATGGACTGCTTAGGATAAATGAAAAAGGGCATCAATTTATAGAGAAGCCTGAATCATTTCTATTGGTTCGGAATCATAATTACGAAGAGCAAGAGGATGAAGCTGGCTCTTCAGGTGGAAGTCCTTCTGGAGCGACGGGTGGAGACACGGAGTTGTATAAAATGCTTAAAGATTTAAGAAAGAAAATTGCCCAGAAGCATAATTTGCCCCCCTTTGTTGTTTTTCAAGATCCATCGTTAGCTGATATGTCTATCCAGTATCCGATATCGTTGGATGAGTTGAAATTTATTCAAGGTGTAGGCGAAGGCAAAGCAAGACGATATGGCAAGGAGTTCGTCAAATTGATCAAGTCGTATGTTGATGAAAAAGGTATTGAGCGTCCGCAGGATTTGGTTGTAAAAACAGTCGCCAATAAATCAAAACTTAAAGTCTTTATTATACAGAGTATTGATCGAAAGTTATCGCTTGATGATATTGCACACTCAAAAGGTATTGAATTAAAAGAGCTGATTACAGAGGTAGAAGCAATTGTTAATTCCGGAACTAAAATCAATATCGACTATTATATTGATGATGTGTTGGATGAAGATCATCAGGAAGAAGTTTTTGAATACTTTCGCGAAGCGGAGGACGATTCGGTTGAATCGGCATTGGAAGAATTAGGCGAAGATGAATACTCCGAAGATGATGTTCGTTTGATGCGGATTAAGTTTATGTCGGAAATGGGAAACTAGATTGTGAAAAATTATAGATCAAAAAGAAAGGGCAAGTTTGTTAAAAACTTGCCCTTTCTTTTTGTGTTCTCTTTATATTTTTATTTTTTGACTTTGCTGCCAGGATATACTTTTAGTGCTTCTTCCAGTACTTTTAACGCTTTGCCCAAATCGGCTTTGTTAAGCACGTAGGCAATCCTTACCTGATCTTTCCCTTGCCCCGGAGTGGTATAAAATCCAGAGGCCGGAGCCATAAAAATGGTTTGATTTTCATACTCAAAATCACTGAGAAGCCAGGCACAAAATTTATCGGCATCATCAACTGGAAGTTGAGCGACGGTATAAAAAGCCCCCATCGGAATGGGCGAATATACGCCGTCAATCCGGTTCAATCCGTCAATTAAAAATTTTCTACGGCTAACATACTCATTGTAGGAGTCCATCAGATAATCATCCGTATATTCCAAAGAGGCTTCAGCAGCAATCTGACCGACTAATGGCGGACTCAAACGAGCCTGGCAAAATTTCATCACATTTTTTCGAACGGCTGCGTTTTTAGTAATCAATGCTCCAATTCGCAAGCCGCACTCACTGTATCGTTTAGATACGGAGTCAATCAAAATGACATTTTGCTCAATGCCTTCCAAGTGAAATGCGGAAATGTAAGGGGCACCGGTGTAGCAAAATTCACGATAAACTTCATCCGAAAATAAATACAAGTCGTACTTTTTCACTAAATCACGAATCTTGTTCATTTCCTGCTGGGTATATAAGTAGCCGGTCGGATTGTTGGGATTGCAGATCATAATCCCCTTAGTTTTCGGAGTGATCAGCTTTTCAAATTCTTCAATCGGAGGCATTGCGAAACCTTCTTCAATTTTCGCCGGAACAGATTTAATTTCTGCACCGGCAACAATTGCAAATGCTTCGTAATTAGCATAGGCTGGTTCTGGAACAATGATTTCATCACCGGGATCAAGGCAAGACATGAAGGCAAAAGTAACTGCTTCGCTTCCGCCAGTTGTGATAATAATATCCTCCACATCAACATAGATGCTGAACTTGTGATAGTAATTTGCCAACTTTTGCCTTAATGTTAAAATTCCCTCGCTGGGACTGTACTCCAGAATTTTTCGATCAATATTCCGAATGGCGTCCAGTGCTCTTTGGGGAGTTTCCAGATCGGGCTGACCAATATTTAAATGATACACCTTGCGTCCAAGTTCTTTGGCCTTATCAGAAAGCGGAACAAGCTTTCTGATGGGTGAATCAGGCATTTTATTTCCTCGTATTGATGTTGTTGGCATGTTGTAAAATAGTTTCGCTAAGTCGGCAAAGATACGATTAACAATCTTAAATAAAAACAAACTTTTTTGCAGTAATTTGATGTTTTTTATTCGAATCGACTTCGAATTTGATAGCCCCTTATGAAAGACTGTTAATTCGCTGTAATTTTTTGAAAGCAAGGAAGAAGGAATGTATATTTTCTTGTTTTTTGTCATACTTTAGAGAATAGCAATGGCCTACTTTTGAATTATTAGAAATTCATATTAAAATAACAATAAGATGATAGTTGGAGTACCTAAAGAGATTAAGAATAACGAGAATAGAGTCGCGCTCACTCCTGCCGGAACCGCTGAAATGGTGAAAAACGGGCATGAAGTATATGTTCAGGCTTTGGCTGGTATGGGCAGTGGTTTTACTGATGAAGATTATATGTTTGCAGGAGCTAAACTACTTCCAACCATTGAAGAAGTTTATGCAGTGGCTGAAATGATTATCAAGGTGAAAGAACCTATTGAACCAGAGTATAAGCTGATTCGAAAAGGGCAGATTCTTTATACCTATTTCCATTTTGCATCTTCGGAAGCCTTGACACAGGCCATGATTGAGCGTGAAGCAGTATGTTTGGCATACGAAACCGTAGAGTTGGATGATCGCTCGCTGCCTTTGTTGATCCCCATGTCGGAAGTGGCCGGTCGCATGTCGGTACAGGAAGGGGCCAAGTATTTAGAGAAAACCTATGGAGGATATGGCGTTCTGCTTGGCGGAGTTCCCGGGGTTACCCCAGCTAAAGTACTGATTATTGGCGGAGGGATTGTTGGTACCGAAGCGGCCAAGATGGCAGCCGGTTTGGGCGCTGATGTGACCATTATGGATGTTAGCTTAAAACGTCTTCGTTACCTGGATGATATTATGCCGGCGAATGTGAAAACCATGATGAGTAACGAATTTAATATTCGCGAAATGGTACAGTCACACATTTTAATAATTGGAGCGGTTTTAATTCCTGGAACAAAAGCACCAAAATTAATAACCCGCGACATGCTGCCAACAATGCGTCCCGGGACTGTGATGGTTGATGTAGCTGTTGATCAGGGGGGCTGTTTCGAAACGACAACGCCAACAACGCACGACAATCCAAACTTTGTGATTGATGATGTGATTCATTACTGCGTGGCAAATATGCCGGGAGCTGTGCCGCGCACATCAACTCTTGCGTTGACTAATGCAACCCTGCCAAATGCTATTGAGCTGGCCAATAAAGGATGGAAACTCGCGTGTAAAGAAAACGGTCCGTTGCGCAAAGGACTGAACGTTGTGGAAGGTAAAGTGGTTTACAAAGGTGTTTCCGATGCTTTCGACTTGCCTTTTGTGGCCGTTGATTCTGTTTTGTAAGAAAGAAGATAATCATAGATAAGATAGTGTGTTCGAATTTTTTTCGAACACACTATCTTCATTTCAGATAAACCTGAGAGGATGTATTCACGACCCCAAATTCCCCACTTCTAATTCAGGATTTCCTATTAATCATGAACTCTCCGCACTTTTTTCTATCTTTGCGCCTCAATTGAAAATGCTTTTAATCAGTCAATACGATGGAATACAAATTCGGGGAAATTGAGCCAAAATGGCAAGCCTACTGGGAGGAAAATAAAACCTTCAAAACTCCAAACGATCTTACAAAACCTAAATATTATATTCTCGACATGTTTCCCTATCCATCAGGAGCAGGATTGCATGTGGGGCACCCTGAGGGCTATACAGCCACTGATATTATCAGTCGTTATAAGCGGATGAAGGGATTCAATGTGCTGCATCCGATGGGATGGGATGCTTTTGGATTACCGGCTGAACAGTATGCCATTCAAACAGGCACACACCCGGCAGTTACAACGCAGAAAAACTGTGATAATTTCCGTCGACAGATTAAAACACTGGGTTTGAGTTATGATTGGGATCGTGAGATTAATACAACTGACCCCAAATACTTTAAATGGACACAGTGGATTTTTACAAAACTGTATAATACCTGGTTTGATTACGAGCAAGGAAAAGGTCGCCCAATCGGTGAATTGCCAATTCCTGAAGAAGTGAAGGATGAAGGAGATGCTGCCGTAAAAGAATATATCGGTAAAAAGCGTTTGGCATATTACGACAACGCTCAGGTTTGGTGGTGCGAAAACTGTAAAACGGTTTGTGCCAACGAGGAAGTTTTAACTGATGGTTCGCATGAGAAATGTGGAAACAAAGTGATTCGCAAAAACCTGAAACAATGGTTGCTTCGTATTCCGCACTATGCACAGCGTTTACTTGAAGGGCTGGATGATTTAGATTGGCCTGAAGGTGTAAAAGACATGCAGAAAAACTGGATCGGTAAATCCATCGGAGCAGAGGTTGATTTTGCTGTTGAGGGATTGGCAGAAAGCTTACGTGTTTATACGACTCGTCCGGATACGTTATTTGGAGCAACATACATGGTGGTTTCTCCGGAGCATTCGATGTTGGATGCGTTGGTTGTTGATGAGAAAAAAGAAGAAGTTAAAAAATATTCACAGGCCGCTTCGTTAAAATCGGACTTAGACCGAACGGAATTGGCTAAAGAAAAAACGGGCGTGTTTACCGGACGCTATGCAATTAATCCGGTAACCGGAATGCAAGTGCCGATTTGGGTGGCCGACTATGTATTGATGGGCTATGGAACAGGAGCTATTATGGCAGTTCCGGCACACGATACACGCGACTTTGAATTTGCAGAGAAATTTGACATACCGATCACCTGTATTCTTGATCCGAAAGAAGCAGACGAAGAGACGCGAGAAAAAGTATTAGCAGGAAAAGCTTGCTGGACTGAAGATGGGGCTTACGTTAATTCATCGAGCGATAGAACGGGGCTTGATATTAATGGACTGAGCAAAAAGGATGGTATTGCAAAAGTAACCAGCTGGCTTGAAGAGAAAGGCATTGGAAGTGCTACGACCAATTTCAAACTGCGCGATTGGCTATTTAGTCGTCAGCGTTATTGGGGTGAGCCATTCCCTGTTATTCACTGGGAAGATGGTGAGGTAACCGTTGTGGAAGATGACCTGCCGGTAACTTTGCCCGACATGGAAAAATTTGAACCCGGAGATGGCGGTGAATCACCGTTGGCAAATGCCGGAGACTGGCTAACCGTGGTGGATAAAAATGGCCGGAAAGGTCGACGCGAAACCAACACCATGCCTCAATGGGCAGGTTCATGCTGGTATTTCCTACGCTATATCGATCCGAAAAACGACGAACAGATTTTTGATCCCAAACTGGAAAACTACTGGATGCCTGTTGACTTGTACATTGGAGGTGCCGAACACGCCGTACTTCATTTGTTGTATTCTCGTTTTTGGCACAAAGTACTGTTCGATTTGGGGGTGGTTTCAACTGATGAGCCTTTCAAAAAACTGTTTAACCAGGGAATGATTCTGGCTTTTGCATACGAAACACAAACCGGAGCTAAAGTTACCTCCGACTTGGTGGAAGAAAAAGACGGCCAGTATTTTCATACTCAAACCGGCGAAGAATTACGTCAGATTGTAGCTAAAATGTCCAAGTCGTTGAAAAATGTGATTAATCCGGATGATGTGGTTGAAAAATATGGAGCAGATGCTCTTCGACTATACGAAATGTTTATGGGGCCATTGGATGACACCAAACCGTGGGCTGAAAACGGAGTAAAAGGGGTGTTTGGATTTCTAAGTCGTGCGCACCGTTTCTTCGCAAATCCTGATCATATTGTGGATGGAGAGGAAGACAAGGAAGTCCTGAAGTTATTGCAGCAAACCATTATAAAGGTGGGCGACGATATTGAGAACCTTAAATTCAATACCGGTATTTCTGCATTGATGGTTTTCAACAATCTGGCCATTAAAAAAGGCAAAGTGACCAAAGCAACAGCGGAAACTTTTGCAACTATTTTGGCGCCATACGCCCCGCACCTGGCCGAAGAGCTTTGGAGTATGTATGGCAACGAAAAAACACTGGCATACGAGCCATGGCCTGTTGCCGACGAAAGTCTGTTGGTGGAAGATAGCCACGAGTATCCGGTTTCATTCAATGGTAAAATGCGTTTTAAAATCGAATTACCACTGGATATGCCTCGAAACGAGGTTGAAAAATCAGTGTTGGAGCATGAGCTGGCTCAGAAATGGTTGGACGGGAAAACTCCTAAAAAAGTAATTTACGTTACTAAAAAGATTATTAATATTGTTATCTGATGTAGGATTTCAATTGAAATAATTGAGGACACCTGTTTGGTAAAATGATATTTTGAACTGTGTTAAAAGGATGCCATCTTTCCAGAAGATGGTATCTTTTTTTTTGTAACGATAGTATTCGCGTATTGCAGTATGGTGTTTGGTTTCATCAGCTGTACATAGAGTATTTGTCGTCGTTAAAGGCTTACAACTTCTTTCAAACGGCAAAAAATTCGATCCTTTAAATTGTGAATATGTTATTTCGTATTCCTTGCCAGAAGGAGTTGAAAAACAGCCCTAACTCAATTCTATCAACTTCATTGATAGCTGTGATGACTTCTTGACGAAGCTAATCGGTTGTTGGTTGATGTTGAAAGAGAGTTTAAACTTGTGGCTTGGGTTTGTGTTCGTTTTTAGGTGTTGTATATGAATGATGTATGAGTCTTTTTTTGCTTTTTATTTTCCTATTTAGAATGTTCCTAAATTCTGAGTTGGGGTGAATTAAATGTTGAAATCATGTTCTACAACATGAAAAATATCTACATTTGCGGCCTGCATTAAAAACGAAGGACATGGCGTATATAAACAATGTAATGATCATTCGGCACGAATTGATGGCGAGGCTGGTAAAGTTGTTTAAAAAGAATGAGTTAAGTTCCAAAATCGATGAGATGCCGGTGGAGCTATATCCGAAAAGCAGGGAAGCCCGTGGGCGTTGTTGTATTTATAAAGAACGTGCAATTACCCGCTATAAAATGCTACCGCTTTTGGGCTTTGAGGTTCCGGAGGGAGATATCGACTCATACCGACTAAATAACTACGCAGAGAAAGCGTTGTCGCGTGAAAAACTGTCAAATAATATTTTAACGGTGGTTGATGAAGCCTGTACCTCTTGCGTTCAGGCAAATTACGTGGTTACCAATTTGTGCCGTGGTTGTGTGGCAAGCCCATGCGTAATGAATTGCCCAAAGAATGCGATTCGCTTTACTCCAACAGGTCAAACGGAGATTAAGGTAGATGAATGCGTAAACTGTGGCCTTTGTCAAAAGGCATGTCCATACCACGCCATTGTTTATATTCCTATTCCTTGCGAAGAGGCCTGCCCGGTTAGTGCCATCAGTAAAAATGAAAATGGTATTGAGCAGATTGACGAGGACAAGTGTATCTATTGTGGAAAGTGTATTACAGCTTGCCCTTTTGGTGCCATTTTCGAATTGTCGGCCATTGTTGATGTTTTGAAGGCGATTGAGCAAAAGCAACAGGTCATTGCCATGGTTGCTCCGGCTATTATGGCTCAGTATCAGGAAGCACCGGGGCAGGTATTGGCTGCTATTCAGGAAATTGGTTTTAGCGAAGTGGTTGAAGTAGCGCGTGGAGCCGAAAAGACGGCTCGTCATGAGGCGGAGGAATTGAAAGAAAAACTGGAGCAAAATGAATCGTTTATGACCACCTCTTGCTGTCCTTCCTATGTTGAGACAGTTCGCAAACACGTTCCTGGATTGGAACCTCATGTGTCGCACACGCCATCTCCAATGGCTTATACCGCTGAAGAGTTGCGCGAGAAATATCCGGAAGCAAAACTGGTTTTTGTAGGGCCCTGTGTAGCTAAACGCAAGGAGGCTCGTGATTTGGGCTCGGTGGATTTTGTGTTGAGTTTTGAGGAGTTGGATGCTATCATGGAAGGTATGGAAATTCAGCCCGACAAAATGGACGCTGCCAATTTGGATAGTTACACGCTTGAATCTCGTGGTTTCGCACAGAGTGGGGGAGTTCTGAAAGCTGTTTTAGCCGAAAAGCAAGTGGCAGACTTTTCGTATGAGCAGATTGATGGCATTGACAAAAAGGCTGTCAAACAACTTCGATTGATGGCGAAAGGGAAAAACAATTCTCAGTTTTACGAAGTAATGGCTTGTGAGGGAGGTTGTATCAATGGTCCCGGAGCCAATGTGAAATCAGCAAAGGCCAAGAAATACTTTATTCAGTCACTAAAAACGATGTCTTAATCGCATTGTTTTTGAAAAATGATCAGCCAGGTTTTTAGGATTAGCTCTTCCGAATCAGCGTTAAGCCATCTCGCAATGGGATGATAGTTTGGCTAACCCGTGGATCATTCTTTACTTTTTGATTGAATTCAAGAATGGCAATCGTTTGTTCATCATTGGGATCTGGTTGTTCCGTAACTTTTCCACTCCACAAAATATTATCGGCGATGATCAGTCCTCCCGACGGTACTTTATCGATTACTAAATCAAAATAGCTGGAATATTCCCGTTTATTACCATCAATAAATACCAAATCAAATTGTTCGTTAAGTGATGGGATCACGGTTTCAGCATCGCCAATATGTTGGATGATTTTAGTCGCCAGCCCGGCTTTTTGAAAGTACCTTAAAGCCATGCTTTCCAACTCATCATTGATTTCGATAGTATGTAGTTGCCCACCCTCAGCTAATCCTTTTGCCAGGCAAATAGCGGAGTAGCCGGTAAAAGTACCAATTTCCAATATTTGTTTAGGATGAAGCAACTGGCTAAGCATTTTCAGAATAGTGCCTTGCAAATGTCCGGAGAGCATACGTGGTTGGAGTACATTCAAGAAGGTGTCGCGTTCCAATTCGGTTAGTACCGGATCTTCCTCATCAATATGAGCCAGAATATATTTGTCCAATTTCAGATCGATTTCCATTATTCGTAGGTTAAGATACTTAGACGGTTCTCATCAAAAATTTCATTGGCAATCTCCCAAAGCTGTGTTTCTGTAATGGCTTCAATCTTTTGATAGATCTTGGGTAGACTGTCCACTTTGTTGTACAGCAAGAAGCTTTTCCCAAGTGTGAGCATTAAGTCATCGCGATTTTCGCTTGACAAGGCGATTTGGCCAATCAACTGTTTTTTTGCTTTGCTTAGCTGTAGCGTTCCCAGCTTTTTGTTCTTCAGTAAACGAAATTCTTTATGAACCAACTTTAATGCACGATCTAAATTCTCGTGTTCTGTTCCAAAGTAAACATTAAATTGGCCGGTGTCGGAATAAGCCGTATAGCTGGATTCTACGTTATAAGCCATTCCGTGCCGCTCGCGCAGGGTTAGGTTTAGTCGCGAATTCATCGATTGTCCACCTAAAATATTATTGAGTAAAACCATGCCCATACGCTTCTCGTCTTGTGCATTGTATGCAATATTTCCAATTACACAGTGGGATTGAAATGTATCGCGCTTTACTTGTTTAACTCCCGGAGTGTAATGGTCAAAAAGTAGTCTTTTTTCTTTACGAAAGCGTATCGGAATTTGAGCGAAATATTTGCCAGCCATCGCCAGAAATTTTTCAAAAGAGATATTACCCACCGAGGCCAGAACCATTTCATTGGTATGGTAGTTGCTCTGCAAAAAACGAAAAATATCGTCCTGTTTAAATGATTTGACGTGCGTTGGAGTTCCCAAAATGTTACGAGCAATGGGATGCCCGTCAAACAATAGCTCATCAAAGTCATCAAAAATTAGTTCGCTGGGGCTGTCTTTATAAGAATTGATTTCCTCCAAAACAACTTCTTTTTCACGCTCCAACTCTTTTGCAGGGAAAGTGCTGTTCGTAATGATATCGCTTATAAGTTCCATGCTTCGGTCGTAGTATTTGTTCAAAAATGAAGCATAAACCGCCGTTTCTTCTTTCGATGTGTAAGCGTTTATTTCACCACCAACATCTTCAATCCGGCTAATGATGTGGTAAGCTTTACGTTTTTTAGTTCCCTTGAAAATGACATGCTCAATAAAATGAGCGATTCCCTGCTCTTCGGGTAGTTCATCCCGGGAACCGGTATTTAAAATGATGCCAAAATGAGCTGCAGGAGATTCAACTTGTTGGTGAATCAATCGAATGCCATTAGGAAATATATGGGTATTTATTTTCACGTTCGCTTAAATTTGGAGTGCAAAAGTAAAAAACGTAAGTGGATTTTCAATTGATAAATCCATGAAAAAGAAAAGGTTCTGGATGAGCTTCATTTTTTTTAGTCTATATCGCTAAAAAATTGTTTTGTAGTTAAATATTTTGCCTTATATTTGCCACCGCTAAACGCAAAAGGTGCCATAGCTCAGTTGGTAGAGCAACGGACTGAAAATCCGTGTGTCCCTGGTTCGATTCCAGGTGGCACCACCTTGAAAAAGAAAGAGTTACAAGCAACTTGTTTGTAACTCTTTCTTTTTATAATGCTTTTCGCATTACTTTTCCATTCTCCGTTCGTGGGAATATTTTAATAAAACGAATTTCTTTTGGTTGCTCGTATTTCGAAAGCTGTTGACTGCAAATCGTTTGAATTTGATGGATCAGATTTTGATCTTCTTCACCTTCAACGATTAAAATAAGTTGTTGTCCCAATGTTTCATGTGGAAGTGATGAGATAGAAAAAGCACTGGAAATAAAAGGCTCTAGTTTTCTCTCCAGTTGTTCGGGTGAGAATTTGATACCTCCGGAAATGATCACGTTGTCTGCTCGCCCTAGAACTCGAAACGTCTTTTGGTCTGCTAGCTCCGCCAAGTCGTTTGTTTTTATTGGCTGTTGATTGAGCCCGGGCATAAAAATTTCGAGGCAATTGTCGGGCGAGAGTTGCACTTTTATATTGTCTAAGCAATGGTAAAATTGATCCTGGTTTTTACCATTGAGCTTTTGCAAAGCGATATGTGTGGCAGTTTCCGTCATGGCGTAGCTAGAGTAGCAATGAGTTGAAACGCTTTGTAGCTCATTAATTAATGATTGCGGAACAGCAGAACCTCCGATCAGCAAAAATTCCAAATTCCGTTCCGGATAGCTATTGGGATTATTTATCAGCAATTTATGAACCTGCTTTGGAACCATGGCTGCAAATTTGAAATGCTTTTGTTTCAGAAATTGAAAATCGGTAGTTGGATCAACAATGTGCAAGTCAAGTTCGCCAAGTAACGCGCGGACGACCATTAATTTTCCGGCGATGTATCTCGTAGGCAAACAATGTAAAATACGGTCGCTCTTTTTCAGGTTGAAATACTGGATCGTACGCTGGGCACTCGCAGCCACAAAATCCTTGTTTAGCTTTATCGTTTTTGGTGTTCCGGTACTACCCGACGTGTTGACCTCAATGTAATCGTTTTGGTTATACCATTCTTGCAGAAAACCCATCCATTGCGTTTCCCAGTCAGAGAGCGCAGACATTTGTCGTTGGAGAAGATCACTGATTGGTGTGAGCTTTCCATTATACTTGATATGCGTGGGAAATAAGTTCATAATGGAAACAAGCCTATTGTTTGGGATCACTTAATTCTTCCGGTAGAACAAATGTTTTTTGCTGATCAAACCAAAGCTGTTCTCCACGAATTTCAAGTGGCGAATCAAAGTTGTTGGTAAATAGCTGGCCGGTTCCCAGTCCCTGATACATTTTTGGATGTTTGGTGAATATCCACTGAGCAATGGCATTAAGCCCGATATTAGATTCGAGGTAGGAGGTGATCCACCAGCCAATCGACCGCTCGTTGGCTAAGTTAATCCATTCATCACAACCTGCAAAACCTCCGTGCAAACTTGGTTTTAGTACCAGAAACTGGGGTCTGATGATGTCTAAAAGAGCTTCTTTTTCATCTTTCGAATTAATTCCAATCAGCTCTTCATCAAGTGCAATTGGTATTGGCGTTTCATCGCAAAGTTTGGCCATCTCTTCCCATTGACCTGCAGCAATTGGTTGCTCAATCGAGTGAAGATCAAATTCAGCCAGCTGATTCAGCTTTTGCAACGCTTGGTCAGGCTGAAAGGCACCATTGGCGTCAGCCCGGATCATTATATTTTGACGACCTTTCAAATACTTTAATGACTGCAGTAAGGAGAGTTCCCGTTCGAAATTAATTGCACCAATTTTTAACTTGATACATTGAAATCCTGCCTTCGATTTTTCCCGGATTTGTTGTTGCATAAACGTGTAGTCTCCCATCCAGATCAGACCATTGATTGGAATCCCCTCTTCGCCTGAAGTAAAGGTTGAAGGAAACAGAATCTGATTTCCTCCGTTTTCAAGATCCAACTTAGCAGCTTCCAACCCAAAGCGAACCGATGGAATATCCTGTAAAAGTTCAGGATGAATGATGTATTCGTTGGGGTTGGCACAGATTGCCTTTAGTCTCTGTTCAACCTGTTCGGGCGACTCCTTGCTCAAGTCAGGAAGCGGCGCACATTCACCAATTCCTATTCTCTCATTTTCTTTCAGAAAAAGAAGCCAAATAATTCTTGTATTGTAAACTCCTCGTGATGTTCCCGCCGGACGTTTAAAATGAAGTTGGTATTTTTTGAAATATGCAATCATAAAACAGCCAGTATTAATCCTAAACAAAACAGCAAGGTAAAGGCAAGGGTAGAAAGCGCTAGTTTTTTGAGAAATGGATCAAGTTTTTGCTCTTCACTAATCCGGTGAATATTCACTAAATCTCTGATAAACAAAGGTGAAGTTAGTAAAAATAACCATTGCCATATGGATTCTTGCTGGTGCAGCGTGAAAATGATAACACTAAGCCAACCCCAAAGAATCATTGCGGTATGATAAATCCGGCTGTTTCGCGCACCCATTCTGACGGGTAGCGTAATTTTACCCGATTTTTGGTCATTCTCCAGATCCCGCATATTGTTAAGATTTAGCACGCCGGTACTGAAAAAACTCATGCTTAGGGCAGGTAAAACGATGGCTGTTTCAAAATAAGCGGTATTCAAATAGAAAACACCAATAACAGGCAGCAGCCCAAAGAACAGAAAAACAGCCAAATCGCCTAAGCCAACATAGCCATAGGATTTCTTGCCAGCAGTATAAAAGTAAGCGGCAATTAACGATAAAACTCCGAGTCCGATGAAACTGAAAAAAGCTGTTTTCGAAAAAAACCAGGTTCCGGCATAAACCAGCCAAATGCCAAAGATCAGGCTCAAGCCACCAATTGTGACCATTCCTTTTTTCATTTCTGAATGACTGATTTCTCCGCTCTGCATCGTTCGGGTGGGACCAAGGCGAAACTCATTATCGGTTCCACGTTGGTTGTCACCAAAGTCGTTGGCAAAGTTCGAGAATACCTGGATTAAGGTGGCTGTAATAATTGCTAAAATGCAAACATGCAAGTTGAAAGCCCCGTAAAACCATGCCAAGCCACAACCCATTAAAATACCAGAAAGTGCCAATGGGAGTGTGCGTAAGCGTGCTGCCTTAATCCAACTTTTTGCTGTAGCCATATAATTGATGCTAGGTTTTTTTATTCGGTTGTGTTTACGGGAATTTTGGATATTTCCCAAAGTCGGGTTTGCGTTTTTCCAAGAATGCATGTTTTCCTTCCTGGGCTTCTTCTGTCAGGTAATAAAGCAGTGTTGCATTTCCGGCAAATTCCTGAATGCCGACTTGCCCATCGAGTTCTGCATTTAGCCCGAGTTTCAACATCCGCAACGCCAATGGGCTGTGCTCCTGCATTTTTTGTGCCCAGGCAACTGTCTCATCTTCTAGTTGGTCTAACGGAACTACTTTGTTAACCAAGCCCATTTCCAAGGCTTCGGCAGCAGAATACTGGCGGCACATAAACCATATCTCGCGAGCTTTCTTTTGTCCAACAATGCTCGCCAGATAGGATGAGCCGAGTCCTGCATCGAAACTTCCTACTTTTGGCCCCGTTTGCCCGAATATGGCGTTTTCGCTGGCAATACTGATATCGCAAACCACATGCAATACATGACCACCGCCGATAGCAAAACCGTTCACCATCGCGATTACGGGTTTAGGCATACTGCGGATTTGTTTCTGAACTTCCAGAATATTTAATCTTGGGATTCCGTTTTCGTCAATGTAGCCGCCTTTGCCTTTTACCGTTTGGTCGCCTCCAGCACAAAAAGCTTTGTCGCCAGCTCCGGTTAGCACGATCACATTAATTCGTTGGTCTTCACGACAAAAACGCAACGCCTCGCTAATTTCGTTCACTGTTGCGGGGCGAAAAGCATTGCGATAACGTTCACGGTTAATGGTTATTTTTCCAATTCCGTCGTAATAGTCGAAGAAAATATCTTCGTATTCTTTAATGGTTTCCCATTGTCTTTGTGTGCTCATTCTATTTTGTTTTTGTTAGAATACAAGTATGTTGTCTATTTGTTTAATTTTAGGTTGTTAATGTATTTCTTTTCCACAATGCGGACACTGCTTGGCTTGTTTATTTTTCTGACTAACTTTTTCCATAAATGCTGATCCAATAATACCGGTAGGCAATGCGACAATTCCAATTCCCAGCAGGGCAATAGTGCCGCTAACTACTTTTCCTAGTCCAGTGATCGGATATACATCGCCATAACCAACTGTTGTTAGTGTTGCAACTGCCCACCAAAGGCAAGCCAGAATGTTGGGAAATTGTTCCGGTTGGACATCGCCTTCAATATAATACATTAAGAAAGATGCAATTAAAAGAACTAAAAAAGTAAGAAATCCAGTTATTCCTAGTTCTGTTCTTTTTTCTCTAATTACCTGCCATATCAGATTGAGAGAACTGTTGTACCTGTTAAATTTAAATATTCTGAAAAATCGCATCAAGCGAAGAATTCGTAAAAACTTTAGATCAATTTTTACAACAAATGGCAAGTAAAAAGGAAGAATGGCCAGAAGGTCGATAATTCCGTAAAAAGAGAAAATAAACTTAAAAAGCGATATAGTTTTAGTTGGTGAAGGATGAGTTAAATCAGAAACCCAGAGGCGCATTAGGTATTCGATGGAAAAAACAATAACAGAAAATATTTCGAATGCAATCAGATATGAACCAACACGACTGTATATGCTGTTGAATGATTCGAGGATTGCAATAATAATATTAACTATAATAATAAACATAATAACATAGTCAAAATACAAATTGATTTTTGACCCGTGAGAACCTCTTTCCACCAAATGATATACTTTTTCTTTTAGCATTGTTTCATCATCTTAAACAATTCTCGAAACTTTTTTGTATTTAACTCCGCATCAGTAAATATTTCCAGTAATGCTGGTGTTTGCTGTTTCGGGGAATAGAAATCTTTTAAAACTTCGCGTAACTCTTGTTGATTTTCAGCTTTAAAATAATCCAACTCAAATGTTTTAGCAATCCCTTCAGCCTTAAATTTATTTTCAGTGAAAAAGTGTTCCTGGAAGACCGGAGAATCATTTGCTCCTTTTATCAGACTAAATATATTGCCACCGCGATTGTTGATCACAACCACTCGCAGGTTTTTTTTGAGGTAGTTGTTCCAAAGTGCGTTTGAGTCGTAAAAAAATGACAGATCACCCAGAATAATGGTGTTCAACTTTTCAGATTCGGAAGCGAAGCCAACAGCTGTTGAAAGTGGGCCATCAATTCCACTGGTTCCGCGGTTACTGAAATACCGGGCATTTTTCGCGGGGGCGCAAATCAATGCATATCTAACCGGGGAACTATTGCCTAAATGAATCACAGAGTTTTGTGGGATGGCTTTTCTGAGTTCTTCAAAAACAGTCAAATCACAGTATTCAGTTCGTCCTATAAAGTCATCACGCAATTGATTTACCTGCTGTTCTTTTTCTTTCCAGCGATTAAAATAAGTCCGATCGTTGGATGAAACTTTTGGCAACAGTTGCTCTATAAAGTCACTTGGCTGCATGTTGATCACCTTGGTTAAGGATTGGTAGGTGTCGAAATGCTCGTTGGACAAACTCAAATGCCAATGGTTTGATAGTTGGGTTTTCCGTAAAAATTGCTTCAATGACTTTGAAACATATTGACCACCAAAGCTAATCAGTAAATCAGGGGCGAAGTCTTCTGATTGATCGTCGTGGATAGCCGCCATAGTCGTGTCAATACTGCTGCAAAAAGTGGTGTGGTTTAAGTTTGAAATATGCTCTTTCAGAACAACAGCACCGGTTTTTCCAACCAATTCAATCAGTCGATTTTTCAGATCTGCATCTGGGGTTTGCTGTCCGGCTAAAACCAATATTTTTTGAGCATTGTTGACTGTTTGGACTATTTGGTTTAACTCCGAATCTGCAAGGTAAGCAGCGAGCTCGGTCTGGGTTATATTGTTTACTATCGGTAGTTTTTCATCCAACAAGTCATGCAATGGTTCTTCCAGCGGAATGTTGATATGCACAGGAGCCGGAGTGCCTTTAATTGCAGCGTTCAGGCATTCGTTTATTTCACGTGCGGCAAACCACAATTCTTTTTCCGTTTCGCCCAAAGGCAGTGAAAAGGCTTTCTTGGTGAAATTCTGATAAATTCCTTCTTGCCGGATACATTGACTTTCCGCTTGGTTGATCCAATAGTTCGGGCGATCCGCTGTTAACACAATTAAGGGTACATTCAAATAGAAAGCTTCAGCAATGGCAGGAGCATAATTTAAGCTTGCTGTTCCGGAGCTGCATACAATGGCAACGGGTTTTTGCTTGGCTTGAGCTAATCCCAGTGCAAAATAAGCGGCGCTTCGTTCATCAACAATATTGCGACAGTTAAATTTTCCGCTTCCGGCAAAGGTATGGGTTAGTGGCCCATTTCGTGATCCCGGAGAAATGATAATGTCATTAATTCCTTTGCTCAGAAGTAAGCTGGCTAGCTGTTGAATGTGTGTTTTTGTTGATATCATTATTTTGAACCGCTTCGATGGCTGATAAAAGTGTTCTCGCTTTGTTATTTGTTTCTTCCCATTCCTCTTCAGGAACTGACCGTGCTGTAATTCCACCTCCCGAATACAAAATGTATTGTTTGGGTGTTATTTCCATGCATCGCAAATTTACAAATAATCTGATGGAATTGTTTAACTGCCAAGGTCCCAGATAACCGGTGTAATAGCGACGATCATGTTTCTCAATTTTAGTGATGAACTTGCTGGCTTTTGATTTTGGATAGCCACAAACTGCGGGCGTTGGATGAAGTTCGGCTACAAAATCGCCTAGCTTGCGACTTAATTTTTTTGCTGAAAACCGAAAGCTGGTAAACAGATGCGCTACTTTCCCACTCTCAAGGGTTTCAGGGCCTCGAGTTGTGTATGGGTGAATGTTGAATTGATAAAACACATCGAGTAGGTAACGGGAAACAAAAGCTTGCTCCTCAATATCTTTGGTGTGCCAGCTGTAATCTGAATCCGCCCTTCGGGTTTGTGTCCCGGCCAGCGATACGGTCTCCAATGTTTTTTCATCTGATTTCAGGAGGACTTCGGGAGTAGCTCCCATCCAGCAGCCTGCTTTGGGCAAGTTAACCAGATAAATAAAAGCGTTTGGAGTTTGCTCAGACAATTGCATGTAAAGTTCCCCGATCGACTCCTCTCCACGGGTTGAAGGAATTAGACGAGAAATAATTGCTTTTGAAAGTTTGCTGGTTTTTATTGTTTCGATTGTTGTTTCAATATCCTTTAAGTAAACCTCTTTTTCAATGATGAAATGTTCATCTTCTATACTTGTGGCAGCTTGATTTTTCCGAATTTCGTCCAGATCAATTTTGATAATTTCGTCAATCCCTTTATGGTAGATGCCTGGCTTTAACAATACCAATGGCGTGGTTGAGTTGACTTCGTAGGGCGCAAAAACGAAACCTTCTTGCCCGTTCAGCTTACAAAACTCTTTGGGGTAAATCAGGTCTTTTTTATCAGTCAGTAGAATTTCGGGTTCATCGTTTCCGGGTTCAGACCATATGGCAAAAGCGCAATTCTTTTCGATGAGTTTATCCAGAAATTGTATTAATGCTCTTTTTTTAGTCATTCCTTTTTACAATCATATTCGTGACCCGAACTGTTGAAATCAGCCGGCCTTCTTCATTTCTTACATCAACATTCCAAACGTGGGTCTGGTTTCCCTGATGCATGATTTTTGCGGTAGCAAAAGCTTTTCCTTGTTTTAACGTGCCGATATGGCTACCGTTTACCTGGATGCCAAGTACATTAAATTCTTTTACATCAACAAGCAGCATGCTTCCCAGTCCGGCTAGCGTTTCGGCCAGCGACAAATTAGCACCTCCATGTAAAATACCATCGGGGCGACAGTTTTTTTCAGAGAGTTGCATTTGTCCTTCAACTGTTCCAGCTTCAATTTTTGTGAATTCAATACCCAGACTTCCAATCAATCCTTTTTGCGAGGCCTGATTAATTAATTCAATTGGTGTGTCAATATTCAGTGTGCGAAAATCCATAGCGGTTTATTCAAAAATGACTTCTAAAATAAGATTTAGTTTTGAATAAATTTAATTACACGGCTTATTCCTGTGCAACCGGCAGAAAATAACTGTTCGTAAGGTTTAAGTATCTTGTTTGCGGTAAGCTTTTTTTAGGCGGATTCCACTAATTGATAGGTCTTCCGAGGGACTGTCGTTTCCGTCAGATAAATAAAATAGCTTTGACTCGTGCTTTTGGAGAGTGACCGTAATCTCGTTGAGATTTCCTAGCCCCATACTTTCACCCAAGGTCCACTCGTATACCCAGTTGCTGCTTTCTTCATTAATCTCGGAAAAAACAAAGTTTTCAGTTACTGTTTCTTCAGTATCATTAAAAATTAGTAGCCCCCAGGCTTTGGGTGATCGGTAACGCCGTAGCGCAACCTTGCATGTTTTGTTCTGCCCCCAATACGGAAGTGTCGCACTTTGTGGCCGTTCATGTGGAAGCAATAGACGCCAGGTTTCCAGTTGTTCGTCAGTTAGGGATGAAAAGCGGTCGGAGATACTTACGACCCCACCTAAAATACCATTCCAATGAGCCAGGCTCGTTTTTTCGGTATCCGTTAGGTTGCAATTAATATTACGAAGCGAAATGACATCCGGATCATTTTGCCAAAATACGTTGTTGAAATACTGGCAGTTGTAGCTTTCCTGAAGCATGTTGCCAACACCGTTTTGCTCCCATTCGCAATTAATGCTATTTGCAATACGCATGGCATCAACATAACCAATCATCGGAGCATAAGGCGATGTGCCACTTAGCCAAAAGCTCCCGGCACCAATTTCTTCCCGAATAATATTTAAAATTTCCGTAAAAATCTGAACTGAAGTTTTGGTTTTATCATATCGTTGAATACCAACTGACGGTTTATGTCCCCAATCCATAAATTCAGTCTTATAAAAGGTAAATCCCATTTTTCGGAATGTCCGGAAAACTTTTTGGATATAACGCTTTACTTCAGGGTGACTGCCATCGAGAGCATAATGCTTGCCTTCCTTGAAATTCCACTCAGGAATGGGAATGCCTTCCTTATCACGAATTAACCAGTCTTTATGCCGTTTGAAGACTTTACTTTCCTCGCTTACCATAAATGGAGCGACCCAAATACCTGCCCGGTAACGTCTTTGAAAGATATCGCGAGCAGCGGGTTCTAATCCTTTTGGCCATTTGTCATTCGTGTCCAGCCAATCGCCATGAATGGCATAGCCATCATTAATTAAAATTGTATCCAACAAAATTTCCGGATCTATTGACTCCAATGAAGTCAACAGTTTTGTTAGTTTTTCGTGATCGAAATCGTGTTGGAACTCGTTAAATGAATCCCAGTGATAGCTTGTTTTTGAATCTTTTCGTGCATCCATGTTCTCTGAAATATTCCAAGCTAGATGTTGCAGTGTTTCATAGGGTTTATTCCCATAATAAATATAGATGTCCGGCAGTTTGATAAAATCATCTTTTAGCGGAATTCTTTCTGTAACAAAGCCGGTTTCGAAAAAGATTGATTCAACATCGGGGTAGCGGTCAACTATGCCTCTGCGGTGTGGACGGTTATAAAGTGTACTTTTCTGGACAAAATCGTTATGCTCAAATGTACCAACGACTATGGTGTCATTTTCAGCTGATATCAAACCCGTTGTCAGATATGAATCATAGGACCAGGCCTGTTCTCCGAGCTCATTACCAAATTCTTCTTGCGAGGGCTTTTGAAATTCATATAAGCCTGTCGGTCCTCCAAATCCTTGTCCCTGTTTGAAGAAATGCTCAACACCGTTAATTGTTGCTTCGCCCAAAGGACAAAACCAATAAGGCGCACGTGGCATACCACTTAACTCGGCACCGATAGAGATAGAACCTGAGTTTACTTTCAGATCGAGCATAACAAAGCCACGATCCAGTTCATAGATGATTCGTTTCCCTTTTGGAGAGTCACCCATAAACGTATTACGGACGAAAATACTCTGGCCATCAATCGTAGGGCGGCAATTTTGAAGACTGATTCTTCCTGCAACTAGGTCAAAGGTACCGTCGTTATGAAGAATCCACTGCGGCTTATCGATTTTAAAACGGTCTCGGTCAATCGCAGCAGGGTGCTCAAAGGCGTTTGCGTAATAGGGAAGTGTTAGGAGTGAGCCTATTCCAGTACCTAGTAATTTTAAAAAATTTCTTCTTTCAATGGCCTTTTTGGTCATAGATGACGTTGTTGATTAGTTAAGTGGCTGTAAATTTAACAACTTTTAACAATGTATGCATTAAAAGATCAAAAACTTCTTTTTTGATAATGTGTTGTTTGTTAGGATTTTGTGATGAATTATGTTGTGAAAAATGTTTGTGTTGATTCCTTGCTGAGCATTTTTAAATGTAAATCATGGTGTTGCTCTAACCATTTTGTAGATTTGTTTTTCAATTTTTTGGCGAGTCTTTTCTTCAAACGAGGCAATTCGTGTTTTATGACTGCCGTTTTTTAATACGAATTTGTAGTTATTTCCTCTTTCCCGAACCTCAGCAGAGCTTGCACTCCAGGGATCAATCTCGCCGTAGATAAGGATAACATTTTCAGCATCATCTTTCAAAAAAGCTTCTACTTTTCGAGATGTGTTGTCGCTGTATTGGACAGGTGTAGCAGAAGGGAGCATAAATTGATTCAGATACCCTTTGGCTGATTTTACAGACAAAAGGTTGTCAAGTGGTTTTGTGTCGTATCCATAGTAACCCAGTTCGTGAGCTGCTTGATAAAAAAAGGCGCGATATTTAGCCGATCCTTCGTACGAAAAATAGTCAGGAGGACTGGACTTTGTCAGGTATTCAAAAAGAAGCTGGTCATCTGAACTACTGTCGGGAATTTTGGTGCAATCGTAACCCCATTGCCAAAAAGCAAAAGGAAATTCAAGGACGACGTAGTCCAATACTTCATCAAGTGTTATCGGAAACTGATATGCTCTGGCAGTAGCGTATTGTTTTAACAGGGGGCGCATCTGATCTCTCCTTTTCAGTATTTCTCGTTGAAATTTTTCAATCTGAAATCGACATTCGCTAGTCCCCACCTGTTTCAAAAATAGTTCATGACGTCCGTCTTCCACACCAAAGTTTAGCGGGGCAACATAGGCAACAGTTGCCGAGATATCGCTTGGGAAAAAAGCCCGATGCGCTAAGGCTGTTTGCCCGCCCTTACTAATTCCTGTATTCAACCAGTTTTCATGGTAATATTTTTTGAAAAGTTCTACTATTCGATGGTGATCCTTAGCCGCATTTTCAACGGTAAGAAATTGCCAATCCAGCGAATCAGGAATCGACTCTCCAAAATAACGATGTTCAACACAAATCTGGTTTGCATCCAACATGGTTGTGAGTTCGTTGATGTATTTGGGGTTAGAAGCATAGCCCGCAGCGTACCCCTCGGTAATTAAAACGACAGGCCTGGCTGGATCTCTATCGGCTAAAAATACGCGTTGCAGGAAGAATCCGTTGGTTGTGTCTTTATGATCGAGCGGCTGCCTGATTTTTAACACGTATGTTTGCTTGAAAAAAGAATTGCCTTTAATCGAATCGATATTGACGACTTCCTGTTGTGTTTTTAGAAATTTGATTAGCTCCTGACAGTTCCCTGTTGAAGCGAGAATTAGAAGAACAAGAGTTAACAGGAGGTGATTTAATCGTATTTGTTTGTTCATAAATGACTTGATTACAATGTATTAACTGGTGATCCGATATTTTGGATGGGGCAGTTCGTTAATTTTTTTTCTGAGATTTTCAAAAATACACGAAAAATATAGAATAATTCGTGTCAGGAAATAACGAATTGAGAGACTATTTGATTGTAATTTTAAGGTGGATTATTGATAGTTGCTTGATGATTTAGCATGAGCTTAATGTAAATAAACTATTAAGTTCATATGTTGGTGTTTAGAATAATCCAAAATAATTAATAAAAACAGATAGATTTGTCTGAATATATTTAGATGACAAAATAGGTCACCTAAAATGGACAAAAGGAGATTTAAAAATGAAGAATGTATTTTGCCCCATATCAGAAGAACGAATCAACGAGCAGGTACCGCGCATAACAGCTTTGTTGGTTATGCTGGTAGTGATTGCTGCGTTTGCGTTAGACTCAGTGGTTGTCATAGGATTCTTAACAGCTGATTTTTTTATCCGGGCGTTTACTCAAATGAAGTTCAGTCCGATAAGTTTTGTGGCCTCGAAGATCGTAAAGGCATTAAAATTATCTGTAACTAAAATAGACAAAGCACCTAAGATTTTTGCCGCTCGTATGGGATTTACCATGGCATTGGTTGTTGCTTTGTTGTTTGTTTTACAATTACACACTGCAGCTGCGGTAGTGGCCGGAGTGCTTGTGTTTTTTGCAGGGCTTGAGTTTGCTTTTGCCTTTTGCGCAGGATGTACAATCTATACCTATTTTGTACTTCCGTTTTATACCGATTAATTTTCCAACAATTAATAATAGTTTTTTCTCGGAAAAGCCGACTTTTAGTCGGTTTTTTTATGCCTTTATTTTGTGTTCTTCACCACTTGCCGAATTGTCTTTCTAGCAATCATCATTTTCATTTTAAGCTGCTTTGTGCAGTTTATCCTATTCGATTTGCAGCTTGTCGGATTTATCTGTTAAATTAATCGCCTTAAGGTTTACTTTGAACAAACCTTTAAAAAAACAGAAATGAATAGGCTAATTTTAGTATCCCTAATCTGTGTGATCTCAATATCTTCATTGACAGAAACGAGCCAATCATCGGTCGATCAACTTGTCAATGAGCAGGTAAAATCGAAGTTTCTGGATGACGAAACTCCTGTTCGTTACTATTCAAATATTTTAATCCGGTTGGATGGAAATGTGACAAAAGTGGATTCGTTGATTTTTCGCGAATTGGTTGATACGTTGAATATTTTGATTGACAAGTGGGATGTTTATATCATCCCCAAAGGCACATCGAATTTAGAATTTGAGATCAATGCACCGTATCGAAAAGGCGAACTCGATAAAATTATAGAACAGGATGATCATCCGGGCGAAATTGTGAAAAGAACGGTTGTTTTAAACCTACCAGAGGATTTAGATTATAACAGTCGAAGAAAGACGATTTATTACTATTTGCTTCGTTCTATCGTAAAAATAAAACCACGGACAAGAAATCAGAATTTCGTTAAAGGGTCTGTTTTCTCGGAATATGATACGCAAAAGATTACTTTTCACCCCGTTGATTTTGCCATTATTAAAGAGCTTTATTCCCAGAAATATGAAGATCGGCATAAGACAGGTAGCACGATCAAAATATCGAGGAAATTCATTAGCAGTATTTTGTACTCACTAATTGCTATGTTGGGCTCTTTTATTTTTTTGATTTTCATGTCAATAAAAGGAAGATTTAATGAGCACAATTATAAATTTAAACCATTTTTAAAGCAGGGGCTTATTGTGCTTATGGCAAGTGCTTTCTACTTTGTTGTGAGTAAATCGATATCTGTATCTCCTTTGAAGGCGGCTTTCGTGCAATTAATTGGAATGATGATTGGCTTTTTTATAGTTGGCTTTATTAGTATTTGGCTCATTTTTATTTTTGAACGTACGATACTAAAAGGTAATTCTAATTTTTCGTTTCAAATACTTGTGCCATTTTTTTCAATAGCATTGCTTGTTTTGGTCTTGTTATCTGCCTTTATAATTTCTAATTTAATCCAGCAAATTGGAGGAATATATTATCCCATATTTTATAGTATGATTTACTATTTGCTAATTATTGGTTTTGCACGATCAATTTACATTTATACCCGGAAAAAATCAGAAAGCATCATTCGCGAAAAAGACCTTGAACTAGCCAAGATGAACGAACTGCACAAACAGGCCGAACTACAGTCATTGCGAGCCAAAATCAATCCTCATTTTTTATACAATGCGCTGAATTCAATTGCCAGCCTGGCAAGTTCCGATTCCAATAAAACGGAGCAAATGGCACTGGCACTTTCTGACTTTTTTAAATATGCCATCAATCGCGAACAGAAACAGTTAAACACACTATCCGAAGAACTAAACGCGACACAAACCTACCTCGAGATCGAAAAAGTACGTTTTGGAGACCGGCTTCGGTTTGAAATTGATTGCCCTGCCGAACTTCTGGATATTCAAGTTCCCCAAGTGCTCATTCAGCCTTTGGTGGAGAATGCCATCAAGCATGGTTTATCGCAAATTACGGATGATGCCTTAATCCGAATCGTTGTCGAAAAAACTGAATCGTTTTTGAATATCCGGGTTTACGACAACGGCCCGGCTTTTCCCGATGGCCCGCTTACCGGATTTGGCATTCGGAATACTCAGGAGCGGATCATGCTTTTGTATGGTGAGAAAGCCGCATTGAACTGGATAAATGTCCCCGAAAAGTATATCGGGATTTCTATTCCGTTTACTAAGTCGAATCAACCGAATACTAAATGATCCTTTTTGTTATGTTCTATTATTTTGAAATTGACCGACAGTATAAAACTAGAATCAAACATTTGTTAAATAATATTAAATCTGCGGGGGAATTATGATGCTTTCATTTCAATGCCCTATATTGAACAAAAAACCACAAAACGATAAAATTTATCCTCAACCCTTTAAACAACAAATAATGAAACAGTTTTTGCTTTTTTTCATTGCCCTTTTTTTGTCCAATTTTGTGTTTTCCCAAACCGTAATTGAAAATCCCAAAGTTGGGATGAGCACAGCCTCCAATGTAAAACTTGAAAAAGTTGAAATACTTGATACTGCCACCGTGCTTTGGTTTCACGTTGATTATAAACCAGGATGGTGGATCTCCATCCCGAAAAAAACGTTTATCCAACCCGTTGGATCCGACGAGAAGTTATATGTCGATTCAGCCGAGGGTATTCCAATTAAAGAGAGATACACGATGCCTGAATCAGGTAAAGTGGATTATAAACTTTATTTTCCTGCTATCGATGAATCCGTTTCAAAATTAGACTTTGGTGAAGGAAATGATGGTGGTTCCTGGTTTATTTACGACATTCAGCTAAAGCTTGAATTGTTTCAATCGCTACTTCCTGAAGAACTGAGCGGGAGCTGGTTTTGTCGCGACAATGCCCAGTTGGAAATCAGCCTCTTTGATTCAGTTGCGGTTTATCAAAGCCAGGTTTGGAAGTACAAAGACTATTCAGAAAAGAATGACATTTCTAAAATTAGTTTGAAAAATGGCTCCGGTCTTTTAACTATTTATGCCAAAGCGGTCAATGACAGTGTTTGTATGATTGGTGAAAATCCAAAAGCTTTAAAGGCGTGTGCTGATAAGCCTGCTGAATCAGCAATACCTATGGACAAGGAAGCTTTTGAACCACCGGTTTTTGGAATGGATACAGTCGTGTTTCGAGGTTACATTCGGAATTTCAGCCCAAGGTTCAAACAACGTACAGGGACAATCTTTGTTAACGACGTGTTGATTGGTGATCAGATCTCTCATTTGGTTGAAATTGAGGACGACGGTAGCTTTGAAGTGAAATTTTCGTATTCTAACCCGCAGCTTATTTTCTTTCGCGGACCTTTCCCTGTAAATACAGCTTTTATTGAGCCCGGCAAAACCACTTTCCTGATTGTTGACAATGGAAACCGTGAAAAACCGGTTTTGTTTGCCGGCGATTGTGCTCGTATTAACACCGATCTGTTAAAACTTAAAGATGTTAGAAGCTATGATTACCAGGAGATGCAAAAGAAAATTCTGGACTTCACTCTTGAGCAATATAAAAACTGGTGCGCCGGATTTCTTCAGGAAGATATGGACAAGCTCGACAAAATTGTAGCCGAATATCCCATAAGTGCCAAGGCGCGGCAGATAAAGGAGATACAAATTAGGCAACAAAATATTTCGAATATGATGGAATATCGGATGAATAGCGTTTCAGCTTGGAGAGAAAAGCATAAAATTCCCAGGGATCAGCGCCAAATTGATTTTGAACCCGAAAGTCCAGATAGTAGCTACTATGATTTTTTAACTAACGATTTAGTGAATGACCCACTCGGCGTGTTGACCTCTGACTGTTATTTCTTTTTCAATCGTATCATGTACTTGGATATTTTAAGAGATCAGGCATCTCTTAGTCTATCGACAACCGACATTATTGAAGAACTAGTAAAATCCGGTTATGAGTTGACTCCGGATGAGCAATTGTTAGCTGATCGCATGAAAGAAATAGATTCACCGGAAACTAAGAAGCTTCAAGATGAGTTTAATGAAAAGTATGGAGATCAAGCGAAGGCTTTTCATCAAAAATTCGGCAAAAAGCTTCAAAACCTGTATAAGGAAAACAAAGGCTCAGTGACAACTCCCGCAATGATGGAAGAATACCTTGTTGGCCAGAATATAGAGCTAACAGCGGAGGAAAAGGAATACCTTGCGGCCACCAAACAGTTCAGTGAAAATCCGTTAATTCAAGAAAGAATTGAAATTCAATCAGAGATTACTGACATCTCAAATAAATTCCACGCTGACCATCGTGAATTTACAAATGAATGGTTTATGAAGAAAAGGCAAGAGGTGAGAAATAAAAGAATGCAAACTGTTTTGGGTATTCAGCCTGGCTTAGCGACCGATATCATGCTTTCGCAGGATTATTGCCGTTCCATTGTTTCGCAAATGACTCCGCTTTCTGACGATAAACTAAAACGTGTTCAACAAGAAATTAATTCTCCTTTTGTGGCTACGTATGTTGAACAAATGAATAACAATACGAAAGCAAAAATTGAAGCAAACAAATTGTTGGCCGGAGCAACCCGCAATGAAGTTCCAAAGACTAAGGGAGACAATATTTTTGATGCCATCATTTCCAAATACAAAGGGAAAGTGATTTATGTAGATTTTTGGGCAACCTGGTGTGGTCCATGTCGCTCCGGAATTGAACGCATTAAACCATTGAAAGAGGAAATGAAAGATGAAAATGTGGCCTTTGTTTACATTACCAACCAAACTTCGCCAAAAGGGACTTACGACAATATGATCCCCGGCATCAAAGGCGAACATTACCGGGTGTCGGCAGACGAATGGAATATCCTGAGAGACAAATTCCAAATATCGGGAATTCCTCATTATACCTTGGTTGGAAAAGATGGAAACGTGATCAATCCGCGCCTGGGTCACTTGCAAAATCCACAGTTGAAAACCATGCTGATGAAGTACATCAACGATTAAGTAATATGCAATACTGAGCGGGTGACTTTGAATCACCCGCTCAGTAAACAGGACTAAAAAAACTTCAGGAAAATCTATCTTATGAGCGACACGTCTTCAAAATACCGAACCTTAATTGCCGACGATGAGCAGCCTGCGCGCGATCGATTGAGCAAATTGCTTTCGGAGTATTCCGCTCAGATTGAACTGATCGGGGAGGCGAAAAATGGCCTTGAATGCCGTGAAATGATTGATCGCTTGAAGCCAGATCTTTTATTTCTCGATATTCAAATGCCCGGATCAGATGGCTTTGAAGTATTGCGACAAACCAGCCATTCCCCTGTGGTCATTTTTTGTACGGCGTATGACGAGTTTGCTCTGCAAGCTTTTGAAACCAATAGTATCGATTACATTGTGAAGCCGGTAAAGGCCGAGCGCATCCAAAAAACAATCGACAAACTTGATTCTCTGAAACAACGAACAGATAAGCAAGAATTGTTGCACATGATTGAAGGTTTTCTGGGACAAAAAACAAAGAAAGAAATCACAAGTATTCCGGTCAAATTAGGCGACCGGATGCTTTTTTTAAGAATTGAAGATATTTCATACTTTTCAGCGGAAGACAAATACGTGAGCATTCACTTGAAAGATGGGAAAAAACTATTTGAGTGATCTCCCCTTGAAAAATCTGGAGAAAAAACTAAATGACAATTTCCTGCGCATTCATCGCTCATTATTGGTCAATGTCAAGATGATCAAAGAAATCAACAAGCATTATGGCAGCAAATATATTGTCAAGATGGATGATGTTGATCAGTCACGATTGGTTTCAGGTCGCAACTATTGCAAACAGGTGAAAGACTTGTTAGAAATCTAGAGCAATAGATTGACATTGTTAACACTCAAGTTTTCCGGGATTTTTTTTTCACTTCTTTGAAAATACGCAGTAAATTGCCGCCCCAAATTTTTTTGATGCCCTTTTGTTTATCGCATAAGCTGAAGTTGCCGGATTACCATTTCCTTGCGTCGCCTTGATATTTGCGCCGAGTCACCATTGGACAAAATCAATTGGCCCCATCATTTTTCAGATACGAAGTTACCTGGTTTAAATTGACCAAATGGGTTTTGCGGGTGCCTGACATTGTAATACAATTGTTTGATCTGTTCGGTTTCCTCTTTTTGCAGGATGCGGGTTGAGAAAGCGATTAAAGATACAAATACCAACTTATTTTACGGTATGAATGATTGATTAAGCGGTCGGGAAATTTGACCATCTTTACAAAAAAAGGTTTAATTCGAGCAGCACATAAAACAGCATCGATAAATTAGTTTTTGGTTACCGTTCCCTCAACGGAAACATCCAAAAACTAATTCATCAATTGTTATGAGATATCTTTTCCGAACTTAGCCTCTGGATTTAAATATAAGCTTATGTATTGTACATTTTCTAAAGCCAAACTAATCTTGCTAATCTTGTTTCTCCTGTGGTCTCGTTTCTCCCATTCGGAACCAAACAACGATCAAGGATTTCTATTCTCTTATGAACTATATCGGGAAGGAAGCAAGCATTTTGATGGAACAAAGTATCTGTCGATGATATTCGAAATAGAGTCCCAGTTAAGTCAAGGGGAGCAACTTTATATCGCACGTTTAAAAAAAGGTATCGTTTCTGAAACCTATAAGAATGGACTGAGTAATAGTTTTTTTTATTTCGCAACTGGAGAGCCAATCAACGAAAAGGAATTATTTTATTCCAAGCTTGCGCTTTCTTTCATCAAAGATCATCCGATCTATTTTAGTTTGAAAGATGGGAAGGTGCAAATTGAGAATTCGGATACGCTGAAATCGGGCCTCGCTTCTGAAATAGAATCTCTTCCACACGATAGAATATTAAAAAAGAAGGTGAATTTTTTCAGTATTCCAACCTTGGCCAATATGTTTCAGTATTTATTTGTAGAACTACCTGATAATCTTCGCGAATCCGGTGATGTGGTTCTTGAAAAAGGAGTTGTATACAACTACCTTGAAAACTATGATAAGTGCAAAAATGTTGAAATTTCGGACATCAAAAAACATGAGAAATTGAATGTATTTCTTCACCCTGACTCCGATTTGGTTCGATACGCACAAATCTCAAGATTCCCTGATCAGCAAATCGTTCGTGTTTTACCATTAAAATCGGAAGCCAATTCACGGATTTCCGGAGAGTTTCCCCTAGATCGAAATAGTACAATCCAGTTTAGTATAAGAGCCAATGCCTCTCTTGTTCCAAGGGTCAAATATTTTGCAAAGACCGATTCTTCCGGAAAGTTTAGTTTGGCTCTAAACTTGTCGGAACCGGTCACAATATACACCAACAATGGTTTCACGTTTTATGCTGAACCTGGTGATGATTTTTCGTTTAAGGCAAATGCTACGCAGGATTCATTGTTCTTTTCAGGAATTGGAGCAGATAATAACCGGTATCTTGAGGTCGAATCAAGATTGGATAAATTGAGCGATCCCAAGAGGATCGGTGGTGTTCGGGACAGACAGCCTGGTTTGAGAAAGCAGATCGAATAATGAGTTCTTATCTTACGTTGCCTTGGTAATTATAAAATTGACCTAAGCCCGCGATTTTATGAAACGAAATACCTGAATTATTACTTCGGAAAGATCAATCGAAAAATTGATTGTTCTTTTGGCTGGTTTAAATTCTCTGAGAAAAACGGTATTCTTGAGAAGAGCCTGTCTCATCTTGACACTATCGCTGAATACCAGCCATTCATATTCAACAATGAGTTCAGTAAATATTTAGGGAATCAGTTTTTGATGCATTTTGAAGAACTTAGAGGCTTCACCTATAGTCGCAATTATGCCAGCTCGAAAACGCCTTCGAACAGAGAGTTGATCAGGCTCGCATCGCTTTCCCAACACGGGAAAATACTTTACGATTATCTCGAGTATATGGCTCCAAAAATCTACTATTACTCTGACCAACAAGAGATAGATGCACTTCATGAGATTGTAAAGGAAAATTTTGACAACTCAAGCTTGCAAATGAGAATCAAAGATTTGGAGGTCAGAAATGTTAAAATCAAAAGTGAGGGTCAATTTCCACCGATAACATTTAAAAATATGGATGGCGAACAGGTGCAACTCTCTAAATTCAATGGCAAAGTGATTTATTTAATGTTTTGGCGAAACGATGCTCTGATATTAAATAAAGAATGGGAGGAGTTCCACAAACAGGCTCAAGAAATGAAGAATCAAAAAGTCGTGTTTGTCAACGTTGGTGTGGAGGAAAATTTTAAAAACTGGCAGAATTATGTGAAAGGAATGGAACTGAATGGTCTCAGTCTATTTGTCGACCGCAATAGTGATGAATTTAAAGCCTATTTAAAAGGGTTGAAAACCGCCATTACCTGTTGATCTCAAAAAAAGGAGCAGTGATCAATAATAATGGCCCATATCCTGATGAAGCCCAAATACAAATTGCGCAAAATCTGGGATATACGACTCGTGAAAAGTTGTTGGCGGGTGGTTTGATTGTGATCTTTTTCTTACTGATGATTTTGGGATTCTCTTGGCTAATTAGCCGTATTCGGCAGAAAAGAAGGGCAAAAATTGATGAGCTTACCAATCGTTTACGTGAAACGGAGTTAAAAGCAATCAAAGCACAGATGAATCCTCACTTTCTGTTCAATTCGCTCAATTCGATCCAAAACCTGATTAACCAGCAAAATATTGAAGCTGCCAATTTGTATCTGTCTAGATTTGCACGATTATTGCATGCGGTACTCCAATATTCAGAGAACGAATTTGTCCCGCTTGCTGATGAAATTGAAACACTGAGTTTGTATGTGCAACTGGAAAAGCTTCGTTTTAATTTTGAATTTAACCTGATGGTAGATCCTGAGATTGATATTTATAATACGTTTGTCCCGCCGCTATTATTTCAACCTTTTATTGAAAATGCCATTTTGCATGGGTTGCAGCAAAAGGAAGGAGATAAGAACTTAACAATCAATATTGAGGAACGAAAAAGCCAGTTGATTTGCATGATTGCCGATAATGGAGTGGGGAGAACAGCTGCTGGCTCACATAGACAAAACCATCATGGGATGGGCAACAAGTTAAGCTTAGAACGGATTAAGCTGCTAAACCAGAAAAACAGCAGTAGTTTTAAGTTTGATATTAGCGATATAGAGCTTAATGGAACCGGAACACTAGTAACTATTAGTTTTAATAATAACTTGATATAGTCCTAGATAATTTGAGTATCACTAAACCCTGGAATTATGATCCGAGCGATTCTAATTGATGATGAACCGAACAATTTACAGAACCAGAAGACCTTGCTGGGAAAATATTGACACGATGTTTCAGTCATTGGAGAAGCCTCATCGGCCAGGCAAGGGATTGAATTGATCAATCTTTTAGATCCTGAACTGGTTTTTCTGGATATCGAAATGCCGGGAAATTCAGGGTTTGACCTTTTGTCGGAATTAAGAGAAATAAAGTTTGAATTGATTTTTGTGACAGCTTATAACAATTATGCGCTCAGAGCTTTTCGATTCAATGCACTGGATTATATTTTGAAACCCATTGATATCGAGGAGCTCTTAATCTCTGTTGATCGCGCGACAAAGACTTTCGGATAAATCGAAACTTGATTTTACCCGTTTAGCCCTACAAAATTTGCAATTACCGCCCAAGAGTAAACGAATTGCATTAGCAACGACTGATGAAGTTGAGTTTTTCGAAGTCAATTCAATTATCCACTGTCAAGGCGAAAATAATTATACTCGTTTCTTTTTTGATGGTGGAGAAATGCGCCTGGTCTCAAAACCTCTTTCAGAATATGAAGAGTTATTGGCTGATTTTGATTTTATTCGGGTTTATAAATCTCATTTGGTAAATGGGCATAGGGTAGCTTCATATATTAAAAAGGATGGAGGATATCTGATTACTTCCGATGGTTCTTCAATTCCAGTTTCAAGGCGTAAAAAGGATGATTTACTTAAACGTTTAAAGTTGGACTAGCTGATTATCTCATTTATTTGGAGGTATGTGAGCCTACGAATGAACAAGATTTTGGAAAACAAAAGCGCCTCCTGCTTAATGCCGGAGACGCTTGATTTATTAGTCGTTTGTTGGTTGTCTGTTGTTACAGTTCTTTTACCCGGATGTTGCGAAATTTTAAGTCCGATCCATGTCCCAGGAAACAGATCCGGCCGGTGTGGCGCTTTAGTCCCGGATGGTCTTTGTGGTCAGCGGTACCATTTTTTGTTGCTTCCTTGATGTTTCCATCAACAATCACTTCGCCGTTGAGGGTAATTTTGATGTTGTCGCCGTTAACGATTACTTCCTGCGAGTTCCACTCGCCAACCGGTTTTAGGAAACCGCGTTTGGCCGCGATAATTCCGTAAACCGAACCGTGGTACTGGTAGGGTTTCAGGTTGGCATAAATGGGTGCGGTATTATCCAGGATTTGCAGTTCTTTGCCGACATAGGCAACATCACCTTCCAGCGGGCCATGAATGCCAAGCCCGTTGTTGGCACCTGGCGTCAGTTGGAACTCAAACCGGAAGATGAAGTTGGAATAGTCTTTTTCGGTGTACAGGTTTCCGTGGCCCCCTTCGGCCGGACGAACAACCAACACATCATCTTCGGCCCGGTAGTCGGTTTTATTTCCAACCCAGTTGTCCAGGTTTCTGCCGTTGAACAACGATACAAATCCTTCGGCTTTTTCAGCCTCGCTCAGGCTTGGAATTTCAACATTCAACTCGCGCACATGCAGGTTGCGGAAAGCCAGGTCGTTGCCGTGCGCCTGTAGTTCGATGGCTTCCTTCGGGAAAATTGGCATGGAGCGGTCCCAATAGTTTTCCATGGTGACGTTGTAGACCACCAAAACACCATTCAGGTGAACCGTTACTTTGTCACCTACCATTTTAATTCGGAAAGTGTTCCAGTCGCCAACAGGATTATCGGCCACCACCAGTGGCTTGCTTGGGTGTTTCTGATTGTTGTACAAACCCCCTGAACCCACTTGGGCTCCAACATCAACGCGCGAAGTATCCCAGATCTGAACTTGCGGTGTTCCGCGAAGGTAAATTCCCGAGTCGCCTTCTTTGGTGATTCTCCAGTCAACGAGCATTTCAAAATCGCCATACATTTTCTTTGTACACAGGTTGTCACCTTTTCCGTCGAACACAATGACTCCATTTTGCACCGACCAGTTTTCGTGCATTTTTTTGTCTGCTTTGGCTTGCGCAGCAGCCAGTTCCTTGTCCGACATTTTTGCCCGGGCAATTGGGTTTTGCACCAGCCCTTGCCAGCCCGTCAGGTCTTTTTCGTTAAACATGGAAACATAACCTGCTTCCAGCGGCATCTTATCCAAATACTCCTGAATATCGATTTTGAAATACTGACTGTCGGCTCCCGAAATCTTCGCCTTCACTTGCCGAAGGGTTTCGCGGACAAACGTTCCGGTCAGCCCGTCTTGCTCGCCGGGTGTGGGAAGCGCAATTTTCATGGCCGACTGGGCCGCGACTGCGCTTAAGGCATCCTGGTCGAGATAGTTGGCGACAAATACCAGCGACAGGAAGGTCTTCACGCTTCCGGCAGCGCGAATGACTTGTTGCTTTTCGCTGTCAGTGGTGCATTCACTCATGATTTTATCAAGCCACAGCAGTTTTTGATCTTCCGGAATATTGGCTTGCTGGGTCAACTTCAGGTAAGCGGTTAGTGCTTCTTGTTTGAATGTCGTTTTTGACTGGTCGCTGAAAACATCGAAAAGAGCGGGCAAAGCTGATGCGTCGGACCAATTGGTGAGCGCTGTAAAAGCTGCTTTTTGCTCTGAAGGGCTGCCACTATCCAAAAGCGAAACTACACTTTTCAAGGCGTTTTTGTCGTTCAGATAAGGCAGAATGGGAACCAGTTTTTCTGTTTGTGCTCCTGCTTTTATTTTTTCCAGAATGAGCGAAGACGCCGGAACATCTGCTTGGCGATACAGTTCGATGAGCGCTTGTTGAACCGCTTGTGTTTCGTTTGCTGATGAGCTCTTTTGCAGCAGTTCAAGCAGGGCCGGGGTGTTTTCCGCTTGGGTCACACGCGAAAGCGCTTGATATGCTGCCTGGCTGACCTGACTGCTGGAACTGGAGCAAAGCGCTTGAATATGAACAAAGTATGCATGGGCGCGTCGTGCGGCCAGTATTTCGATCAGAGCTACTTGGGCGTCGGCTTGGACTCCATCAAGTTGCGCTGCCACTTGGTCGCAAGCATCTTGAGATGTTGCGGTGAGCAGGGCTTTTTTAATCACTTTGAGGTCGGCTTCGTTGGTTGCTGCCTTGAGCTGGTCGAGTAAGCCGGGGATGGCTTTCTCCTCTTGATTGATGGCCAGCGCACGGATGGCTTCCTGACGAACCGCTTGGTTGGTTGAGCTCAGTGCGGGTTCAATAACCTGTGAGTACACGGCCGCCTCGGGGCGATGAGCCAAAAAGTAAAGCAATTCCACCTGTTGTTCTGCCGAATACTTGGGAAATTGTTTTACCCATTGGCTGACTTCTTGTTCATTCAGTCTATTTTCTGCTATACGCAGGACAGCCATACGGTAGATTTTATCCTCGTGTTTAAATTCGTTAGTCAGGAGTTCCAGTGCATCTTCACCTTGATTTGTGCGTAAAATCTTCAGTGCCGTCGAACGGTAATGCAGTTGATCCGGACTGTTAAATTCCTTTAGCGCGCTAGTTGCCAGTTTGTTGCTTAGTTTGGTGTTCCCGTTTTGTCCTACGTTCGCTGCATATGCCAGATAGGAAAGCATGGTTTCTGCTTCATCGGCAGCAAACGAAACCTGTTTGGCTGCTTTGCTGAATGTTGTCGCTGAAGCCTCGCCACCAATGCAGGCCAAAGCGGCATAAGCCTGCTTGAGTACTTCTCCGTCAGCAGATTCGGCCAGCGACAGTAAATACGACTCAGCGGGTTGGTAATTCAATACGCCCAGCGCTTTAATGAACTCAGCTTGCTGGTTGCTGCCTGTTGTTTTTGTTGCCTGAAGGATCGCTTCCGCTGCTTCGTTGGTCCCAATGCTGGTCAGCGTGGCGATAGCAGGACCAGCCAGTGCTTCGCCGTCCAGATAGCTGGCTGTAGCACTAACGGTGGCTGCTTGTCCGCAGTAAGCCAGTTGGCGCAGGAAAAAGGCCTTTACTTCTTTCTCCGAAGCTTTGTCAAGCGCTTTGATCAAACTTTCCTCAATCAATGCCTTTTCGCTCGAACCCGGGCATTTAGCCAAACTGGTGACCGCATAACGCGCCTGGGTATCGTTACCCGTTCCGGGAGGTACAATCAGATCGCAAAAGTCGGCGATTCCTTCGGCTCCCAGATCAACGATTTGTTGAGCCAGTTGGTTTGTTTTCTGGCTGCTTTCGGCGGGGAAGCGCGCTAGGATATCAGCGACTTTGGTTTCCATCGTCCGCCTGTCTTGCGCAAAAGCAGGAGTAAGCAGCAAGCTAATCAGGAGGGTTGTCAGTATATTTTTAAAGTGGTTCATTTCCTTTTGAAATTTCGTTTAAGAACTAAGTAATTTTTATTCATTTGACTCTGTAATGATTTAGCTGTCCACTCAAATCTGCCACTCACCACGCATGGGTTGGTTGATCAGTCGGTTGGCTTCATCATCATTGATGAACACTTGGTTGACCGGATCAAATTCGAGGGTTCGGCCCAAACGAAGCGCGATGACCCCCATGTTGACAATGGTTGCCGAGCGGTGGCCGTTTTCTTCGTTTAGTGCGAATTTCTTGCGGGTGCGAACCGACTCGCTAAAGGTGGTGATTTGTGGTTCAGGGTCAGGCATGGTGTCAATCAGTGCTTGCAAGTTCGGAATATCGGACTTAAATCCATTGAATATTTTTCCGTTAGGACCTTCAATGTAGGCGGCATTTTTATCTTTGTTTTCACCGTCCAAAATGATCTGACACCCATCATCGTAGGTGTAGGTAATTTTCCGCCACGTGCCTATGGCATCGTCGTGTTGCTGCGGAGCGTCCACTTCTACTTTCACCGGGCTGATATTATCTTTTCCCAGAAAATATTGAACCGGATCAATATAGTGCTGTCCCATGTCGCCCAGACCGCCGCCATCGTAATCCCAGTATCCTCGGAAGGTTTGATGTACCCGGTGTGCGGTGTATGGTTTTTTCGAGGCAGGTCCCAGCCACAGGTCATAATCCAGTTGCTCCGGCACTGGCTGCGGTTTCAGGTTCGTTTTTCCTACCCAGTAGAATTTCCAGTTAAAGCCGGTCACCCCGCTGATGGTGACCTTTAGTGGCCAACCCAATACGCCACTTTCGACGGCCTTTTTCAGGGGTTTTACAGGTGTTCCGAGCCCATAGAAATTATCTTTGAAACGAAACCAAGTGTTCAGGCGGAACATTTTCCCGGTGGCGTTGATGGCCTCCACCACGCGCTTGCCTTCTCCAATGGTGCGGGTCATCGGCTTTTCGCACCAAACATCTTTACCGGCCTGTGCTGCCATAACCGACATGATACCATGCCAGTGGGGCGGAGTGGCAATATGCACAATGTCAATATCAGGGCGCTGAAGCACTTCGCGAAAATCATGGTAACCCTGCACTTCAGAACTGACCATTTTCAAGGTGTTTTTGAGATGGTTTTTGTCGACATCGCAAACGGCTAGCAATCGGGTACCTTCGTAGTTGATGTGTCCTTTCCCCATTCCTCCAACACCAATAATAGCCTTGGTGAGTTGGTCACTTGGAGCCATATAGCCATTTCCGCCCATAACATGTCTCGGAATAATCGTTACCCCGGCAGCCGCAATCAGTGATTTTTTCAGGAAGTCGCGGCGTGAATTCATTTTTTTGTTCATCGTATTATTGGATTTAGTCGTATTCAATTTAATCAATTGTTTAGACAAAGAAAGTATACGGGGGATAATAGCAGGGGTAATAAATGGGGTAATGGGTGAAAAATACTCGAATTTAATGGAAAAGTTTTGGTCCTTCCTTTCATTTCCGATGTCCGGCTTAAATCTACCAGCAGAAAGTCTTCCTGAACTTGTTTCAAGACCTGCCAGCAGATTCCTTTGGGGTGTCGCGCTTTTCGAGGGAAGCCCTATCGCTGTTTTCTTTCCTTGTTTTTCAAAGCCAAATCCTCGCAGCTCAACCAGGTTCGCTTGCTTGGAGACACTTTTGCACCTTTTCGAAGTTCTGACATAAGGATAAGGAAGTATCAAATCCCAAGAAATTACTCATGATCCGCCGTCAGGCTTTTAAAGTCGATCGGATAGCTTTCCTGGTACATTTCGCGGTACACTTTGGTAAAGTGGTAGTAAACCGTGTGGGCCAGGCTAAGTTTTCCCTGAAGGGTGAGTAGTTGTAGTTTTTTACGCAGGGCGGGTTCATTCAGCGGATCATGTAGGCTGACCACTTCGGCTAGTTTAAAGAGCAACTGTCCATGTTTTGTTTCATCCTGTGTTTCAAACAATGTCATGCCCATTTCAATAATCCGGTCACTCATTTTGCTGATGTAAGGATCGAGCCACGATTCGGAGATGTCAGGGAAAAGCGTGCCACGATCAAGAATGTCAAGCAAGCGGGGAAGGGTTTCATCGATGCTCTGACTGTCCGGCTGCTTTTCAATTAGCTTGAGTTGGCTGGTCACGTCGCAGTATTCAGAGTAGCAGGTGTCGCTTAGCTCAATTTGCCATAGCTTGTCGCGAAAGACCAGCTTGATGCCCGGGCAGGTGGCCAGCGCAGCTTTCAGGTTTTGAATGTTGGTTCCCCTTGTGTTCTTGGCTTTCTGTGTACTCATGCCGGGCCAGAGTATGCCCGATAGCTCGCTCGTTGAGATTCCCCGGTGTCCATTGACACTGTTCAGAAAAACCAGTATGAAGAGCTGTTTTATTTTGGGCGAAAACTTTTGGCTGACATCCATGCCCTCGGAATTAATTACTTTCAGACCGCCAAAACAGCTTATTTTTTCCTGGTATTGTTCTGGTTCGCGTACTTTTTTATTTGGTTTGGTTTGCTGTTGCTCCGATCTGGATTTGATTTTCCTGAAATACAGGTACCCGGCAGATGGGAGGAGCAGTGCCAGAAAAAGCAGGCTCCAGAGTCTTGCATGATTGCCTCTTGGCTGGTCGCTGGATTGCTGAAACTGCTGGCGGATTTCTTCATTATTCAGTTCTCGGTTCCATATTTTGATGTCGCCCATATAGCCTACAAAAAACTCTTCCCATAAATTGCTTCCAATCAATAAGGTGTAATCCGATTCGCAGTAGGGTGTAATCAGGTCGATTTGGTCGGTGAGTTCTCCGTTCAGATAAAACCGAATCTGGTTTTCATAGGCTGAATGAACCAACGAGATAAAAGTCCATTCATTGATTGGCACCTTAGATGAATCAGACTGGTAATCTTTGATCCCCTGCATGGTGTAAGTGAGTGCGCCGTTGTGTAGTTTCAACACAAAGTCACGGCCTTTCCCCAGGATGCTGTTGTTTGCGTCGGTCTGAGTTGGTTTGATCCAAGCGGTGATGCTGAAGTTGGGTTGCAGGCTTTCCTTACTTTGGATTCCGGCATCGAGATAGGCGCGATCGGAAAACCAGGCGCATGCGCCCCGCTCGGGATCTGTTGTTAGTTCAACATCGTTGTTGATGATTTCCTGTTGGTTTTTTCTTTGTACGTTAAGCGAGTACTTGTCGAACACAAAGTGGTCGGTCAGCTGAAAATCGCGACTCAGGCTGACTGCTTTAAATTCTTTTAAGTAGTTTCTGTTGACAGGTGAGTCGTGCATGATATCGGGTGAAAAACGGTAGCCCGCTTTGTAAGGAATGAACGGTTCGGGAATTGCGCTCAGCAGCGGAAAACAAAAGTAGCCGTTGCTTTGACGATTTGGATAGCCTTTCCACGACACCTTGTCCAGCAGCTCATCATTGGACAGAACGACCCCAATGAACTTTGGGTTTGAGTTCAGTGAGCTAATCAGTTTTGCCGATTCTTGTAACCCGGAAGATTGGAGGGAAATGAAATTGGGAAGTTTTCCGCTCTGACTCCAGAGTTCCATAAGCTGCTTATGTTCATCGAAGTCGTTTCCGTGCTGAACGAGCAAGAGTTCGTTGTTACTGAATTGCGTGGGATCAAAAATGCTGTCTCCGACTTGCTGATCCAGATTGACTTGATCCAAGCTGGCCATTTTGATCAGGATTAAATCTTTTGGCGTTTCAATTTCGGGTTGTTCATCAGCACCGACAAGTATGGGAATGATCGTTTGCTGCGTGGTGAGCACTTTAAGCTTATTTTGCAGATCCGCCTGAGCCAGGTTCTCAGCGAAAAAGGCCAGAGGAATGTTCATTTTTTTAAGGCTATCCAGGTCTGCAATTGTAAGTTTATTAAGATGAACCAGCAGATGGGCATTTAGACGAACAGACTGCCGGACAGTATCTGCTAGTTCGTGATACCAACTGGTGTTTGCATGCGACAATCCACTTGTCAAAAATAGCCATGCAAAAAAGATCATACCATATAAACGGATGTTTAACTTCAAGCAAATATTGGGTTGATAAATCGTTCTTTGCAAATTTATAAAAAGCTGACTGATGTTTTCAGGATGCGTGTTAATTTTAATTTTCGTTCAGCACAAAATTGAGGGTATGACTTTAGTCGTGTGTCAGAGTTCCGGCCGTTTTTTCAACTTCTCTGAAAACACGTAATAAATTGCCACCCCAAATTTTTCTGATGTCTCTTTGAGAATACCCACGCTTCAGCAATTCGTAGGTGATGTTTGGAAATTCGCTGACATCAGCGCAGTCGTCCAAGCCACCACCGCCGTCAAAATCACTGCCAATGCCAACATAGTCAACGCCCACCAACTTCACTACATGATCGATGTGGTCAACCAAATCGGCTACGGTCGGCAGTTCTTTGGGATAGTTTCTTCTCATGTCTTTCCATTCCTGGTTGAAAGCGGTTTTTTTAGTTTCGTCCATCTTGCCGAAATCGTTGCGGTAAATGCTCATTAGCCGGCTTTTAACGGCGTAGCGCTGGGTGGTGGTGTCAGGTTCCTTGATGTAATCGTCGAGCAGGCACATTTGGATGACACCACCGTTTTCGGCCAGCTTTTTAATCATCTCGTCGCTTATGTTGCGGTCGTGATTAGCGACTGCTCTTGCGCAGGAATGACTGGCAATAACCGGCCCCTGACTCATGTTCATCACATCAAAAAAAGCTTCATCCGAAATATGCGACACATCTACCATCATGCCCAACCGGTTCATTTCGTGAATGACCATCCGCCCAAAATCACTGACCCCATGGTGTTCCGGTTCAGTCAAATCGCTTGATGAATCGCAAATGTCGTTGTGAAAAGAATGAGAAAGGGTGATGTAACGGACGCCCCGTTTGTAAAATTCTTCTACCCGTTCGAGGTTTTTCGCTAGGGGAAACCATTTTCCAGTCCAATGTAAATAGCACGTTTGCCAGCACTTTCAATCGTGGCAGCTTGATCGGCGGTTAGTGCTAGGTTCGCTGTTGCCTGATGTTGGACGCCTGCCGAATGAATGGAATCCAGCATCTGATGCGCCAATTGATAGGCTTTGATATAGTTTTCATCTGTTCGTGGTTTCTGGCCTATCCATACAGCAAAGAACATGGCACCGAGCCCACCGGCTTTCATGCGTGGTAAATCCACCCGGCTGTCCGGACTTTGGTGTTCGTCGCCAATATCAAAATCACTCCTGATCATTTCCATTGGGGTGTCGCAATGGGTATCGATGGTTAAGACACGCTCGTGAATGCGCAGGGCTTTTTTCCACAGTCGCTGGTCTTTTTCCTGGGCATGGGCAAACAGGATCCCCAAGCTCAGTAGAAATAGTAAAATCGTTTGTTTCATTCAGTTTATGCTTTTAGCTCATCATTCCATCCGGATGCTGGAGCCAGTTGTTCTTTTATTGAAACGGCACGGGGTCGCCGGTTATTTCTTTTGCAAAGGCTTTCAAATCCTGCCCTGAAAAATTGCCCGAAGTCATTATCAGCAGATTTTTGTGACTCCAGTTTTTAGCGCGGAGTTGCTCGAATAATTCTTCCGGCTTGGTAAAGACCTGCAGGCCCTCGCTGGCAAAAGCTGCAGTAGCCTCGGCTTTGCTGATTGGACTCAAGCGTTTATGTTCGATGTTTTTCGGGTTGAAGAAAACGAAAGCTTCGTCGGCTTCGTCCATGCAGTTTTTGTATTGGGGGAGAAAATCTTTTTTCAATGAACTGTAGGTGTGTAGTTCTATTACAGCAACCAGTTGGCGAGTGCTGAATTGTTTTTTTACCGCAGCTGTTGTGGCTTTTAGTTTCGACGGAGAATGTGCAAAGTCATAAAAAACTGTACCGTTTTCGTTTGCTGATAAAATTTCCAAACGGCGGGCAGCGCCTTTAAACGAACTCATGGCACTGTAGAATTGCTCGTCGTTGATGCCTAACTTTTTGCAAACTAATTTAGCGCCGGCGATATTTTGCAGGTTGTGATCGCCAAACACTTGTAAGCGAGTTTTTTGCTCATCGTGGTTTAAGTAAGTTACACCATCAGTAACTGTCGATTCGTGTTCTTTATAAGGGATCTGCTCTGTGTCATCGGATGTGGTCGCAGCAATTTGGCGAAGGTTTTCGTCGTCTTCATAATAAATAAGCGAACCCTCTTTTTCGATTTGTGTGGCAAAAATCCGAAACTGCTCCACGTAGTTTTCAAAGGTTGGAAACACATTGATGTGGTCCCAGGCAATGCCACTCAACAGGGCAATATGTGGCTGGTACAAGTGAAACTTCGGACGTCGGTCAATAGGCGACGATAAATATTCATCGCCTTCAAATACCGCGATCTTGGTGTCTTCCTTCAGCGAAACCATGGTTTCAAAACCTTCCAGCCTGGCACCAACCATATAATCGAAGTCGATGTGGTTGGTTTTCAAAACATGCATAATCATCGATGTGATGCTTGTTTTTCCGTGCGAACCGCCAATCACCACCCGTGTTTTGTCTTTGGTTTGTTCGTAAAGGTATTCGGGGTACGAGTATATTTTCAATCCAAGTTCTTGTGCACGTTTTAGTTCCGGGTTGTCAGGATGCGCATGCATGCCTAAAATAATGGCATCAATGTCGGTTGAAATTTGCTCGGGCTGCCAGCCATTTTGATTCGGAAGCAAACCATATGCTTGCAACCTGCCTTTGGATGGCTCAAAAATTTCATCATCGCTACCCGTTATCAGGTAGCCTTTTTTGTGCAGAGCAATAGCCAGGTTGTGCATGGCACTTCCGCCAATGGCAATAAAATGAATGTGCATGAAGTTCGGATTCTGTTTTTGAAAGCTTAAAATTAATGAAAGTAGAACAAGTACAGCGCGTCTTCGAAAAAATTATTGAATTTCAGGATTGACTTGTTTTCTGTAGTTTTGAAATTCGATAAAAAGAGAAGCATGAGAACGAGGATTTTCTGTAAATCGTTATTGGGTATTTGGCTGGCGATGGCAACTTTTTTACTCACCGAATTGGCAGCAGCTTTTCCTGCAGTGACCGAGGCGTTTTATTCGCAGCAAGTTTACCCGGTTGTTGCCACCATTCTTTCAGCAGTGAGTCGACAGGTGCCGTTTTCGCTGGATGATTTATTTTATGTGGCGTTGATCATTTTCGCGGTTGCGACCGTTGTTGCGCTGGTGATTCGAAAAATTAAATGGCGAAAATTTCTTCTTATTTGGCTCAATTCGCTGGCGATCTTGTATATCCTTTTCTACTGGCTTTGGGGCTTTAATTATTACAGGGAAGATCTGAATCAACGCTTGTCGATTTCTGAAAGTGAATCGGGTACTGAATTATTTTTAAGTGTTTTTGAAGAGTTGGTCGAACGAACCAATGCATCGTATGTGAAAACTGATTCGTTGAGAAAATCGCAAGTTGATTCATGGATTGAAAATTCCTATCAACAATTAGCTCCGTTTTTGCAGGTTGAATATCCTTCGGGAGTGCGTCGGTCAAAGTCGATTACCTTTAGCCGCTTTTTTGCGGCGGCTACCATTTCGGGTTACTACGGGCCATTTTTTAACGAAGTGCATGTGAATAATTATCTGCTGCCGGTTGAGTATCCGTTGGTGCTGGCCCACGAAAAAGCTCATCAATTTGGAATTACGGGTGAGGCAGAAGCCAATTTTTATGCCTGGTTGGTGTGCTCTCAAAGTCAGGAAAAACAATTGCAATACAGCGCCAATTTGTATGTGCTGCGCTACTTTATTTATGAGGGCTATAAATTAGAAGGCTACACCGACATTATTGAAAAGTTGGATGAACGCGTAAAGGCAGACTTGCGGCGAATACGCGAACATTGGCTCCGACTTCGTGATGAAAAAATAGATGATTATGCCTCGAAAGTGAACGATGCCTACCTGAAGACTAATAAAGTAGAAAAGGGTATTGATGATTATACGGGGGTGATTAAGTTTGTCATGGACTTTGAAACCGATTCGCTTTCGCAGAAAAGAGTGATTGCTTTACAGGAGCAGCCTTAGTAGGATCATTCCACTTCAACTATACTTTTTATTATTTTTGCCACCGAATTAAAATTCAGAATTATGCAAATTTATGCCATTCATGCCGGCCATTTTTCATGCGATGGCGGAGCACTCTTCAGTGTTATTCCAAAACCGCTTTGGTCAAAAGTTTATCCGGCTGACGAGAATAATGTGACCAAGTTAACCATGCGTTGTTTGTTGGTTGATCAGGGAGAACGGAAAATATTGATTGAAGCAGGGGTTGGCGACCATTACCCAGAGAAAGTAAAACGCAATAATGGACATGAAGAAACGGATGCTTTGCCAAAATCGCTGGCCGAAAAGGGCTATTCGGTTGACGATATTACCGATGTTGTATTTACCCACTTGCATTGGGATCATTGCAATGGAGCCGTTTTAAAAGAAGGAGAAAGTTTGAGATTACTTTTCCCAAATGCCACGCACTGGTGTAGCAAACGCCAATGGGAGCATGCTCAGGTTTCGAATGTGCGCGAGCGGGCTGCTTATTTTCACGATGTACTGAATTTTCTGAAAGCAGAAGGTAGCATGCAGCTGGTTGAAAATGAAGGTGAGCTATTTCTTGACTTCGAAGTTCGTTTTTTTGATGGGCACACCCCCGGGCAAATGATTCCTTTGGTGAAGCACGATGGGAAAACTTATGTTTATACATCGGATCTGATTCCTACAATTGCAAATATTCCAACTGTTTGGTTGGCTTCTTATGATTTGTATCCGGTTACCTCCTTGGAAGAAAAAGAAGCTTTTTTAAAAGAAGCGGCCGACAACAAATATGTCCTGTTTTTTGAACATGATTTTTACACGGAATGTGCTACCGTGGAGTGGACTGAAAAAGGCCCAAAATTGAAAGATAAATTTTCGTTGTAAACTTACCAGATTTATGTTTTTGGCTGACCCTGATTCTGAATTTCAAGTGATTTGGTTCGGGCTGCAAGTCTGTAGTTAAAAAACTCGAATTGTAAATGTTGATTTGAGGCTTGTTTTCGAAAATGTCTTTATTTAAAGAGATCTTAATCCTGATTCAAGACTGTAAATGGTTCGTTCTTCACTCCCGCATAGAACACCATTATTTCCACCGGGACATCCGTTTTGTTTTCGCCGTAGTGGGAGGTATTTACCAGCTCAATAATAGGGTCGCCTTCATTCAAAATGAGTTCATCACCATGTTCTGAAATCACCGAAAGCGAGCCTTTGAGCATATAGCCCACATTGATTACGGGGTGTTTATGCCATTCCAGTTTTGTATGTGGCGGTATGGTAAACTTCACCAGCGTGACCTCCGGCTGACCTTGTGGGTAAAGGGGGAGAATTGTACCATCCCATGTTTTTGTGCCTTGAACTATGACTGCTTTTTCAACCTTCGCAATGTCCTGTGCCTTTGTGCATCCCGACAAAAATATTGCAATGGCAAGAACTAAGAATAACTTCTTCATATCAACGATCATTAACAATTAACTTAATTTTCCGTTCTTCCACTTCAACAACATAAATCCCGTTCGGATACCCACTGACATCAATTTTTGTCTCTTTGGAAACTATTGGTCGGCTCAATAATACCTGTCCAAAACTGTTGTATAGCTTATAGTGTTCGGCTTTGTCATCGGGGGATTTTATCGTCACCCAGTCAGCAGCGGGGTTGGGATAGAGCTGCACTTCTGAAGTTGATTTATCCCCGATTCCGGTTTGCACTTGCTTGAAAGTGACAGCTATATTTCTGTCGTATTTCGTGTGGAGGTACAGACTGTCTCTTATAGCGATACTATCGCCGTCAATAACAATGCTTGCAATTGTATTCCCTTCATCAGGTTTTAACTTAATTTTCACTGATTGTCCCTCTTGTGCGCGGATAGTGCCAGTAGGGTAGATGGTGCCTCCAATGCCGGCAGTAGCAGTAATGGTTCGCCGGTAGGGACTATTTTCCAGCATATCTTCCACTTTACCGGCAAGATCAATGTACAGTTGCTCATCCAAAGGCGTAAGCATCCCGGCTGAATCCATGGCAGCCTGATAATCTGCATGTTGAATATTATTGAGCAAGGTTCTGTAAGTTTGCTTAGCTGAGGCAAAGTCATCTTTACTTTTAAACCAAATATTGAGTGCAGGCAATGCGCTCATGGTGTATGAGATGGTATAATTCGGGTGGTGAAAGAGATGGCCCATATCCACCCATTTATATTCTACGCCGGTATTTCTATTTGCTACCTCTGTTCCATAAAACAAACCGTACAGGTGCTTGTAAATGGTATTCAGACTCTCCAGCGAAAGCTCTGTTTGCGTATAGAGCTCCTGCTCAAAAGCATCAAAAAGTGTTTGATGTAACACATCTCCAATAATGATTGATGCGACCTTTATAGCCTCAATTCCACTGACTGTAGCCTGGTCGTTAAAAGTGGAGAGTTCAGATCTCAGCGCAAGGCCTTCAAAAGACATCGAAGGAACTTCTGTCAGGTCAGAATTAGAGGTTCCATACAAAGCGTTTTCACGTGTCTTTCCATATCCATCTAAATAATGTCCAAACTCGTGAAATAAATCCGCATAATCGGGGTAAATGCTGAAATTTAGAAAGATAGCGGAGGCATTATAGTAAACGAAATTTGTACAGTACCCGATTTTTTCTCTTGTATTTCCTCCAGCAATATCGTAAAGCCCATATTTTATCATATAATCGTAGGCAGGCTTGAACTCCGACAGATTAAGCTCCCTTGTATTGTCCATCACCCCGGCAAGTTTTTGCATCATATCTTCAGGCGATTTAGCAATCAATGCATCTTCAAACTCGTTTTCATGGCTGTGTATGCCTTTTAGTTCTTCATAAAACGGAGTGAAATATTGCTGTACAAAATTATGAACAACCTTTAGTTCTTCGGGAGAATAGTTTCGTCCTTGACCTTCTTTATAAGCATATTGTAAAAAGTTGCTATACTCCACTGATGATGCTTCAGCTATTTGCCTGCGGACATTAACCAAATCAAGATAAATTGTGCCTAAAATTCGATTTTTTTCTTGCCAAAGGGCCAGGTAGGCCTCTGTCCGTGCCTCGCTATCAAGTCCGAGCGAGTCTAAATTAGAAAAACTGACTGTCTGCCCGACTATGTCTACCTCAATTTTCTGTACTGAGGCTGCATTGTATCGGGCTAATAACTGACTCTCCTGGGATCGAAGTGCTAGTTGAGTTGGGGTTTGTTGGATGGCGCTTAAAAATGAATTTTGCAACTCTTCTCCTAAGGCATTCCAAACCACTGGCTGATATTTTGTGGACAGAGCTGCTCCGATTGTACCAAGCCCCTTTGCTTTAGCGTAATTACACAAATCAATTGATTGAATAACGAGGTTAGCAACACTTGTGTTGGTCACATCTGTCGAATTAAGATATCCATAGTATTTTAAATTAGTCTCAGTTTTAGCATAATAGTCTAATATGTTTTCAACCCAGGCTGTAATGCTATCGGGATTAGCATTTTCGGAGGAACACAAGGCGGTAAAATCAGCGGAGAGCACATCCACGCCTTCCTTCGTTAAGTTTTCAAAAGGTTTTATCTCCGACTGGGGTATGGTATCACGCCATATTTTACCGCCATACACGGTGGTATCTTGTCCGGCGTAAGGTGCACGTTGTGCTATTGCCGATAATGCCATACCCATCAGGATGAAGGCTATGAATAAAGTTTTGGAGTTGTTTGTTTTGTGTTTCATAAATAGAAGTTGATAATAAATACTGCAGGGGGTGTATTTAGCATTTTTATAATCAGTTACTTGTTAGGTTTAGTTTCCATAGCTGTTAGCCAACAGTTCCGATGATAACTCAGGAATACCAGTCGACCTCGTTTTATGGTTGCTAATTATTTTGTGGAAATCTTATTTTCCTAACTCTAAAATATGAAATTGATCAGAATAATTGTTTGGTATATCTAATTTGGAATGATTATAAAGTGTAGTAGATCGATCATCTTTCAGAAAGGTGATTGGAGGATGAACAGGAGTAATATATTTACGAGTTAGAAGTTTTTATCATGCTCGTTTCATATTCTTACATAGATTTGATCGGTTTAGTCAACTAGTTCATCGAGGCTCTGCCATGAGATAGTCAGTTTTGAGAATTTTCTTTATTTAGTTCAAATAGCCAAATTCCTCAAACCATTCCAGAGAATCGTTTATCGCTTGTTCAATTGGTGTTTGGGGCAATTGTAGTTCTTTCTGAGCTTTTCCTGAAGAGTAATAATTATCAGCTTGCAATAGTTGAGCATTAATCTGATTCAGTTTGGCCGGTTTGTGGAATATTTTTTCATACAGCGATCCTGTTGATCCTGCAATATTCAAGATTGGTGGAAGAATTTTTACCAACCGTTCGGGATAGCCTGAAACAGCTTTCATCATTGTAAAAAACTCCTGATAAGTCAGATTTTCATTCGCCAGTAAATAGCACGCTCCATTTTTCCCCATCTCAATCGCATTTACAATTCCGGTGGCTGCATCTTCAACATGCACAAAGTTTTTTCCTCCCGGCGGATAGGGCATCAGTTGTTTGCCATGTGCCATCAATAGCATTTGTCCCGAGCTTGGTTTCGCATCATATTTCCCCAACATAAAGGTGGGGTTAACAACGATTGCCGGAAAGTTGTGTTTCTGATAAAAATTCAATACTAATTGCTGTGCTTCGTATTTACTTCGCATGTACCCTGATTGGTATTGAAGGCTTGTAAAAGGCGTTGTTTCATTGCCCGGGTTTTCCTTCGTTCCCGGACCAAATGCATTGGCCGAACCAACGAAAATGAAACGTTCGACTCCGGCCTTTTTACATTCTTCAAGCATAAATTGTGCGCCATCAACATTTACTTTTTGATAATACTTGTAAGCAGATGGCCATTGCGAAGTATTGGCTGCTACATGAATTACAACACGGCATCCGGAAAGTGCTTGTTGCAGATTATGACGATCCATGAAATTACCTTTGACAATTTCTGGATTTGTATTTTTTAGCGAAAGCAAATTGCTGTTTTCGCGTACCATGGCTTTTACCTCATATTTAGCGTGCAATAGTTTTCTTACCAGATTGCTTCCAAGAAGACTGTTTGCTCCGGTTATCAGTATTTTCATCGCTGTTTTTTTTCTCACGTTTAAAAATTCTGGTTCCTACAGATATGCGGAAGTTTTCCGTAACCAAACGGATAAAGAAGGCATTGATCCGGTTCATGATACCAGGAATGATTACTGATTTACCTTTCAGCATTTTCCCAAGTGCAATAGTCGCAATCTGTGCAGGGGTCATAATGGATAACTTTACGTAAGAACTTTGTCCATTTATTCGTGTGGAAACATCGGCATTCGTCATGATTGGACCCGGATTTAATACGCTGACACTTACATTTGAATCTTCGAGCTCGGCTTCCAGTCCTCTTGTAAAATGATGAACAAAGGCTTTTGTGGCTGGATAAATCGTCTTATAGGGTACGGGCGAAAAGGCAGCCAGGCTCGAAACATTGAGAATATATGATGAATTAAGCTTTTTTAATTCAGGCAAAAGAATTCGGGTCAATAATGTCATTGCACGAATGTTTAGTTGGATCATGTTGTCGAGGTAGCCAATTTCGGAATCTGCAAATCCTTGCGTTCCTCCAATTCCCGCGTTGTTGATTAGGATATTGACCGTAAAATTTTGCGTTACCCAATTCGCGAAATCTACAACTGTTTCGAGATTGGTGAGATCCGTTTCTTTGCATTGAACCTTTATTTGGTAGGTTTGCTTGAGCTTTTCGCACAATTTATCGAGATTTTCATTTGGCAACGAAATCAGGATCAGGTTCATCTTTCTACTGGCACATTCTTCAGCAAACGCTTTTCCGAGCCCCGTGCTGGCACCGGTAATTAAAGTGTATAAACACTCAGTATCATTCATGGATTTTTATTTTCTTTTTTTTCTCCAAATGTATTTGGCGATCCTGTTCTTTTTTCCGAACAAGGCCTTTAATTTATTCCGCAAAATGTGGGCTAATTTATGAGAACTGTTGTTCGGATAAAGCTTTTTTCTGCTAACTAGCTGAATTATAGCTTTGAATTTTATCTTTTTTTATCGAGTGACCACTAGCTGTAGTTTGAAAAAACTGAGATTGGTGTCCACATATTGTAGCCCATATTACTCGCTTTATTAGCAAAGGTATATTTAATAAAGAGGAATCCTTATTTATCCAACAAAAAAGCACCCTTTAGTGCGTTTCATTATTTGCAATTATCTGATTGGGTCTTTACAATTCATAAAACGAATTCTACAATCCAAGTCCTTTATCCTTCAATATAAAAAGAATAACTTGTTTTCGTTTTCAAATAATTGTTGATTTGTCTGATGATTTTTACCTATTTGGTATAATTGATCAATTAAATTTAATATTTGGTCAATATAAATTATGGATCAAACAGCAAAAAGAAAATATTCTCTTATTGAGTTGCTTTTAGGCTTCGTGTTAATCAATGGGCTTCATTTCCTGATCAAGAAATACGACTCCTCATTTGAAGGTATTTGGGATTATGGCATGAGAGGAATTTTCTTTCATTTATTCTTTGTATTGGTGGGGCTTGTTTTTTTGTGGCTCGGAAGATGGCTGTCGAAAGAGATCCGGTCATCAGCTTTTAAAAATCTGAAGAGACGACTTCAGCTTGTTCTGGGAGCAACCATTTTTTTGACATACGGGCTATTTGTTTCCATCAGCTTTAATGAATTATACTATTTTCTGTTTTATCGAATAACAGATCAGGAGTACATATGGAAAGAGCATCAGCTATTTGATCCGGACTTTTCGCTAATCATCTTCATTTTTTATTTTTTCGTCGCTACGGGGATTAATCTAGTTCATTATTTCAGAAACTGGCGAGAAGCACAATTGATGGCTGAGCGTCTGAAAAAGGAAAATATTCAATCGAAGTTTGAAGTTTTGAAAAATCAGATCGACCCTCATTTTTTCTTTAATAGTTTGAGTGTGCTGACTTCTCTGGTTTATAAGGATGCAAACCTGTCGGCTGAATACATAACACAACTGTCGAAAATGTACCGCTATATTTTGGAAGGTAAGAACCAGAGTTTGGCGTTGGTTCGAGAGGAGCTGAACTTTTTGAATTCCTATATCTTTCTAATCAAAGTGAGGTACGACGAAACGATCCGTTTTGATATTGAACTGGATGAAAAGCTGGCAGAGACTGTTTTTCTACCTAACAGTGCTTTGCAAATGCTGGTTGAGAATGCCATCAAGCATAACCGGTTTGGTGACGAGAATCCGCTGGCTGTGCGCATCTTCTCCGATGATGGCTATATTCAGGTGGTTAATAATATAAGTAAAAGAGAACTGATTGAGTCCTCTTCGAAGATCGGACTGGAGAACATTAAGAAACGATACGAATTGCTCGGCGATTACGAGTTGCTTATTGAAGAGACCGAGCAGACTTTTACCGTAAAATTACCAAAACTATTGGCCAATGAAGTTCAGGATTTTAATATTTGAAGATGAACAATTAACCGCAGAGCGCTTGGAACAGCTGCTATTGCGCTTAGGTTACGATCTGGATATACTGGGCGTTCTGAATTCTATAAAACAAGGTGTCGCATGGTTTAAGTCGAACCCTAATCCTGATTTGATCTTGATGGATATTCACTTGTCAGATGGTTCCTGTTTTGAGCTTTTCAACAAAGTCACCATCGATGTGCCGGTTATTTTCACAACGGCTTACGATGATTATGCGATAAAGGCATTTAAGGTTAATAGCATTGATTATTTGCTAAAACCGATAGATTTTCAGGACTTGTCGGAGGCATTTAATAAGTTCAGGAAGTATCAGAGTCCTGATCCACAAGCAAAGCAACAGTTGATTCAATCATTATATGAACAAATCAGCCGCAAGGGGAAATATAAGCAACGGTTTCTGGTTAAGCTTGGGGAGCAGCTCAAGCGAATTGAAAGTCGCGAAATAGCTTATTTTATTTTTGACGATGGTTTGGTGTGGGCGAATAGCCAATCTGGATTAAGACTGCCCATGGATCAGTCTTTAGAACAGTTGGAGCAGCTACTGGATCCATCTCAGTTTTTTCGCATCAACCGGAAAATGCTGATTAATCTCAATTCGGTAAAAAAAATACATCTGTATTTCAACAGCCGGTTAAAATTGCATCTTGATCCTGATTTTGGGAAGGACGTGATTGTAAGCAGGGAGCGCGTGAATGATTTTAAAGAGTGGATGGGGTGATATGTAAATCAATAAAATAGAAGCTGGGTTAGCATCAAAATCCGGGCAGCGCCAACCTATAAATAAGATACTGAAACCTCATATAAAGCGAAAAGCCATCGCACATGAGGGAGGTCTTTTATTGTCTTTTTTAAGGAACAGAAACAGAGATAGTACGAAATTAAACAAGAAAACAATGAACAGAAGACTAATTTTATTATTCATGCTGTTATGTGTCCAGACACTTGTCTGGGCACAGGATGGACAGGTTATTAAAGGAAGTGTGGCAGATGCTTTTTCGCAGGAACCACTGGCAGGGGCTACCGTAGTAATTGTAGGTAGTAGTCCGCAACTGGGAACGATAACCGATGAAAACGGAAATTTTAGATTGTGGAATATTAAGCCGGGCAGGTATAATGTGCTGGTTCGCTTTATGGGTTATGAAAACTATCTATTTCGCGAGGTATTGGTGGGGTCAGGAAAGGAAGTTGTATTAAGAGCAGGCTTGAAAGAACTGACCGAAGAATTAGATGAAGTGAAAATTACTGCCCGAACATCCAAAGAAAGACCAATTAATACCATGGCTACCATTAGTGCCCGACAATTAAGCGTGGAAGAAGCCAACCGATATGCCGGAGGTTTCGATGATCCGGCTCGTTTGGCAGGCTCGTTTGCAGGAGTGGCTTCAGAAGTTGTCAACAACGGAATTGTCGTTCGCGGAAACTCACCACGTAATTTGCTATGGCGATTGGAAGGTGTTGAAATTTCGAATCCAACCCATTTTGCCGATGTGATTTCGTTTGGAACTGGAGGTATTACAGCTTTGTCGAGTCACATGCTGGCCAACTCTGATTTTTATACAGGAGCTTTCCCCGCTGAATATGGGAATGCGTTGTCGGGTGTTTTTGATGTTCGCATGCGTACCGGAAACAACGAGAAGTTTGAGCATACTTTTCAGGCTGGCATTATTGGGATCGATTTCGCTTCGGAAGGACCTCTAAAAAAGGGAGGTGCGTCGTATTTGTTTAACTATCGATATTCAACGTATGCATTGCTGGGTGGGCTAATTCCAGAGGAGGCCGGCTCTATCGGCTATCAGGATTTTTCATTCAAGTTGAACTTCCCAACAAAAAGAGCGGGCAACTTTACACTTTTGGGAATTGGAGCTTTAGATAGTCAGGATCGTGATCCGTTCTCCGATCCGAAAGACTGGGAAACGGTTCAGGATAAAGAAGGCTATGATTTGAGTTTGTCGATGGGAGCAATGGGACTTACCCATAAAATGCTTCTCGGCGAAAATACGTATTTACATTCAACATTGGCAGCCTCTGGAAATGGGATTGAAACAGCCTATGATCAGTTGGATGACAATAGCACATTGCATAAAAAGGAGCGCGTGAACAACGATACCTGGAAATATACATTGACCAGTACGTTGAATCATAAATTCGGGAATAAGCATTCGAACCGAACCGGCTTTGTTTTAGATAATTTGCATTACAATGTGGATAATCGAGAAGCCATTGTTTTAGGTAATGAACTGACCACTTATGCCGACGAAAAGGGAAGTGCTTTTTCCGTTCAACTTTTTACACAATCGATGATAGCATTGAGTAGTAAATTTGAACTAAACGCCGGGGTGCATGCACATTATTTCGAGTTGAATGAAGAGGTATCAATTGAACCGCGGGTAGGAATGACATATCAAGTTGGGCGAAATCAATCATTGGGCTTGGCTTATGGGCTTAACAGCCGGATAGAAATGATTGGGTTTTATCTGGCTCGTCAGCAAACTGCGGCAGGAATAATTCAGCCCAACGAGGAGTTGAAAATGACCAAGGCGCATCATTTTGGCTTGGCTTATGATATCAACCTGACTAAGAATACAAGGTTTAAAGTTGAGCCTTACTACCAGTATTTGTATGATGTTCCGGTTGTTCCGAATAGTTATTTCTCGTTGCAGAACCTGGAGCTTGATTGGTTTTTCAACGAAACCTTGGTTAATGAGGGAACGGGAACAAACATCGGAATTGATTTTACCCTGGAACATTTTTTAACCAATGGCTTTTACTACCTGGCAACTGCTTCAGTTTTCGACTCAAAATATAAAGGGGGCGATGGCGTGGAGCGAAACAGCCTGTACGATAAAAACTATGTCGTTAATCTGCTGACCGGAAAAGAATGGCAATTGGGTCGCAATAAGGCAAATACCCTGAGTGTGAATGCTCGTGCTACCATGATGGGAGGAGATCGTTATTTGCCGCTGTTGTTAGATCAGTCGATAACTAGTGGTGAGCTGATTTATGATTACTCTCAGGCCTATGAAGAGCAGGAAGATCCGGCATTGGTTGTTTCTTTGGGATTTTCGTACAGGAAGAATAAACCAACTCATGCTAGTGTGTGGTCATTTCATTTAATTAATGCTACGGGCTATGACGAATATCGGGATTATGAGTTTAATCTGAAAACCGGCTTGCCTGAGAAACAGTTCGATCGGAGTATTGTTCCAAACTTGAGTTATAAAATTGAATTTTAGCATTTTTGAGATACGATCCTTTCGCGGGATTGTATCTTTAAATCATACCTGTAAGTCTCCTATCGATTTAATTTATAGACTAAAGAGCTCATCTTTATTTATATTCATTAAAAATAACAGCTATTTAAAGGATATGTAAATTGCTTTATATGTAAATGCTTGAAAATCAAAACCTGATATTTGTTACCTAAAGGTTAAAAACTTCTTAGTTTTTGGGTAGTCCTTATGTAAAAAGGTTAATTTTGCAGCCTGATTTTCTTAACAATTACATTATGACAGAAAAATATATCAAACTATTTAATGAGTTTCCTCCTGTCAGTTCTGAGGCTTGGAAAGAAAAAGTGGTTGCCGATTTAAAAGGTGCCGACTTTGACCGCAAGCTGGTGTGGAGGACAAACGAAGGTTTTTCGGTTCAACCGTATTACAGACAGGAAGACCTTGCAAAACTAGACTACCTGAATGCATTGCCAGGAGAGTTTCCTTATGTGCGGGGTACTAAAACCAATAACAACGATTGGTATGTTCGTCAGAATATCATCGTAAAAGATTTGGAAGAGTCCAACAAGAAAGCACTGGAAGTATTGATGAAAGGTGTGACTTCGTTGGGCTTCGTTTTTAATGAATGTACCGAAGTTACCGTTGACGACCTGGCTGTTTTGCTAAAAGGCATTTGTTTGGAGTCGGTTGAGGTGAACTTTGAAGCGAAGTGTTGCACATGCAAAATTGCTGAAGCATTTGCAGAGTATGTATTGGCTGGCAAATGGGATGCAAAAAGTATTGTTGCATCTGTTGCTTACGATCCCTTCGGAAACTACCTGCTTTACGGTCGGTTCAAAAAAGGTGTTGATCATGTATTAACTCAGGCTCAAAGTCTAATTGGCAAATCTGCCGAATTACCAAAATACCGCGTATTGGCAGTGAATGGTAAAAACTATGGAAATGCCGGTGCTTCTGTTGTTCAGGAATTGGCTTTTTCATTGGCTCAGGGTGTTGAATATCTTTCAACACTAACCGAAAAAGGAGTGGCAGTTGAAGATGTGGCTAAAAACATCAAATTTAATTTGAGTGTGAGTGCCAATTACTTCATGGAGATCGCCAAGCTGCGTGCAGCTCGCATGTTGTGGGCACAAATTGTAAAAGCTTACGAACCTAAGTGTGAGTGCGGTTGCAAAATGCGTGTTCATGCTGAAACCGGAAGTTGGAACAAAACGTTCTACGATCCTTATGTGAATATGCTTCGTACCCAAACCGAGGCAATGAGTGCTGCGTTAGGTGGTGCTGACTCAATCACAGTACTTCCGTTCAATGCAATTTTCGAAGAACCAACAACCTTCTCTGATCGTATTGCCCGTAATCAACAATTGTTGTTGAAAGAAGAATCACACTTCGATAAAATAGTTGACCCTGGTGCGGGCTCATATTATATTGAAGAATTAACCGCATCGATTGCTGACGAAGTTTGGAAGTTGTTCATAGAAATTCAGGATAAAGGTGGTTTCCTTGCTGCAGCAAAAGGCGGTTTCATTCAAACGAAAGTGAAAGAAATGGCTGCTAAACGTGACCTGAAAGTTGCTACCCGTCGCGAAAATTTGTTGGGGATTAACCAATTCCCAAATTTCACCGAGCGATTGGAAAAAGCGGAATTGGTAGAAGAAGCGCTGAGTCCTACAGATTTAACTGCTGACGATGCTGAAATTGAAACCCTCAAACCATATCGTGGTGCAATGGCTTTCGAAAAACTTCGTGTAGCGACTGATAAATACTCAAAAGAGAACAAACGTCCTTTGGCTTTTATGCTAACAGTTGGAAACATTAACTTTAGTAAAGCACGCTCTCAGTTTGCCTGTAACTTTTTTGCTGTTGCCGGTTACGATGTGAAAGACAACAATGGTTTTGCCAGTGTTGCCGATGGTGTTGCTGCCGCTAAAGAAGCTGGTGCCGATATCGTTGTAATTTGTAGCTCTGACGATGAATATGCTGAAGCTGCTCCTACTGCTTTCGACTTAATTAAAGACGAAGCTATTTTTGTAGTGGCCGGTGCGCCTGCTTGCACAGATGATTTGAAAGCAAAAGGAATTGAAAACTTCATTCATGTGAAGAGTAATCTGCTGGACGAGTTGAAAGCTTACAATGCAAAGTTGGGAATTAAATAACGGAGTTTAGATTTAAGAACCAAGAATAAAGAATCAAGAGACAAGATTTGAAAGATGCACAATTTTAAGAATTTGAAAATATGGCAAAATTCCCGTTTACTGGTGAAAGAAGTATTTCTTTCAACCAGGGATTTTCCTGTAGATGAAAAATTCGGACTTGTATCTCAAATTTTAAGAAGTGCGTATTCAGTCCCCTCAAATATTGCTGAAGGATCGGGACGTTCAACTAACAAAGAGTTTGCTAGGTTTCTGGACATTGCTTTAGGCTCTGCTTTTGAACTTGAAACTCAATTGATTCTTGCTTCGGATATTGGTTATTTATCTGAAAATAAACTACAAGAAATACAAACCTTATTACAAGAGATTCAAAAAATGATTTACTCATTCAAGATGAATTTGTAGTATCAAGATTTTTCTTGTCTTGGTTCTAGAATCTTGAATCTAATATCTTACAAATTATGAAACCGAATTTTAAGAATATAAACATAAAAACAGTTGCTCCTCAGCCTGAGGCGGGAGAGTGGGCTGCTCAAAATAAAATTGAGAAAGACTGGGTGACTCCGGAACAGATTCCAGTGAAACCAGTTTATACCAAAGACGATTTGGAAGGCATGGAGCATTTAAATTATGCTGCCGGTTTGCCACCATATCTTCGTGGACCATATTCAGCCATGTACGCTATGCGTCCGTGGACGATCCGTCAGTATGCCGGATTCTCTACCGCTGAAGAGTCGAATGCGTTTTACCGCCGTAATCTGGCTGCCGGACAAAAAGGGCTTTCAGTAGCTTTTGACCTGGCAACTCACCGCGGTTACGACTCGGATCACCCTCGTGTAGTGGGTGATGTGGGTAAAGCCGGTGTGGCCATCGACTCAATCCTGGATATGAAAATCCTGTTCGACCAGATTCCATTGGATAAAATGTCTGTTTCGATGACCATGAACGGAGCGGTACTTCCGGTAATGGCATTCTATATTGTAACAGCATTGGAACAAGGCGCTACGCTGGAGCAGCTTTCAGGAACTATCCAAAATGATATTCTGAAAGAGTTCATGGTGCGTAATACCTATATTTATCCACCAGAATTCTCGATGAAAGCAATTGCCGACATCTTTGAGTTTACCTCTCAAAAGATGCCTAAGTTCAACTCCATCTCAATTTCGGGTTACCACATGCAGGAAGCCGGTGCAACTGCCGATATTGAAATGGCCTACACTTTGGCTGATGGTTTGGAATACTTGCGTACTGGTATCAAAGCCGGACTGGATGTTGATGCCTTTGCACCACGTTTATCTTTCTTCTGGGCGGTTGGAATGAACCACTTTATGGAGATTGCCAAAATGCGTGCTGCACGTATGATTTGGGCGAAATTGGTGAAACAGTTTAACCCGAAAAACCCAAAATCGATGGCTTTGCGTACACACTCGCAAACTTCGGGTTGGTCGTTGACTGAGCAAGATCCATTCAACAACGTTGGTCGTACGGCTATTGAAGCGATGGCTGCAACTTTGGGACACACTCAGTCGTTGCACACCAATGCGCTGGACGAAGCAATTGCTTTGCCAACCGACTTCTCTGCTCGTATTGCACGTAATACACAGTTATATATTCAGCAGGAAACCGAGATTTGCCGTGGAGCCGATCCATGGGCCGGTTCATACTATGTTGAGTCGTTGACTCAGGAGTTGTACAACAAAGCTTGGGCATTGATTGAAGAAGTTGAAAAACTGGGTGGTATGTCAAAAGCCGTTGAAACCGGTGTTCCAAAAATGCGTATTGAAGAAGCTGCAGCCCGTGCTCAGGGACGGATCGATAGCGGTGGTCAAACCATTGTTGGGGTAAATAAATACCGTTTGGAAAAAGAAGATCCGATTGATATTTTGGATATTGACAATACCGAAGTTCGTAAATCGCAAATTAAGCGATTGGAAAAACTACGTGGCGAGCGCAACGAAGAGGATGTTCAGCAAGCTCTGGCTGCTATCACCAAATGCGCAGAAACAGGAGAAGGCAACTTGCTTGATCTCTCTGTTAAAGCGGCACAGAAGCGTGCGTCATTGGGTGAAATATCAGATGCCTGCGAAAAAATCGTGGGACGTTATAAAGCTGTAATCAGAACAATTTCAGGCGTGTATTCATCAGAAAGTAAACAAGACAAAACCTTCAAGGAAGCACAGGATTTGGCAACAAAGTTTGCCGAGTTAGAAGGCCGTCAACCACGGATCATGATTGCCAAAATGGGGCAGGATGGTCACGATCGTGGAGCAAAAGTAGTGGCAACCGGTTATGCGGACCTTGGTTTCGACGTAGATATGGGACCGCTGTTCCAAACTCCAGAAGAAGCTGCCAAGCAAGCCGTTGAAAACGACGTGCATGTGATGGGTGTTTCGTCACTGGCTGCAGGACACAAAACCTTGGTTCCTGCCGTTATTGCAGAGCTGAAAAAACTGGGTCGCGAAGACATCATGGTGATTGCCGGAGGTGTGATTCCCGCACAGGATTATAAATATCTGTACGAAGCCGGTGTTGTTGCCATCTTCGGCCCTGGTACCAGCGTATCAGCTGCAGGTAAAAAAATTCTGGAAGTTTTAATTTCGGCTCACGAAGAGTAAAAAGCAAACTCCTATTGATTGGATGACTTCGAGTCATCCAATCAATTAATGATACAGAAAGCCACTGCCGAAAGGGAGTGGCTTTCATATTACTAAAAGTCTAACTCAAAAGATTTTCATTTCATTGTCTTGTATATAAAAACGCCCCATGATCATCCGAAAAATCTCCATTTTCGTTGTAATCCACTGCGATACTCAACTTACCTTGTTCTATATGGTATTGGGTCTTATGTCCTGCGGTCGCAAATATAAATCCAGATAGCATACTATCAATATTATCTTTACCCCTTGTAAAAGTTTGATAAGGTTCAGAATAAGTCGATGTCGTTATATCAAATCTAGAAAAGCTGATCTTTTGGGCTGTAAAGATCATCGTACTATCAGAAACCAAAAGTGATCCCTCAATTGATATGAACTTTCTGGTTGGGTTATAATAACTTGAAGACGATCTCTGAACTTCCATAAAGGATTCTGTAAAAGCTCCATTTGATAGTTTCAGGTAATAGTTTACACTGACATAGCCCTGTTGTTGCAGGAACAGGTTTTTGGGTTATCTAGTCCCCAATATAGCTTGAAAAATCATTATCCTCTTTACATGAAGTAAATAAGACGGTAAATAGAATTACTGAAAATGTCAGGCGTCGCAGTATCTTCAAACTTTTATAATTTATCATGATTTTTTCTTTTAAAAATACAAAACATTACGATAATCAGTAAAAAAATGTAAAAATATGTTGAGGGTTTATCTTCAAAAGAAGCCTTCAATAAAGACTATCGGATTTCCCAAAGCAAAGCGTCATCCTGAGCTTGTTTCAGGATCTCCCGGCAATCTTCTATTATTTGAACAAAGCGAAGGGCCCCGTTATTTTATCGGTTTAGATCCCTTCTTTATACTGCGTACTTATTGACGGGCGAATAACTTTTGCCAGTAGCTCCGTCGAATCCGGATTTCCATGGAGATGATCTTTAAAAAGTTGAATGATGCTTGCTTTATCCAGTTCAATTTTCGTTTCGGTCTCTATATTTGTTAAATCAATGAAGAAGCTGGAAAAGCGATCCGGCATATCTGTAATAATCTTTGTATTCAAAAAATTAACCGCGTTGTAGATGCGATGGTAATTGCCTTTTGCTTTCTCAATAATGAACGTGTCTTTTTTCAAATTTGTAATGGTTGAAGATTTCGAACATTCTTGAATGCAGCTATCGTCGAGTATATGCTTTTTACATCCGGTTACCTGATGAAACAAACATGGTCGACTTGTCATCATCAGAATAGGATGATAAATGCTGTAAAACAAGTTGAAATTATTGGGTTTCTTGATGCTTTTTATTTGCGTGAATTTTAGTTCATTCGAAATAAATGCCCCGGAGCAATTAAAGTCTTCTTTCAAGGCTAAAAGGCTGTACGAATTGGTTAGATTCAAGTACGGACCGGCGATCCAATCAATCCCTTTTTTATAAGCTTCGTAAGCTATCCCTGTGTTATTTGTCACAATTGTTTTCCCTCGGAAGTGGTGCAGTAAATCGACTGCGGCAGTATAATCTTCACCCAATAGAATAGACGGGAACCAAGGGATTAAGTTCTCGTTGGTTTTAAAAAGGTTGAGGAATTCGACCGACTTATTTTTTAATGAATTGGGCAATTGAAAATAGATCGCTGTTGAGCCGTCTTGGCAAAGTGAAATATCTTTTGGCGAGGAGATTAATACCGAAAGAGTGGGCTTAATCTTTACCGGACTTGCCTTCTTCAATTTCGGAAGCGCGATGGGTAAGATGACTTCCCTTGAATCGTTCAGCACAAATAATATTCTTCTTTTTAAGGCGGTCAGTTCTTTAAATGGAAGATAAAGTTCTGCTCCAAGTCGATCGGTGTTTAATTCTTTTATGGAATACCCCGTATCATTTATCGATTGCAGTTTTTTCAATATGATCACCTCATTTAAACACTCAATCCCCTTATCGGACAGCGAGCTTGACGATTGCACGGTAAACGATCTGTCAGGTGTTTTTACGGTCGCCGTTAGAACAGTTCCTGATGCTCCTGAAATCTCAATTACTAAAGAAATTTCATCGACACTAAGTTGGTCAATTTTATCTTTGATTTGCTTTCGGGATTCGTCTTTTTCGTCATACAATTCTTTTGTCCCTTGTTCTCGTTTATCATCCGAAGCATATTGGTTAATCTCCGCCAGGTGAAGCGTGGAGTTACTCATGGGATTATCAATAAACAGATCTTTATTAATGTCTCCCTTCAGGAAGGAATTTGAGAATTTGCGATTAAACACTTTATGCAAATCGCTAGTGTCATCAAGCAGCCTGTCATGGGTGTAAAAAATCCGGAGTTGTTTCCTCCAGGCATTCACTACCGTATAAACGTATTCAAATTCCTTTATCCGGCCTTCAATTTTTAATGAATCCACCCCAGCTTCCGACAGTTCCCTCAGGTCGGAATAGGCTGAGTTATCTTTCAGGTTCAACGGATAGTCTTTTCCTGCGGAAGTTGGTAAATACCGGTCTCGGCAGGGTTGGCTGCATCGCCCGCGGTTTCCCGATTTTCCGGATAAAACTGAACTCATATAGCAAGCACCCGAAAACGAGATGCAATAAGAACCGTGGACAAAAACCTCGGTTAAAAGCTTATTTTGGTGTGCTACTGAAGTTAAGTGTTTGATCTCATCAATATTTAGCTCGCGGGATAGATTTACTCTGCCGGCATTTAATCGGCTTAGAAATTTTATCTGTCCCTCGTTGTGTGTTGTAAGCTGAGTTGAGGCATGAACTTTAAGAACTTTAAAGTAGTTGGATAAAAGATAAAACACGCCAAAATCCTGAACAATTATTCCATCAATGCCGGTATTAACTAATTTGTTTAACACACTTAAAAGAAGGGGGAGCTCGCTTTCAACAATCAGAATATTCAATGTTAGGAAAACCTCGCAGTTATTTTTATGCGCCAATCTTATAAGCCCGTATAAATTCTCGAAACTAATATTGGCTGCCCGGTTTCTGGCATTAAACTTATCCAACCCACAGTATACCGCATCTGCTCCTGCTAAAATTGCGGCTTTCACCGAATCTAGATCTCCTCCAGGTGCCAGTAATTCAATTTTTCTTTTCATTATTCTTTCGGGTGAAATGATTGGATAACAGGTGGTACATGGTTATCATTTTACAATACAATCGTAAAAACAGATTCTTACTTTTCCCCGTTCAGGGTGGCGTTGAGGACAAGACCAAAATTATTGCTTTTAATTCTTTCTTCATCAACTGTTCCTTTCTGATTGAGAAGGTTTGTATTGTGATAATATACGGCTAAGCCAATTCCCCATCTAGGGGAAATCCACCATTCTTTTCCAGCTTTCAACTGAAAACTAAATCCTTTGTCAGAAGAGCTATCCTCATCTTTTCTCTCATCAGTTATCGTAAAGCCGCCAAGTTCGATAGATGTTGATAATAGAAAGTTCCCATATGTATAGTAGGTCATCCCAGTGTCAAACATTGGTTCAATTAAATGTATCTTATATTTAGTTGTTTAGATGTGTTGCTAGTTTATCTAAAAGTTCCTTTTTATTCAAAGGTTTGGAGATATAATCAACAAATCCACTTTTCAAAAATTTTGCTTTGTCGTTAGACATTGCATAGGCGGTCTGCGCAATAATCTTTGTTTTGGGGAAGTTTAGCAAAATCTTTTTTGCAGCATCTGCACCATTCATTATTGGCATTCGAATATCCATAAGAATGATATCAATCTTCTCTCCCGACTCTACTTTTTCTACCGCCATTTTTCCATTGGTAGCATAAATAATCTTAGCTATACTATTTTCAAACAACGCTTTGAAGTATTCAATGTTGACTTCTTCATCCTCAACAACTAAGATTGTTTTATTTTTTAACCAATCTTCTATTTTTGATTTATTCTGATTTCGAGGCTTTTTCTGTTGAATTGCCCCGGAAACAAAGGGAATTTCAAAACTAAATGTTGTACCCACCGATTTTTTAGACTTAACTTGTAAATCACCACCTAACAAACGAATAACTCCTTTTGAAATTGACAACCCTAAACCAGTACCTTCATTATGTTTACCTTTTTTCTGTTTAACTTGACTAAAACGATCAAATATTACATCGATTTTATTTTCGGGTATGCCAATACCAGTATCTTTAACATATACAAAAACTTTGTTTTGTTTAACAGTATAACCAAATTCAATGCTACCTTTCTCGGTAAATTTTAAAGCATTCTCAACTAAATTGGTAAGTACCTGTTGCAACCTATTGGCATCTGTCTGTATAATAATATCTTTTACCTTTTCAGGAACATGAGCAGTAATTTTAATATGATCTTTGTTCTTTTTCCTTTTAAGTTCGTTAAACGTTATTTCTGTATTAAAAAACAGCTCGCTTATTTTGCAAGAAACTATTTCTATCTTCAATTCTTTTGCTTCAATTTTCGAAACATCAATAATATCGTTAATTAATTTCAATAATTGACTTGAACTATTTTGAATTATATCAATATATTTATTTCTTTTTTCAATATCAATAACATCGTTTCTTAGAAGGCTCGCAAAACCAACTAAACCATTCATAGGTGTGCGAATTTCGTGGCTCATGTTTGCCAAAAACTGATTTTTATAAATGTTAGCAGTTTCAGCTTTTTGTTGTGCTTCAATTAGTCGTTGTTCTGCTTCTTTTATCTGAGTGATGTCAATCACTATTCCTGTAATAAGAATATTCTCGCCATCTTTTTGTGAAATTTTGCCCACATCTTTAAACCACTTGTAATTGCCGTTAACATCCTTTATCCTGTACTGGCAATCGTAGGTGTCTTTTTTACCAGTTAAATGATCTCTGAATGCTTGCATGGTATTTTCATAGTCGTCAGGATTTACAATCTTTGTAAAATCAGAATAGGTTTTAAAATCTTCAGAATTCAACCCAAGCATTTCTGTTTTTTTATCGCTAAAAACAACAGTTCCTTCGGGAAGACGCAGCTCCCACCAGGCCATGTTCCCATTTTTCAGTGCAATATCTAATCGGTTATTAGAATCTCTTAATTTTGCTTGGGCCTTTTTTACTTCATTAAAATCGATAAGAGCAATAACAACTCCACTGATTTTTTTTGTTGAAGTTACAAAAGGGTTAATACGTATAAGATACCAACTTCCATCATTATCCTGAATCTCTCTTTCAAAAGATTTGAGATTTTCCAGCGACTCCTTACAGTTGATAATTAATGATTTTCTTTCGTTCTCATCAAATTCAGACGCGAAGCTTTTAATGGATCGGCCAATATCAGAATCTTCAAGGTTAAAAACACGTTTAATAACGGGCGTGAATTTTCTTATGTTAAGTTCTGTGTCGAGAAATAAAGTTCCAATATCACTGCTGTTTAGTAAGTTTGTTACATCGTTACTTAATTCTTCCAGTTCTTTGTTTTTTTCCTGTAATTCGGTATTAACCGTATATAATTCTTCGTTAACCGATTGTAATTCTTCATTCGAACTTTGAAGTTCCTCATTGGAAGACATGAGTTCCTCGTTGGAAGATTGAAGCTCTTCGTTGCTGGTTTCAAGCTCTTCAACGACATTCTGTAACTCCGACTTGTTCACTTTTAATTCAAATTCTAAATCATCAATGCGTTGCTTCGAAAAATTAGGTAAATCTGTATCGGACAGTACAATTTTAGCAGTACTTGAATTGTTTGAAAGATTTTTGAATTCAATTAAATAGATATCAGTATAATTTTCGAACCTGGATATCTTTTCAAAAGACAAGTCAAAATTACGTGTTTCATTCTCTGAATATAATACAAGGTCTTTGTAGATAACATTTTTACCTTCTTTTGTAGTTCTTCTTACGCCATTTCGTATAATGGCTGCTAAATCATCTTTTGTAATTTTTAAAAGATTATTCTGAAAAAAACCATCAGGTATTGAGAACCATTCTTTTAAATTGCCTACTACAAAAATAATATCGTAATTCTTATCAATAAAGACAGAAGTCGGTGAATTCCTTTTACTTAAAAATTTATAGAAATCCACTTCCTTCATTTCTTGATTTTTATCCTCAAGAAGTTTCGAGTTATGGTTTTCTTTTAAATAACGAAGTCCAGCAGAGGGTTCGTTCTCAAAATCTTCCTCGCTTCCAAGGCGATTGTTTTCGGTAAGGTTGCGATATATTTTCCATTTGTTATCGATTACCTCGAAGTGATTTGATACCGAGCCTAAAGATTCACTTGATCCTAAAAACAAAAAAGCTGATTTGTTCAGTGAATACTGGAAATTACTTAAGACCTTTTGTTGAGTGCTACTGTTGAAATAAATCAATAGATTTCGACAAGAAATTAAATCCATACGAATAAATGGTGGATCTTTAGTAACATCGTGATAAGAAAAGACAATCTTCTCTCGTATTCGTTTAATTATATGTATTTTATCTCCATGTTTTAAAAAATACTTCTTTAAATAGCTCTCCTTAATATCAACGATATTATTTACTGAGTAGCTCCCCAGACTTGCGACTTGGATTGCATCTTTGTCAATATCAGTGGCAAAAATTTTAAAATTAAAATTCAATTTATTGATTCGAATGTAGTTATCTATTAAAATGGCTAACGAATAAACTTCTTCTCCGGTTGATGCACCAGCAACCCATATTCTAATGTTTTTAGACTTTGTATTTACATCAATTAGTTTGGGAATAACCGTTTTTTTGATGACATCGAAAGCTTCTGTATCTCTAAAAAAGTTGGTTACATTAATCAAAAACTCCTGATAAACGATTTTTCTTTCTTTTGGGTTTTGTGCAATCAAAGAATAATATTCTTTCAGTGTGTCCATGCTGTGAATGCTCATTCTCTTTTCGAGCCTTCTAAGTAGCGTATTGTTTTTATATTTCTTGAAATTTACGCCATTATCTTTGTAAATCAACTCAAGTATATCTTGATACACATCTTCGTGATTATTGGTCGTAGATGAAGATGATAAAATACTAATTCGCTTACTATTGAGTTGAATTATTTTCTGCGCTATTTCTGCAGGAGGTAAAATAAAATCGGCCAAATTGGTCGAAATAGCGGAGTTTGGCATTCCATCAAATTGAGCTGAGCTGGGTTCTTGTACAAGTATTGTTCCCCCTGCCTCTTTAATTGTGTTAATTCCCCTTGAACCGTCAGACCCGGTTCCAGAGAGTATAATACCATATGTGTTTTCCTGATGTTCTTTACCAAGTGTATGGAAAAAAATATCGATAGGAAGGTTTAAATTACCTTTTGGGGCTTTACTTAAAAGCACCAGTTTATTTCCTTTTAATTCCAGATTCTTGGTTCGTTCATTTAGATATATACAGTTTGGTTTTATTTCAAGGTTCTCTTCAGCTGTAAATATTTTCATTTTGGTGTGCTTGGCCAATAATTCTGGCATAAGGCTCTTAAAGTCTGGAGATAAATGCTGAATGATTACAAACGACATTCCCGTATTTGAAGGTATTCCACTAATTAATTGCTTTACTGCATCAAGTCCACCAGCCGATGCTCCTATTCCGACTATTATTAGATTGCTTTTTTTTGTCATAACTGTATGAGATGTTTTCCGTCGTAAAATTAAAGAAAAACTTTCATTGCTTTTGCGATTTCACAATGAATGCCAACACATGTGTAACAATACCTTTTCCCCGATTGTATTTTCAATAGGAGTTAACGAAAGTATTCTACTTTTCTGGCATCTAAATCAAGGAGTTTTAGAGAAAAAATGACTCCGGCGGTGATATTTCCTTGACGGAATCTAATGGTGGATCATTTTTAACAAAAGCTGGGGTGTATTGTTATCAAGGATAAAATATAGAATCACAACGAAAATGAGTAAAACAATATTGATGTTGGCTGCGGCATTATTAGCTGCGGCTGTTATTCTTGGGGCTTTTGGTGCCCACGCTTTAAAAGCAAAACTTACTGATGATTTGATGCAGGTATATAAAACCGGGGTGGAATACCATTTTTATCATGCACTGGGCTTGTTGCTGATTAGTGTGTTGGCTGTTCAAATGCCGTCAACTTTAATCAACTGGTCGGTTATTTGCCTTACGGCTGGCATTGTAATTTTTTCAGGGAGTTTGTACGTGTTGGCTATTACCGGTATTCGTTGGCTGGGAGCCATCACGCCAATTGGCGGGTTGAGTTTTATTGCCGGGTGGGTGTTGCTGTTTTTAGCTGTTTGGAAAAGGTGAACGATGTTATAAAAAAAATGAAGTTTGGATAAAATCCAGATGGAAAAAGTCACTATGAATTTATTTCAGGGTCTGTTTGATATTGACACAGATCCTGAAACCAATTCGGGATGACGCTCCTGTTTTAGAAATTTTATCCAAACTTTAACTTTAAATTAAAAGCAAGTTTACTTCCAGCCGCCACCAAGTGCGCGGTAAAGCGAAACTACGGCACTAAGTTTTTGCAGATGGTCATTTACATCGCTGAGCTGAGCTCCCAATAAGCTTTGTTGGGCATTCAGTACCTCAGTGTAGGTAGCCGATCCATAAGTAAGCAGTTCCCGGGTGTACTCAACCGACTTTTCCAGTGCCTCCAATTGTTGTGCCCGCAAGGACATTTTCCGTTCGGTGTTTTTGTACGAATTCAGTGCATTGTTCACTTCCTGTCCTGCATTGAGCAAGGTATTCCGGAGACTTAATAAGGCTTCTTCTTGCTGAGCTTTGGCAACTTTGAGGCGGGTAACATTTGTCCGCTTATTGAATAATGGCGCGGTTAATCCTCCGATAACGTTCGACGCAAATGATGTTGGATCGAGTAATTCGTCCAAATCACTGGCTGCAAAACCAGTTGATGCGGTAATGGTCAGTGACGGATAAAAGTAGCCGCGAGCGTTATTCGTCATTTCAAAAGCACTCATCACCAAATACTTTGATTGCATTACGTCGGGGCGATTTTCGAGTAATTGAGATGGCACACCTGTTTCCAATAATGTGCTTATTTCCTGATCGCTCAACTTGTTGCGCTGAATTGATCCGGGAACGCGTCCCAGCAAGGTAGAAAGGGCGTTTTCTGATTCGCGGATTTGTTGCTCCAAGTCAGGAATGGTGACTTCAGCCGCATATCGTGCCGCCTGGCTTTGAACTACGGCAGCTCCGGTTACACGGCCACTTTCTTTCAGCACTTTTATTGTTTCAACCAAGTCGATGTTATTTTTCACCGTTTGGCGGGTGATGGCTAATTTGGCATCCAGCGAAGTCAGGTTGTAATAGGCCAATGCAATGTTAGCAATTAATCGGGTTTGTACGGCCTTTTTCCCAGCATTGCTTGCTAATAAATCAGCGTATGCTGCCCGCTTTGAGCTGCGCAGTTTTCCCCAGATGTCAACTTCCCAATTGGCTTCCAACCCGAGTTGGTAGCTGCTCACGTCGCGCGGCCCATCCGGATAGGTCGACTTCGGATTGTGCTGGTAAGTTCCGGTTCCTTTGGCGTTTATTCCCGGAAGAAGCGATGCCCTGCTTTGTCCGAAATAGGCTTCTGCCTGCAATACCCGCTGAGTGGCAATTTGCAGGTCAGGATTGTTGTTTAGGCCTTCTTCTATTAAATCCTTCAAAAGAGGGTCGGTAAACAGTTGTTGCCAAGGCTTATCTGCGATGGTTGCCGAGTCAGTCTGTTCGGTTCCAAAAAGCCCGTCAGTATTGATGGTCTCTGATTGAAAGTGTCGGGAAGTGCTGCATGAGAATAGCATTGCCGATACGCCAGCCAGTAAAATGATATGTTTGAATGAATTTGTTTTCATAATCGTTCTTTTTTCCGGAATAAGCTATTCCATGGTGTTCATGTCTGAAATTTCTATTATTCCCGGTTTCTTGATTTTTTCCTGAAGCGATTGGAAAATAACGTACATGGTAGGAATTACCAGAATTCCAATCAACGTTCCGACGAGCATACCACCAACAGCTCCCACACCAATCGAACGGTTACCGTTGGCTCCAACTCCGGTTGCAATAACCAGTGGAATCAATCCAAAGATGAAAGCAAAAGAAGTCATCAAAATCGGACGTAAACGAGCAGTTGCTCCTTCAACGGCTGATTGTACGATGCTCATACCGGCATGGCGCCGTTGCAGCGCAAATTCAACAATCAGAATGGCATTTTTAGCGAGCAGCCCAATAAGCATGATCAATGAAATTTGTAGGTAGATGTTGTTTTCAACTCCCATGATCCGGGCAAAGATGAATGCTCCGGCAATACCAATTGGCATTGAGAGGATGATCGATAAAGGCAACAAGAAACTCTCGTATTGCGCTGCCAGTAAGAAATAAACAAAAATCAAACTCAATGCAAAAATTAAAATGGATTGGTTTCCTGAAGCAATTTCTTCGCGCGTCAGTCCTGCGAATTCATAATCATATCCTGCCGGCAGTATTTGGTCGCCTACTTCCTGTACAGCTGTAATTGCATCTCCGGTACTGTAGCCAGCGTTTGGCGAAGCGGTAACATTGATTGATGTGTACATATTGAATCGCGTGATACTTTCTGCCCCGTACACTTTTTCGAGTGAAATAAACTCAGTGATGGGAGCCATCTCTCCACTCGAGGTGCGAATATACATGTTGTTCAGGTCTTCCGGGTTTCCACGATAGCCTGGGTCGGCCTGTACCATGATCCGGTATTGTTTACCAAAGCGGTTGAAATTTGAGGCATAATAACCTCCAATGTAACCTTGTAAGGCTGAAAGCACAGAGCTTACATCAACTCCAGATTGTTTACAGCGAGCCACGTTAACGTCAACCTGATACTGTGGAAAATTAGTATTAAAGGAAGTCATTGCGTATTGCATCTCTGGCCGTTGGTTTAGTTCTCCTAAAAACTGACCTGCAATTTGCTCAAACTTCTTGATGTCGCCACCAGTTTTGTCTTCCAGTTTTAACTCAATACCACCAGAAACACTAAATCCGGGAACCATTGGAGGTGTGAAGATAATGATTTTGGCATCTTTTATTTGCGAGGTTGCCGCGTAAAGTTTACCTATTACACTATTCATGTCTTCGCCTTCGCCTTTTCGCTCATCGAAAGGTTTCAAGCTCGAAATAACCATCGCATACGAACTGCCTCGTCCGCCAATAAATGAGAATCCAACCACCGTTGAGCGAGCTTCTATTTCCGGAGTGCTGGCAAGAATGTGGTCTATCTGGTCAGCAACTTCTTTGGTTCTTTCCATGGAAGATGCGGGTGGAAGACTGATGTCCACAAATACACGGCCAGTATCTTCGGTAGGAACAAAACCTGTTGGCGTTGTCTTCATTAAAAAGAATAAACCTACCGAGAAAAACACAATGAGTGCCGCAGAAAGCCAGCGTCGTTTCATGAAGAAATTGGTGGTTTTTCTGTACTTATTGGTCATAACGCCAAAGGCCGTGTTAAACGAGGCGTAAAAGCGCTGAAGTACGCTTTTATTGTGAAGTTCGCTGTCTTTATGTGGCTTTAAAAAGATGGCACAAAGCGCAGGACTTAATGTCAATGCGTTGACTGCTGACAAAATAATGGAAATGGCCAGCGTAATTCCGAACTGCTTGTAAAATACTCCTGTGGTTCCGGTAATGAAAGTTACCGGAATAAAAACAGCAGCCATCACCAAGGTGATGGAAACAATGGCGGTTGAAATTTCGTCCATGGCTGAAATCGCTGCTTCGCGAGCGTTCTTCGCGCCCTGGTCCAGTTTGGCGTGTACAGCCTCCACGACCACAATGGCATCGTCAACAACAATTCCAATGGCCAGTACTAATGCAAATAAGGTTAGCAAGTTAATTGTAAAACCAAATACACTCAGGAAAAAGAATGTACCAACAATCGCTACCGGAACTGAGATTGCCGGAATCAGAGTTGCCCGGAAATTCTGTAAAAAGATAAACACAACGATAAACACAAGCACAAAGGCTTCGAGCAACGTGTGAAGCACTTTCTCAATCGAGCTGTCGAGAAATTGGTTTGCATCAACCAAAACGCTGTAGGTTACTCCTGGAGGAAATGTTTCAGAGGCGTCTTCAAGTACTTTTTTACAATCGATAATTACATCGCGGGCATTGGAGCCAGCGGCCTGAAAGATAGCCATGGCAATTCCCGGATGGTTCATACTGGAGGTTGTAATGGAGTAATTCAATGCCCCTAGCTCAATTCGAGCGACATCGCTCAATCGTAAAACATTTCCATCAGCATCCGCCTTAATAATGATATTCTCAAATTCTTCGGGCTGAGTCAGTTTCCCTTTGTACTTCAACACATACTCAAATGCCTGGTCGTTTTGTTCTCCAAAACGTCCGGGAGCTGCCTCCAGGTTTTGTTCGTTGAGGGCGGCAATTACATCCGATGGCATTAAATGATAAGCAGCCATCACATCGGGTTTTAGCCAAACACGCATGGAGTAATCTTTTGCTCCAAAAACCATGGCTTCACCCACCCCGTTCACCCGCTGGATTTGCGGTAAGACATTAATCTTACTGTAGTTTTGGATGAACGTTTCGTCGTATTGATCGTTCTCGCTATACAGCGAAAATACCAGCAACATACTGTTTTGTCGTTTGGCAGTAATTACTCCGGCACGCGTAACCTCTGAAGGAAGTAAACTGTTGGCTCGTGCTACTCGGTTTTGGACGTTTACCGCCGCCATGTCGGGATCGGTTCCTTGTTTAAAATAAACTTCGATAGTAGCTGATCCGTCGTTACTGGCAGTTGAGACCATGTAGGTCATATCTTCAACCCCATTTATTTGTTCTTCTAGCGGGGTAACCACACTTTTTAGTACGGTTTCAGCATTGGCTCCTGTGTACGATGCGGACACCCGAATGGTTGGTGGCGCAATATCAGGATATTGTTCTATCGGAAGACTGGTTAGTCCCAGCACTCCGAGTATGACTATAATGATTGAGATGACCGATGATAAGATCGGCCGTTCTATAAATCTTCTGAACATGATTTTCGTTGATTTTAGTTTTTAACCTGGTTCGTTGAAGTGCTGCTTTGAGCTGAATTTATGTTTTCAACGAGTTTCGGTTTTACTGGTGTTCCATCACGAAGCGTTGCCACTCCTTCAACAACCACATGGTCGCCTTTTTGTAATCCCGAAGTCACTACGTACTGATCTTTCAGGTTTCCTGTTAATACGCTAATTTCAGTGTTTTTCACTTTATTATCTTCTCCAACAGTATATACAAAGTGTTTGCCTTGTAATTCATAGGTCGCTTTTTGAGGAACTAGAAGCACAGAGTCAAGATGTTGAGGAATGCTAATCCGACCGCTGCTTCCGTTTCTCAACATACCGTTGCTATTAGGAAAAGACGCACGAATATTTATAGCTCCGGTTTGTTGATCAACTAATCCGCTGGCAGTTTGTATATTGCCTTTTTCTGAGTACGGAGTGTTATCAGCTAAAATTAGTGAAACCTTTGGCATGTTTTCAAACTTTTTCTGAAGGTCGTCTCCCTCTAGACTTTTTGTCAATTGCAGAAAATCTTTTTCGTTCATTGAAAAATAAGCATACATGCTTGACGTGTTCGAAACAGTTGTTAATGGTTGGGCAATGCTGCTGCTCACCAAGCTTCCGACACGGTACGGAAAAGTTCCGATAGTTCCGCTTGCAGGACTTTTGATAACAGTGTACTCCAAATTAGCTTTTGAATTCTCGAGGTTGGCTTTTGCTTGTGCCAACTGCGCTTTTGCCGATTCCAGCGTTGCCTCGGACGACTTCAGATCATACTCGCTGATGATGCTTTTTTCAACTAGCGGTTTGGTTTTTTCGAGGTTAATTTTTGCGGTGCTTACTTGTGCTTCTGCAACTTTTACTTGTGCTTCAGCCGAACGAACCTGCGCCTGAATATCCTGGGCGTTGATGCGAAATAGTATCTGACCTTTATTCACATATGCACCTTCGTCAACCAGGATTTTTTCAATGTAGCCAGCTATTCGCGGACGAATTTCGACGGTCTGTTGTCCTTCCAGAGTTGCTGGGTACTGCTTGTTTAAGGTAACAGCCCCTGGTTTCGCGTCAATAACCTTATATTCTCTGGCTTCTTGTTGTGCTCGGCCTGCACCATTTGCTCCCTGCTTTTGTGAGCAGGAAACGGAGGCGAGCATCAGTAAAATGAAACTTAAGTTTCTGATTTGTCTAATTGTTTTCATGTTTCTATTGCTTGTTACTTTTGTTTAGTTGATTTTATCAACAATGGCATTGATCTTCTTCTAATCCACTATTTGCCTGGATAGTTTGGAGTACTCTTAAAAAAGTATCTATTTCTGTTTCAGCTAGTCCGGTTAAAAGCTCATCTGATAGTTTTCGCGATATATCTTTTGCTTCCAATAGGAGTTCATATCCTTTTTGCGTCAATATGAGATTCTTTTTACGTTTGTCGATTTTGTCGGGTAACCGAACAACGAACCGTTTCTCTAACAGGGCGTTTACTTGCCTTAAAACTATCGACTTGTCTCTTTGGAGCTGATTTGATAAATCTTGTTGCGTTACATCTTCTCGATTATATAATTGCAACAAGATTAGAAAGAACTCCAAGCTCAGGTCGATGTTGTTTTCTTTAAACTTTGAGGTTAATTTATGTTTGAATATTCGCATGGTTTGACCAAGCAAGTATCCCAATGGCTTTGGTAATTGCATTTTTTAAAAGTTTATGATGCGAAATTAGAAAACATTAGTTGACTTCATCAACTAGTTAGGTTAATAAAACGTTAATAGAGGACGTAGGCGTCTTAATTTGCTGATTCTATGATACTTTTTGCTCTTTGTTTTATTGATGATTAAAAAGCCGACGAATTTTACTGAATAACTATCTTTTTAATAAAGATTGTTTTAGAGTTACGCAAAACGCTATTGCCAGCTTTATGACCAACTCATGATTCAAAGAAACAGAACTAAGGTACTTATCGGATTTACACCCAGATCATTGTCGAGAACCGCAGCTTTGATAATAAGACATTTACATGAAGCAAAGCCTTTCAAGTGCTGTCGCTAGAGCAAATAGTCAAAGAGCTAATTCATGATTATCGTTGCAATTCTGTTGATTTTTTTAATATCTTTGAGCCGAAATCGAATGTGCTTGTTAATAGCAAGTATGTTAGTAGCAAGCTGGGAATTCGTTGATTTATCAACACACCACAATTCCCGGTGAGCTCATGGTTTATTAGGTTTAGTTGGTTTAGGTTAGTTCCCGAGAGATCGGGACGGAAAAGGCAGTCAGAGGACTGCCTTTTTATTTTGCAGGAAATCTTATGAGAACAAAAAAGGATGTCTGATTGACATCCTTTTTTCATTTTCTATTTTTTGTTATTCTAGAATTCAAATGGTAATGCAAAATTTGCTGAAACAGGTTTCCCTCTTTGTTTGCCGGGTGACCAATTTCCCATTCCGGAAACAATTTTTACTCCTACTTTAGCGGCTATTTCGCTTGTTTTTTCTAGTATTTGTACGTTGCCAACTTCGCCTTTTGCATTAAGGTAAATCCAATCGTGGCTTTTCCTTCAAGCTTCTTGCCCTCGAAAAACAGCTTTGCTTTGAACTCGGCCTTTTTGGCCCTCACATATTGCCCCAGTCTATAGTGACCATTTGGATAATGCGGTAGCTCTTCAACAACAAAAAATACCGGTTCATTATCACTTGTTTTAATCTCGGAGGTTGGAGCTGTCGGTGGCGGTGGTGGTGGTATTTCTTTAGGGAAATCATTGCTTATGCCGATGACAGCTTTTTTCATCATAAATTTGAAATCCAGTTTTCCATTATTCTCCGAGATGTGTACTTCATTTGCTTTGGTTTCATAGCCAACAAAGGATGTAACCAATACAATTTCTCCACTTTTGTTTAGATCCAGTTTGAATGCCCCGTTACCATCATTAACTGTTCCTGTAGTTGTTCCTTTTACTACAATGCTAGTTCCAGGCAAAGGATCGCCATTATCATCGATCACAATTCCCAGGATTGTGACGCTCCCATCCTTCGTTGTACTTTGAATATTGCTATTTACAACATCTTGTTCCTGTTGTTCTTTTAGATACTGATACTCTGGTTTTGCAAATGCAGCCAGAAGTATTGCTATTACAGGTAACCCCCATATCAAACGAGCAAGTTTACGTTTGGGCGTTTTTTGTTTTGTCATCATTTTTAAACGAGTTGGGCCAAGGGCAAAGTTCAGGTTATTGGTTAGGCCAACGACCTGCATGCGCATCAGCTGGTTAATTAATAATGCCTGATACCTGACAGGTGAATGGCCCCGGGTTAATACACCTTCGTCGGCCAGGTATTCATGATTTTGTTTAATTGCATGTTCAAACATCCAAATAAATGGATCAAAAGCCGAGTAGCTCGCATGGAGAAGCTGTCTTCTCCTGTCGCTAGAAGAGAGGTTTCCTCCGGTGTGTTTTTAAAGGTATTGGACAAATCGCTTAAATGAGTTTGCGAGGGATTTTCTACAAATATTCCATATTGGATCGGAAATATTGCAATGATCACTATAACTAGTGAGCAGGTAAGAAAATACCGATTGTCTTTGAAGAAGGTTAGTTTTCGAAGAAGTAGCCAGTAAACAAAGAAGAACAAACTTGTGGCAAGGGATGAACGAACTATTATTTCAAAAAAACTTTCCATCACTTATTATTTTTAGGTTGATCTTTTCTTAATTCCACTTGTGCTTGTTTCAGTATTGACTCTAGGTCATCAATGTCTAATTGATTTTCTTTTGCAAAAAAGGTTGCCATTTTGGGGAACGATCCATTGAAATAGTTTTTCAAAAGGGATGAAAACTGAATTTTTGTATATTCCTTTTTGCTTACCGCTGGTGAAAAGAGATTGGTATTCCCTATTTTTCGACGCGTTACAAATCCTTTCTTCTCCAAAACAGAAAGTACGGTGGCAACGGTTGTATAAGCAGGTTTGGGATCGTTAAACTGATCTACCACATCTTTTACGATAGCTTCATTTAGTTTCCATACAAACTGCATTACCTGTTCTTCAGCTTTCGTAAGTTGCATAATATCCATGAGTATCCGATTTTTTTCTACTATAAATATAGTAGATTAATTCAAGAGTTAAACTATTTTTATAGCAAATTTACTATTTAAATAGTAGAACAAGAGGGTAGGGTCCCCATTATGTGTGGGTTAATGCCATTTATATACTAATAGATCTAACTAATTTCGTCTTTGACCGTCAATACTTTCTTTTAGTGCCGGATTTTTGATGAGTTATTATGAAAAACTGAATGTTCACTTTGTGTAAAATCAAAATAAGTATCTGATCAAAAGAGCTTTTTTTAGAAGTAGGATAAGTGGTTCAGTGAGCAGGAATAGTTAATTCCAAGCGAATGGTAGAAACTATCTCCAGATGAATTTTATGGAAAAAATTAAATCGACCAATGGAGTTTGAAAAGCAAAGAAAAGGTTGCCCAAACCTGAGCAACCTGAGTTAGGAACTTCTATTTTTTGTCGACAGTCACCCGAACCGTTGATTTCATTTCCATCGGAATTTCCTGTTCTTCTTGAGTTTGAGGATTGGTCATTTTCATGAGCATCGAAATATCTTGAGAGAGATCAGAAGAGCTCACCATGCCATCTTCAGAATTGATTTTCATTTCGCCATTTTGTTTTCCGGTCATGTTCATTTCCATCTTCATCCCTCCTTGTTCCATGGGTGAATTGGAGCTAAAATCTGAGTTTACATCCAGCGTAATTTTATCATCTTCAATGTTTGTCACCTTAAAGTGCATATCAATGTTCATATTCATAAAATCTTTCAACTGTTGAGTTGAATTCCAAGTATCGCCAACTGATACTTTATCTTCAGGAAAATAATTAAACGTTTTACTGAAGTTGGACTTAAATGCTTCCTTGTCTGAAAACATTTGTAACATCCCTTCTAGTTGTGGATTTGCCCCAAATACATTGCTAAAACTTTCGAATCCCTCTATATTAACAACTTCGCCGCGTGAGGTGATTTCCATTTTAAGCTCAACTTTCGTCATCCCTTTCAGCATGTTTGACGCGGGATTGTCGTCGGCGGGCTTATCGGTGTTAAAAGACATGGTTTGTCCCATGGTTTCCATGTCCATTCTTATTGATTTGTATTGATAAGTGAGCATGAAATTTTTGTTTGGAAGCACATCGGTAACAGTCATAGAAGTAACCATTTGCATTTTCTGATCCATCTTTATTTGTTGGCCCATCATCTCCTGGTCCATATGGTTATCCATGTTCATGTTCATTTCGTAAACAGCCCCTTTTTCAAGATTTAACCGAAGGAGTTTTTTTGTTTTTGCCTGAGTTGAAAACGAACAGAACAGGCTGACAATAATTAGTAACAGGGTGGCTTTTGAGGTTTTCATAAATTGAATTTTTGATTTTTATTTGATAAAAATAGATTATGCAAAATTAAAACACAATAGTATGAATGAAAAATAACGATGTTTTTTCCAAAGCCAATATCTGGAACCTTTATTAGAAGATGTATAAATTTTCGTTAAATGAAAGAAATCAGGAATATACAGCTATCTTTTGCTGATCTCGTCTAAAACAGTTTTTGCTGAAAAAATGGATTTTACCTGATCAAAGCTAAGGCTAAGCTTATCTTTTTTCTCCTTCATTTTACACTTGGATGGATTTTGCTGAACGAATTGTAGCACTTTGGTAAAAGCCAGTGATTGGTAGTAGTCAGACTGCTGGTCGGATACAAAGTAGCAGATCATCTTTTTGTTTTTCAGAATGATACGTTCAATCCCAATTTCGATAGCAACCCAGCGCAAACGAACGACTTCCAGCAGCTCTTGGCTGGCTTTGGGCAGTTTGCCAAAACGGTCGATCAATCCCAATTCAAATTGTTGCAAGGCTTCCTCTGTTTCCATATTATCCAGCTCGCGGTATAGCAGCATCCGCTCCGAAATACTCTGGATGTATTGGTCGGGAAACAGCAATTCCATGTCAGTATCAATCTGGCAATCGTTGATAAACTGGTTTTGTAAAAAGGCTTGTCCAGCATCTTTTTGCTCATCTTTAAACAGTTCCTGGTATTCGCCTTGCTTAAGTTCCTGCATCGCTTCGTTCAGGATGCGGTGATAAGTTTCGTAACCAATGTCGGCAATAAAGCCACTTTGCTCGGCACCTAAGAGATTCCCTGCACCACGAATATCAAGATCGCGCATGGCAATGTTGAACCCACTTCCCAGCTCCGAAAATTCTTCAATCGCCCTCAGTCGTCGGCGGGCTTCAGGGCTTAGTGTTGATAGTGGAGGTGCCAGTAAATAACAAAAAGCCTTTTTATTGGAACGGCCTACGCGTCCACGTAATTGATGCAGATCGCTTAAGCCAAAGTTTTGCGCATGATTGATGATGATTGTATTTGCATTTGGAATATCCAGTCCTGACTCGATAATAGTTGTCGCAATCAAAACATCGTACTCGCCATTGATGAAGTCGAGCATAATTTTTTCCAACTTCGGACCGTCCATCTGGCCGTGACCAACGATCGTCTTTACTCCCGGAACTATTCGTTTAATGGTAGCTTCAACTTCATGAATATTTTGTACCCGGTTGTGGATAAAAAAGACTTGTCCGTTTCGAGCAACTTCGTAGTTGATTGCTTCGCGGATCACTTCTTCGTTAAATCCATGCAGTTCGGTGATAATTGGGTAGCGGTTGGGTGGAGGTGTTTGTATGATGGATAAATCCCGCGCGCCCATCAATGAAAACTGGAGAGTTCGGGGAATAGGAGTAGCTGTTAGCGTCAGCGTATCAACGTTTACCTTTAGCTGTTTTAATTTTTCCTTGACCGAAACACCAAACTTTTGCTCTTCATCAACAATCAGTAATCCAAGGTCCTTAAATTTCACATCCTTTCCAATCAGGCGGTGAGTTCCAATCAAAATATCAATATTGCCGGCAGCAACTTCACGCAATACTTTTTTGACTTCGCCGGAAGGACGCAAACGGCTGATGTATTCAATTCGTGCCGGAAAGTCTTTTAAGCGTTCCGAAAAGGTTTTGTAATGCTGCAAAGCCAGGATTGTAGTGGGAACGAGTATGGCCACCTGCTTGCTGTCGGCCACTGCTTTAAATGCTCCACGAACCGCGATTTCCGTTTTTCCGAACCCAACATCGCCGCAAACCAGTCGATCCATTGGCATTTCGCGTTCCATGTCTTCTTTGAGTGCCACAGTCGCTTTCATTTGATCCGGCGTATCTTCATAAATAAAAGATGCTTCTAGTTCATTTTGCAGGTACGAATCAGGCGAAAAAGCGAAGCCTTTTTCTTTTCTTCGTTCTGCATAAAGGGCAATCAAATCTTTGGCAATGTCCTTTACCTTTTTCTTGGTGCGGTCTTTCATTTTTTGCCATGCACCAGTTCCTAGTTTGTTAATTTTGGGTTCAAGTCCGTCTTTACCCTTGTATTTTGAAATACGGTGTAGCGAATGGATGCTAACAAACAGCACGTCGCTGTCGCGATAAACCAAGCGAATGGCTTCTTGCATTTTGCCGTTTACTTCGGTTTTTACCAGGCCTGCAAATTTTCCAATTCCATGATCAATATGCACCACATAATCACCTTGATGCAGTTTGTTAAGCTCCTTTAGCGAGATACTTTCTTTTTGAGGCTTTCGTGTTTTTAGCTTGAAACGGTGGTAGCGCTCAAAAATCTGGTGATCGGTATAACAGCATACTTTTAAATCATGATCAATGAAGCCTTCATGCAGGGTGAAATAGAGGTCGGTAAACTCCACATTCAGGTTTTGATCTTTAAAAATAGCATGCAGTCGCTCAATTTGTTTTTCGTTGGCCGAGTGTATGAAATTAGTGTACCCGTCAGCCGAATTTTGCTGTAGATTTTGCGCTATTAGTTTAAAGTTTTTGTTGAAAGCCGGCTGTGGTGAGTTGTTAAACTCAAATTCCAGCGGCGTGTTAAAGAAGTTGCCTGGGCCGGCTTCCAGACATGTGAATTCTTTTAGTTTAGTAAAAAAATCACTACCTGAAATTACCTGATCGATTAACTTCTCAGGTAAATCTTCGTTCGTTATTGTTTGCTGATAAATCTGATCGATTAAATCGCCAACCAATGATACATCTTTGATGTAGATACTTGTTTTTTCAGGAATGAAACTCAGAAAATTATCTCTTTTTTCTTCTGAAAGTCCATCTTGAATATTGGGAATAATAACAATTTTTTTGAGTTGTTCTTTTGAGATTTGGTTCTCGATATCAAAGCTTCGAATACTATCGACTTCATCTCCAAAAAAATCAAGTCGGTAGGGATCTTCATGAGAAAAGGAATAAATGTCGACTAAGCTTCCCCTGATGGAATACTGTCCTGGCTCAACGACGAAATCAACCCGCTCAAATCCATATTCGAAAAGGACATCATTTAAAAAGTCAATCGACAATTTGTCGTTTTTATGGACAGGGAAACTATTTGAATCCAGTCCTTCGCCGGAGATCACTTTTTCGACTAAGGCTTCCGGATAGGTGACGATGCTGATATGATTTTCGCTGTGCAGCTGATTTAGCACTTCGGTTCGCAGAATGATGTTTTCCTGCTCAATTGCATTGTATTGTACCGATTTTTTATACGAACTTGGGAAAAAGTACAGGGTAGAGTTTGTATTCAAATTAGCTAGATCATCATAGAAATAGGCCGCTTCCTCTTTGTCATTCAAAATAAAAACAAGTGGCTGATTATGCTTTTCTGCCATTAACGAAGCCAGTACTGTTTGTGACGAACCAACAAGCCCCGTTAGGTGGATTTTTTCACCCGGGGTACGCATCTTTTTCAGCATGGGTTGAATAACCTCAAGCTTTTCAAATACTTTTTTAAAACCTTGCAATTCCAATATCCAAAAAAATTTCGAGCAAAGATAGATAATAGTTTTTTCTTGACTTGATGTTTTCTTTTTTAATGTGTTTTGCCGAAGTGAAAAATGGAATGAGTTTGCAATTGCTACTGACGAGCTCTATTTATTTTTGTGGTTGACAATGTTTTTTGTTTGTATTTGATTACTTACTAACTTTTCGGAATGAAAAAACAGAAAACAAAAATAGGCATCGCGCTTAGCGGTGGCGGAGCTCTTGGGATTGCACATCTTGGTGTTTTACAGGCCCTCGAAGAGAATGGTGTTATACCTGATGAAATTTCAGGAACGAGCATGGGTGCTTTGGTGGGCGTTTTATATGCTGCCGGAACTCCGCCGCTTGAGATATTGAGAGAGATAAAACGTCGTAAAATTTATCGGATAGTTAGTTGGAAATTGCCCTCGAATGGATTTTTTGAAATGGGGAAAGTGGAAGACATCTTGAAGGAATTTGTTGGAGATAGGGGTTTCGACTCATTAAATAAGAGGTTTCATTGTGCTGTTACAAACCTGAATAGCGGAACGTATGAAGTGATCTCTGAGGGGAAGCTGATTCCGTATGTTTTGGCATCAGCTTCAATTCCTATATTGTTTGAACCACGGGTTGTTAATGACCAGACCTATGTGGATGGTGGTTTATTGAATAATTTGCCGGTAGAGCCTTTGGTAGGAAAGGTGGATGTTCTTGTAGGAGTGCATGTAACTCACGTCGGACAGATTAACGGAATACGGGGATTGAAGCAAATTTCGGAACGGTGTTTGCGAATTGTCATAGGGCAGAGTTCGCAGTCGAAATTCGAGTTGTGCGACTTTCTGCTCGAACCAGAGAAACTAGATGGTTACAGTCCGATGGATTTCGCTAAAGCAGATGAAATATACCAAATAGGCTATAACGAAACTAAGATGCAAATAGACGAAATTCAACGACTCTGTCATAAATAATAACATATCGGGGAAGTATTCCCCAAGAGCAATATAGTCGCTGGCAGATAGAATAATTAACAGGAAAGTGTTTTAACTTTGATTAAAAATAATCTGATCATGAAAAACCTAATTTTTATAATCGTAGTCGTGTTTTTGGCCTCGTGCCAACAAAAGAAAATTGATCGCATGCAAGAGGTGCAGGATAGTTTGAGAATCGTAGCAGCAGCAAAGGATTCTACAATCAACGATTTTGTAGGGTCGATGAATGAGATTCAGACAAATTTAGACTCCATAAAAAGCTAGAAGAAATTGTTAATCTGGAGTCGTTGAATAATGTTGAGCCAACAGTAAGTGACAAGAAAAAAATTCTGAATGACATTAAGCTGATTTCTGATTTACTGATAAGAAATAAGGAATTGGTTGAAAGTCAAAAGAAAAAGTTGGGTAACTCGAGTTACCGGATGAATGAGATGCAACGTATGCTTGATATGATGACAGCCCAGTTGGAAGAGAAAGACGATCAAATAGCAGAACTAAGAATGGCTCTCGAGAAAATGGATATTGATGTTTCAGAGTTGACTAAAGACTTGGTTGAAGCACGGGAAAAAGCTGAAATTCAATCGAAAGAAATTAAAGAGAAGACGGCAGTGATCGATATTCAAACCACCGAATTAAATACAGGATACTATGTTTTCGGAACGGATGATGAGTTGGTGGAAAATGAAATCGTTGAAAAGACAGGTGGATTTTTAGGTTTAGGGCGTATATTAAAATTCCGTAAAGATTTTAACCCTGACTTATTCACGAAAATTGATATCCGTAATGTTACTGAAATTAGTTTGAATGCAAAGAAAGCACATGTCGTTACGACTCACCCGGCAGGGAGTTTTGAACTGGTTGGTGAAGACCCGGTTGAAAAAATGGTTATCAATAATCCTGGTCAGTTCTGGAGAACAAGTAAATATCTAGTGATAGAAGTAAAATAAAAGAAAAGTAATGATGAATCAGGATTTAAAAAATTGGATGAAGCAGTTGCCGGCTTTTGAGCGAATGCCATTACTTTTTATTGGTCATGGAAATCCAATGAATGCGGTTCTGGATAATGAATACAGGAGAAGCTGGCAGGAGTTGGGAAAGTGTTTGGTGACTCCGCAAGCGATATTGTGCATCTCTGCACACTGGCTTACGCGCGGTACGGCTGTCACAGCTATGCCGAATCCAAAGACTATTCATGATTTTGGTGGTTTTCCAAAAGAACTTTTTGACCAACAATATCCGGCTTCAGGAAATCCTGATTTAGCTAATAAGATTCAGCAGATGAGCAAAAGTCATCAGGTATCAGTTGATTTTGATTGGGGGTTGGATCATGGTGCCTGGTTGGTGCTCAAACCAATGTTTCCTTTGGCCAATGTGCCGGTTTTGCAGCTTAGTCTCGATTATTATCAACCAATCCAGTACCACTACGAGCTGGCAAAGGAGTTGAGACAACTTAGGGAAAAAGGAGTGCTAGTTGTAGGTAGCGGAAATCTGGTACATAACCTGGGACAAATGTCAGTGGCCGGAAAAGTCTATGATTGGGCGTTGGAGTTCGATCAACAGTTGGCTGAAATTATAAGAAAGGGTAATGATAATGAAGTTCTGAACTTTCAAAAGTGGGGAGAGCTAAGTTCTTTAGCTCATCCTACGTTTGATCATTTGTTACCGCTTTTTTATGTTCTTGGGATGAAATATGCTGATGAACAAGCTCTCTTTTTTAATGAAACATTCGATTTAGGATCGGTCTCAATGCGCTCTATTGTTTATGCAAAAGAATGAGAGTCTATGCAAAAAATAATTCTGATTCCTTGGGGGTTCAAAAGTTCCGTTTTTTCGTTTGTATCTACCCGAATTCCCTTTTAGTTTTTTTTGCACAGTCTGAAGGCTTCGTGTATGATTGAAAAAACTACTTATTGAATTCCATTCGTTTACCTCTTGCCTGCTTATCAATGTGACCACGGTCATAGGCCAACTGTCCGTTTACAAAAACTTTTGAAACCTGATGGCTAAACTCAGTTCCCTCAAAAGGAGACCAGCAGCATTTGTATAGGATATTCTCAGGACAAACCGTCCACTTTTTCTCAGGATTAACTAAAACCAGATCAGCATAGTAACCTTCTCGGATATAGCCACGGCGGTCGATACGAAAGAGATCGGCAGGGGTGTGGCACATTTTCTCAACCACTTTCTCAACTGATATTTTCCCTTGCTTTACAAATTCCAGCATGGCAGTTAACGAATGTTGGACTAAAGGGCCTCCTGATGGCGCTTGAAAATAGGCGTGTGATTTTTCATCGAGCGTATGTGGAGCATGGTCGGTTGCAATTACGTCAATTTTGTCAGCCAGTAACGCTTCCCAAAGTGCGGCTCGGTCTTGTGCCGATTTTACTGCCGGATTCCACTTGATGCGCGTTCCATAAGCGATATAATCTTTTTCTTCAAACCATAGGTGGTGAACACAAACTTCGGCTGTAATTTTCTTGTCTTTTACCGGGCCAGCTTCGAAAAGCTGCATTTCATCAGCAGTGGTTAAGTGAAGCACGTGCAATCGGGCTCCGTATTTCTTCGCTAATTCTACTGCTTTTGATGATGATTTAAAGCAAGCTTCGGCACTTCGTATTTTAGGGTGTCTTGATATTGGAACGATCTCTCCGTATTTCTGACGATAGATTTCCGTATTTCTTTTGATGATTTCTTCGTCTTCGCAATGCGTAGCAATAAGTGTCGGAGCGTTTTTGAAAATCTCAGCTAAAGTCTGCTCATCATCAACCAACATGTTGCCGGTTGATGAGCCCATGAAAACTTTAACACCACAAACCTGGGTTGGATCAGTTTTCAGAACTTCGTCCAGATTGTTGTTGGTTGCACCCATGTAAAAAGAATAGTTAACAGCAGAAACTTTGGCTGCACGAGCATATTTTTTTGCCAGTTCTTCCTGTGTTGTGGCTTGTGGCTTTGTGTTTGGCATTTCCATATACGATGTAATACCTCCTGCCAGTGCTGCAACCGATTCTGTTGCGATTTCACCTTTATGGGTGAGGCCTGGTTCGCGAAAATGCACTTGGTCATCAATGGCTCCCGGGATTAATAATTTTCCACTTCCGTCAATCACTGTTGCTTTTTGGATCACACTCTCTGGAACTTCCTCTTCCTTGAAGATGCGCTTAATCAATTCATCTTCAATTAAAATACTGCCGTTGAATTGGATTCCTTCGTTAATGATGGTTGCATTATGGATTAGCGTCTTCATGATGATTGGTTTTGATTGCTCATTAAATTACGAAACAAAAATTGAAAAGGCTACATTTCTGTAGCCTTAAAATCGTTATAAATAATCGCGATGTTGAGTGGTTTGTTCAATTTATATTATTTGAAATGGTCTATCTCTTTGTTTTTAAGATTTGTAGGGTGGGTATTTTCTAAACCAACTTCTAATTTTCATTTTCAATATTCCCCACAATGCTTCGTTGAAAATTCCACCACTCATTTTCGATGTTCCCTCTTGCCGCTCGGTAAAAATAATTGGCACTTCGATAATCTTAAATCCATGTTTCCAGGCTGTGAACTTCATTTCAATCTGAAAACCATAACCTTTCAAGTGAATGTTGTCGAGATCGATCGTCTCAAGCACTTTTTGGGCATAGCACTTAAAACCGGCTGTTGTGTCCATCACTTTCATGCCGGTGATAAAACGCACATAAACAGACGCAAAGTACGACATGAGAACCCGTCCCAGCGGCCAGTTAATTACATTGATACCTTTAATGTATCGTGAGCCGATAGCAAGGTCTGCCCCCTGTTCTGTGCAGGCTTTATAAAGATTCTCTAAATCTTCAGGAGGATGCGAAAAATCACAATCCATCTCGAAGATGTATTCGTAATCGCGCTCCAAGGCCCATCTGAATCCGGTTAGATAAGCTGTACCTAATCCTAGTTTACCTTTTCTTTCCAGAATATGGAGTTTGTCTTTAAATTCCTGTTGGAGACTTTTAACAATCGCTGCCGTACCGTCAGGAGAGCCATCTTCTATTATCAGAATATTAAACGGGGTTTGTAGCGAAAATACCGTTCGGATCATTTTCTCTACATTTTCTTTCTCATTATAGGTGGGGATAATTACCAGATTCTTCATTCGATCTTAACTAATTATGTGTGTGACTGCGAAAATACAGAAATTACTGAAGTATGACTTATTATTTTTTCAGAATGAACATTTCTTTGGAAAAGTTTTGATTTTAAGACAAAAAGGTCTTGTTAAAAGAATATTAATATGATTGTGTTTTGGGTGTTGTATAGTGTGTGTGTCGGTATTGTTTGCAATTTTGTAACAGAATGAAGAAATAGCTTCCAGTAATAAGGCAAAAAGAAAGTTGATGGAGTTTAAGTGTAAAAAAGCGGGTAGTGAATGTTATGGTTTGAAGGAGCTTGTTTTGCTCTCGGAAATCAGTCAGCGACTGATTCAGAGCAAGGAGCTGAAGCATGACTTATCATCGGTGTTGGAATTGTTGGTTCGCCACCTCGGAGCCGAAAGAAGCTTGCTGACCATTTTCAACCGCAAAAACTCGAAGATTTATATTGAGTCCGCATACGGATACAGTTCGGCTCAGCAGGCACGAGGCAAATATAAGTTGGGGGAAGGAATCATCGGTCGGGTGGTTGAGTTATCCAGGCCTGTCATTATTGAAAAGATTTCCAAGTCGAGTTTATTTTTAAACCGCACACAGCAGGAGCTAACCTCGAAAGATGGTGAAGAATTGAGCTTTGTGTGCGTGCCAATTATTGAAGATGCAAAAGTAACCGGGACTTTGAGTCTGGTAAGAAAATATAATCCATTCATTACCAATGATGAAGATTTAAACCTGTTGTCAATTGTTGGGAGTCTGGTTTCCCAGGTTGTTCGTTCAAAGCAAGAGCGTATTGAAGAAGTTGAGTTGCTTCGTCAAAAAAACCAAGAGCTTCAAAACCAGTTGAAGGGAGATAATCCAAACATGAATATGGTTGGAAATTCAGCCAAAATGAAGGATGTTTACTCGTTAATCAATATGGTGGCTGAAACCAATTCCACGGTTCTTATTCGGGGAGAGAGTGGTATTGGAAAAGAGTTGGTTGCTGACGCTATCCACTACATGAGTAAACGCGAGAAAAAGAGTTTTATAAAAGTAAACTGCTCTGCCTTGCCTGATAGCTTGATTGAAAGTGAACTGTTTGGACATGAGAAAGGAGCATTTACTGGTGCCGATAGCCGGCGAAAAGGACGTTTTGAACTGGCAGATGGCGGCACTATTTTTCTGGATGAGATTGGCGATATTCCGTTGTCGACCCAGGTTAAGATTTTGCGTATTATTCAGCAACGGGAATTTGAACGCCTGGGTGGTACCGAAACGATTAAAGTGGATGTGAGAATCGTTGCTGCTACCAACCGTAATTTAGAAGAAATGATCGATGAAGGGGATTTTCGAGAAGATTTATTTTATCGTATCAATGTGTTCCCCATTTTTATACCGCCTTTACGCGAACGCAGAAATGATATCCCGATGCTGGTTGATCATTTTATCGATAAATTCAATAAGCGGAACGATACTCAAATTAAGCGAATTACGACATCTGCACTGAATATGTTGATGGTTTATTCGTGGCCGGGAAACATTCGGGAGCTGGAAAACTGTATTGAGCGCTCCTGCATTTTAAGTACCGATAATGTTATTCACAGTTACAATTTGCCACCATCGCTGCAAACAGCCGATTCTACAAACACCCGCTCAAGAGGTGGATTAACTTACACAGTGGAGCAAGTTGAAAAGCAGTTGATTCGTGAGGCGTTAACTTCAACCAAAGGAAATATTGCCAAGGCTGCCGAAGGCTTAAAAGTAACTGAGCGGATGTTGGGCACCCGATTGAAGAAGTATGAAATTGATGCCTGGCGTTTTAAAGTCTGATTGGGGAGAAGCAATTGCCCGGAAGTAATTTGATGACGCAAAGCGAATGATAAAACTCAATTTGATTCGCTGGGGTTTTTGTTGAAAAATAGTTTGTTAAGTCACTTCAAAGTTTGAAATTTGCGTGAGTTGATTCACTTATTATTACAATTCAATCATGAATTTATCTTTTGTTGTTGTTGATTTGTCTAAAGAACTTCACCAGAAACAACTGATTCGGCTGTTGGATTCATACATGCGCGACGAAATGGGGAATAACGCTCCGATGTCTGAAGAGCTTGCTCCAAAAATACTAGATGGGTTAAAAAGTTATTCCGGATATTTAGGATTTTTTGCTTTGGTTGATGGAGAATTTGCAGCTTTGGCTAATTGCAATAAGAATTTCTCAACCTTCAAAGCAAAGCCGCTGATTAATATTCATGATTTTGTTGTGCATCCTGATTTTAGAGGAAAAGGGGTCGGTCGATTCTTGTTGGATGCAATTGCTGGCTATGGCAAGGATAATGGCTTTTGCCGGGTCAATTTGGAAGTGAGGCATGACAATGAAAAGGCACAAAGACTCTATCAGAAAGCTAGCTTTAATGAATGTCAACCACCGATGTATTTTTTAGAAAGGTTAGTGTAATCCTCTTTTTCTCATGATCTCAGTGTATTGCGATAAGGTGATGACATCCGGATAGTGAAAGTCTACTTAGCCACATGAGTATTGAAAGGGTTTAATTTTCACTTTTTTTTGATGTTGTATCAGCGTTTAAGCCATTATCTCTTTAGCAAAGTTTAGCGCAAAAAAAATGCGGCCTCTTTTTGAGATAACCGCATTGGAATTCATCTGTTTAAGTCTTTTTTATCTTATCTCAACCGGATAATTAAAATCTTTTGCTCCGGCATCAAGTACTATCTGATACGCTCCTGTTTCAAGTTTTGATAAGTTTAGTCCTTCGTTTACCGAGAATGAATCATCCAATGCCTTGTTGAAAATAAGATCATTCCCCTCATAAATCTTCAGCTTCACTTTTTCTTCAGGAAAATTCAAGTACGCCACTCGAACGATGTTGCTGTCTGAATCGAACGCAAAAAATGGCTTTTGTGTCAATTGCTTTTCACCAATATTCACCACCTTGTCCTTAACCGAGAACTGGTGTTCGGTAACTAAATCGTTACTGGCAACAATTAAATTGTAAATTCCCGGCTGGTATTCCGAAAGGTCGTAAACATGCTCGTACTTGTCTGATGTTGACTCCTGTTGATTGTAGTATACAATTTCGCCTTTTTTGTTTTGGATGGTAATTTCCAATGCAGCGTTGTTCGCATGTTCAATTTCAAGTAGCGCATTTTTGCCCGTCATGGCTTTCATTTCAATCTTCGGGAGTTCCCGTGCGCTGGCAAAATCTGACATCATTGTCGTTGTGACCAGTACGCAAAGTAGTTTTGTAAATATCTTCATGTGTTTGGTGTTTAATATTAATAAGCTATATATCTGATGTTTACACTTGTTGTGAATGGAAATAAATATGAATAGGATTATTGATGTTAAGAAAGTTGTCCCGAGGACATCAGAACAACTAATTCTATTGTTGGTCTCATATTGTTTTACATTAAATACGAAAAATTTGTTTTTATAATCCATTCAATTGCTCCATTTTCAACTGTTTGGTGTCTGCTGTTGCAACTATTTGCTAACAGAATAGTCATAGGTTTCATTTCCTGAAGCCAGAACAACTTTGTAATCACCAGATTGTAATTTAGAAAGATCAAGCCCTTCGTTTACAGAGAATGAATTTGCCAGAGGTTTGGTGTATACTAACTTGCCTTGATTGTAGATGTAAAGGCTTGTGTTTTCACCTTCATGGTTTAAGTATGCAATACGTAAAACATCTTCGTTGAAAGAAAAGACTGGCGCTACGAGTGTTTTTCCTTTTCCAACTTCAATTGCTCCGTGGTTGATCGCAAATTCGCGTTCTGCTTTTACATCGTCAAGATTAACGATTAGCTTGTAACTACCGGTTTCTAACTTCGAAAAGTCGTATACCTTACGATAGTCCGTCACATCGCCTTCGGTTTCTTTGAAATATACAACATCTCCTTGTGTATCTTCAATGCTGATTTGGAATTTAGATTCAACGTTGTTCGAAATTGCAACAACAGCACGATCTGCATTTAATGGTAAAATGTTTACACGCAAGTTTCCAGTTGCAAGGGCAATGTTTGCAATAACCGTTAATGCAAACATCATGGTAATTGTTCTAATTGTTTTCATAGTTTTGAATTTTAATAATGAATTACAGACACAAATGTAAGATGTTTTACAGTACATGTTGTAAAACATGAGTTAAGGGTAGGTTAAATTTATGTTTTTTAACATGTTTGCAATGCCTGTGAGAAGATTGGTCTTCTGTAATGCCTATATATGCTTGTCTTTTTGAATGTGGTGCCTTTTGTTGTCAAATATCGTGCCTAGATGTGTTTTAAGTTTTAAATTTAGTTTAAATCGATGGATGTAAAAATTTTACAATTATTAGATGGAGCTCAACAAGCGAGTGGACTAACAGTAATTATTGATGTATTTCGGGCTTTTTCAGTGGCCTGTTATGCATTTAGCCGAGGAGTTACTAAGATTTTTCCTGTAGGAGAAATCGATTTTGCTCTTCAGTTAAAGCAGCAAAACCCAGACTATATTCTTGTTGGTGAGCGCAACGAACAGAAGCCTGAAGGGTTTGACTTTGGAAATTCGCCATCGCAAATCATGCAGGGTAATCTTGAACAGAAGGTGATGGTGCATACCACAAGTAGTGGAACCCAAGGGATTGTGAGTGCTACAAATGCAGGTGAAGTAATAAGCGGAAGTTTTGTCAACGCAGGAGCTATTGTTAGATACATTCAGAAAAGGCAGCCTGAAACTGTTTCGCTGGTATGCATGGGATATGCCTGTAAGTATCCGACAGATGAAGATACATTTTTGGCGGAATATATAAAGGCCAGACTAGAGGGAAAGTCGGTCGATTTCGAAGGAATGGTCGAAAAATTAAGAGTTGGCGCCGGAGCGCGGTTTTTCGTTCCAGAGAAACAGAGTTGGGCTCCTTCTGCTGATTTTGATCTTTGCCTGGCTTTAGATCGGTTTAACTTCGTTTTAAAAGTTGATCGCGAAAATGACTTGTTTTTCTTGAAAAAACTTGAACTTTAAGATCGCTTACGTTTTATATAATACCAATACTTTGGAAACAAAAGGTTATGAAGAATTATAATTTTGATGAGCTGGTTGATCGTACCAATACGGATAGTTTAAAATACGATGGACGTCAGATGTTCTTTGGAACAGATGATTTATTGCCACTTTGGGTGGCTGATATGGATTTTAAAACTCCCGATTTTATCGTTGAGGCTCTGAAGGATAGGTTGGAGCATGAGGTTTTAGGTTACACATTTCGCAGCGATTCCTATTCTGAGGCTATTATTCAGTGGTTAGATAAACGACATCACTGGAAAGTAAAGAAAGAGTGGATTTCATTTAGTCCGGGAGTTGTGGCTGGATTAACGCTGGCTATTGATACTTACTCCAAGCCTGGCGATCAGATAATTGTGCAACCGCCGGTGTATTTCCCTTTTTACGATTCGATAAAAGGATTGGGACGTAAGATGGTCGAAAATCCGCTGAAGTTAGTTGGTGGCAGATACACATTTGATTTAGATGATCTCAAACAAAAAATTACGACGAATACGAAGATGCTTCTGTTGTGCAATCCACAAAATCCAGGAGGGACTGTTTGGACCAAAGATGAATTGACCGAACTGGCAACCATCTGCCTTGAAAACAAGGTGCTGATTGTTTCTGACGAAATTCATTCGGATTTGGTTTTCGAAGGGCACAAGCATATTCCGTTGCCAACACTTTCTAAAGAGATTGCGAATAATTGCATCGTATGTATGGCAGGTAGTAAAACATTCAACATTGCTGGCTTAACGACTTCTTTTGTGGTGATACCGAATAAGAAACTATTTGTACGATATGAGCGAACGCTGAAAGTTCCTCATTTACATATGGGAAATATTTTTGGTTCTATTGCTCTTGAAACAGCTTATCGCAAAGGAGCAGGATGGGTTGATCAAATGGTGGATTATTTGCAAGGAAACTATCGTTTTTTAGAAAGCTATATGGCCGATAAACTGCCTAATATTAAGCCGATGAAACCGGAAGCTACGTATTTAATTTGGTTGGACTTTTCTAAATATCAGTTGAGTGATGATGATCTTAATGCTAAGTTAATTGATGCGGGAGTTGGTTTAAACCGGGGAGTGCAGTTTGGTAAACAGGGTAGTGGTTTTATGCGTATAAATATTGGTTGTCCGCGGGTAATCTTGGAGCAGGCTTTAGATCGAATAGAGCAAGCATTTGGCTAAAAGTTTTCCTTAATCCAGTTGGCCATTTCCGTTGTGTTCTGATTTAGCATGCAACGGAAATGTTTTTTCGGGCAGTTGTGTCGACCAATTTTGGAGCATGGCTGACAGTTTAAGCCTTCAATTTTCTGCTTTTTTGATGCCGGATCGGCAAGGTAGGGGGTCATTCCAAGTTCGGGTGTGGTACTTCCCCAAACGGATAAAATTTTCTTTTTATAGGCCGCAGCAATGTGCATTAGGCCAGTATCGTTTGCTATTACTAATGCTGCATTTTTGACGATGGAGGCCGATTGGTTAATCGTTAGTTTATTACAAAGATTTAATACGTTCTGTGTCGTTTGCTTTTCGATCTCCTGTGCAAGCTTAGCTTCATTTTTCCCACCAAGTAATATGAACGGAACATCAAGTTGTTGAATCACTTCCAGATGCTTTTTGGCGGGCAACCTTTTGGTAAAGTAAGTGCCAGCCAGTACAATTGCAACATACTTTTTGGGGAATGAATCCGGTATTTTTTCAGATGAAGAATTCTCTTCTTTCGGAATAAAATAATCAAGACCACTGTTGTCGTTCTTTACGCCTAGTGGAGTAACTGTGTCTATCATGCGGTCGACAATATGAACGTCGGGAAGAATATTAATTTTGAATTTGACTAACAGCCACTTTTTTATATTGAGTTTTTGCAACGAGTAAGCTTTCGTTCTCAGGTTTTGCTTAATAATATGGCTCCGTAGATTGTGGTGCAGGTCAATAATGTAATCAAAATTCTCTTGCTGAAGTTGCTTTATAATGTCTGTCAGATTTGAATTATATAGATGTAAGTGGTCGATATAAGGATTGGCACGAAGAAGATCCTTATGTTTTTCTTTGGTCAGAAAATGGATTTCAGCCTGGTCTAGTTGCTCTTTTATGCATCGAATAATAGGGCTGGTTAATACAATGTCCCCAATAGAGCTAAATCGTATGATGAGTATCTTGGAATTCAATGGTAAAAATAATACCCTGAAATATACATATTTTCAGGGTATTTTTATTTAATAGGTTATGTTTTTATGCAGATTCGGCAAGCACAATTATTTTGTTGTTCATAGCTTCAACAACCCCTCCATCCACGTCAAAAAAACTAATTTGCTCGTTTGACTCAATGATTTTGATTTTACCTTCATCCAAGGTCGAAATGATCGGGGCATGGTTTTTAAGAATTTCGAATGAGCCTTTTGCTCCAGGAAGCTTAATCAGTGTGATTTCTCCTGAGAATACTTTTTTTGATGGTGTTATGATTTCAAGAAACATAGCTTTTCGGGTTAGTTTTAGGCTTCGGCTTCAGCCAGCATTTTTTCTCCTTTAGCAATAGCTTCATCAATCGTCCCAACCAGATTAAAGGCCGACTCCGGATACTGGTCAACTTCTCCAGCCATGATCATGTTGAATCCTTTGATGGTATCTTCAATTGAAACGAGCTTTCCTTTTAGTCCGGTAAACTGTTCGGCGACGAAGAACGGTTGAGACAGGAATCGTTGAACACGACGTGCGCGGTGAACAACAAGCTTGTCTTCTTCCGATAATTCATCCATACCTAAAATGGCAATAATATCCTGAAGTTCTTTGTAGCGCTGCAGGATTTCTTTCACCTGTTGAGCACAGTTGTAATGTTCGTCTCCAACAATGTCTGCCGTCAAAATTCTTGAGGTTGAATCCAACGGGTCAACGGCAGGATAAATACCGAGCTCTGAGATTTTACGGCTCAATACAGTTGTTGCATCCAAGTGGGCAAAGGTTGTTGCAGGAGCAGGGTCGGTCAGGTCATCTGCAGGTACATATACGGCCTGTACTGATGTAATAGATCCATTTTTCGTTGAAGTAATCCGTTCCTGCATAATACCCATCTCTGTTGCCAAAGTAGGTTGGTACCCTACTGCTGAAGGCATACGTCCGAGTAATGCTGATACCTCAGAACCAGCCTGAGTAAAACGGAATACATTGTCAACAAAGAACAGGATATCACGACCACCTGAATTGTCTGATCCTTCACCGTCACGCAAACTTTCGGCAATTGTCAATCCGGAAAGTGCTACCCGTGCACGCGCACCGGGTGGTTCATTCATCTGACCAAACACAAGGGCAAGTTTGGATTTTTTAAGGGCTTCGGGGTCTACTTTCGAAAGATCCCACTCGCCTTTTTCCATTGCTTCTCTAAACTCATCGCCGTAGTCAACAATTTTAGCTTCAATCATCTCGCGTAACAGGTCGTTTCCTTCACGAGTCCGTTCTCCAACACCCGCAAAAACAGATAGTCCGCTGTGTGCCAGAGCAATATTATTGATTAACTCCTGAATCAATACTGTTTTTCCAACACCGGCCCCACCGAACAAGCCAATTTTACCTCCTTTGGCATACGGTTCAATCAAGTCGATTACTTTAATTCCGGTGTAAAGAACTTCGGTTTCAGTTGTTAAGTCTTCATATTTTGGTGGTTCGTTGTGGATGTTCAAACCTTCTTTAGGAATATTTTTCATTCCATCCACCGCATCTCCGGTAACATTTAGCAGGCGTCCGAGTGCTATTTGTCCTTTGGGCATGGTGATTGGAGCCCCTGTGGCAATTACATCCATCCCCCGTTTTAGTCCGTCAGTCGAGTCCATCGAGATGGTTCTAACTGTGTTTTCTCCGATATGTTGTTGGCACTCGACAACCAGATTGGTGTTGTCTTCACGAACGATTTCTAACGCGTCGTTAATATTTGGAAGTTCACTATCTTCCTGATCAAAGCTAATATCAACCACAGGACCAATTACCTGAGCGACTTTACCGATATTTTTATTCATGATAAAAATTTTACTTCTGTGGGGCAGAAAATTACAAAAACGTGCCTAATTGCACAAATTTAATTTGACTAATATTCTAATGTTTAGAGTGTTCAAGATTATTTTGTTAGTAGCTATTATTTTTCCCTTTTCATGATCATTTGGGCGAGTTCAATGATTACCTGTTTTCGATCTGAATGAACGTTAATTGCATCGATCTTTTCCATTGCCTTCTGATAAAATTCATTTGACTTTTGCTGGCTAATATGCTGTAGCTTTAAATCAATGTATATGTTTTTAATGGCATTGATCTTCTCTTCCGGATTAAACTTCTTTCGGTCAATCCAATCTTGTAATTCGGCTTTTTGTTCCCGATTTGCAATAGCTAACGCTTGAAGTAATAAAAAAGTTTTTTTGTTGGCGATAATATCACCACCTATTTTTTTTCCAAATTTATCTTGATCTGCAAATACATCTAACAGGTCATCCTGAAGCTGAAAAGCCAATCCCAGATTGATCCCAAATTGATAAAGCCTTTCAGCATCTTCCAGCGAGGCATTTCCCAGCAAGGCTCCCATTTTAAAGCTTCCGGCAATCAACACCGCTGTTTTCAATCGTATCATCTCCAGATACTCATCGATACTCACATCCAGCCGGGATTCAAAGTCCATGTCGTATTGTTGCCCTTCGCAAACTTCGATGGCTGTTTTTGAAAACAAACGGGTAACTTCTTGTATGTTGGGATGATCTACCGTCAGTAGATATTGATAGGCTTTGATGGACATGGCATCGCCTGATAGGATCGCCACATTTTCACTGTATTTTTTGTGGACTGCTGGCATGTTTCTGCGAATTTCAGCATGATCCATAATGTCATCGTGGAGCAGTGTGAAGTTGTGGAAAACTTCAACGGCAATAGCGGCAGGTAAGGCGTTTTGAACATCGCCGGAAAAAAGCTCGCAAGCTAAGAGTAACATAACCGGTCGTAGTCTTTTTCCACCCATGTTTAGCGTGTAATCAATAGGTTGATAAAGGTTAATCGGGGTCGTTTTTCCTATTTTTTTCGCTTCTTCAGTAATTTGATTAACAACGAGTTCTTGTAGCTTTTTTATTGATTGTGCTGACTTCATTCTTTTTGTTCTTCATTTTTGTTTGACGAACCCTCAATCTCTAATTCATCCAACTCAATGTCCTCTTCCTCGTCGTAAATTTGAAGTAAGGGTTCATGAAAAGATTTTGTCGTTGTATGTTTTTCGAGTCCAATAAGTAGGGAGGGAAGTAAAATTAAGTTTGATGAAACAGCTACGAGTAAGGTTAGCGAAACCAAAATTCCAAGAGCTGCAGTTCCACCAAAGTTTGACACACTGTATACGCCAAATCCGAAGAAAAGAACAACGAAAGTATACATCATACTAACCCCGGTTTCACGCAATGCCAGTTTAACTGATTGTCGGATGTTCCACCCGGTTACTGCTAATTCTTGTCGGTATTTTGCTAAAAAGTGAATGGTGTTGTCAACCGAAATACCGAAAGCTATACTAAATACTAAAATGGTTGATGCCTTAATCGGAATACCAATAAAACCCATAATGGCTGCAGTGAAAATAAGTGGTACAATATTCGGGATGAGTGACATAACCACCATTCGCCAAGAGTAAAACATGATGGCCATGAAAGCTGAAATCAGGAAAATAGCCAACGTTAGACTACTAAACAGATTTTTAACCAAATATTGTGTTCCCTTAAAAAAAGTAACGCTTGAGCCGGTAACGGTGACATCAAATTTATCAGGAGGAAAAACGGAGTCGACTTCCATTTTAAAATCATCATACAGCTCCTGCATGCGTTCAGTTCCAACATCGTGCATCCGAATGTTAATGCGGGTAATTTGTTTACTGCTGTCCAAAAATGAGTGCAGAGCACTTACGCTAGCATTCTCTTCCTCCTCACTTTTAGTGGCATAAGACAGGATAAAGTTCTTTTCCTGATTGTTGGGCAGGCTGTAATAACGTTCTTTCCCGTTGTAAAAGGCCTGCTTTGAAAACTTGAGAATATTCAGTAATGATGTTGAAGATGAAAGCTCATCATATTTCTCTAAACGTTCCTCAAGTTTCTCCATTCTTCTGAAAACACTTAGGTTCATCACCCCATTCGGGCGTTTGGTGTCGATGATAATTTCCAGCGGCATCAATCCATCAACTTGATTCTCGAAAAATTTCAAATCTTTGTAAATAATATCGCTTTCCGGGATGTCATCGACCATGTAGCCAGAGCTTTTGATTAACGTTATGCCATAGAACCCAATGAGCACCACGGCAATTGCGGCACCATATACTACATTCCGGTGATTGAGTGAGATGTTCTCGAGATGAAGGACAATATTTTTGAAAAGCTTACTTTCAAGGTGCTTAATGTGACGTTCGCCGGGGGGCTTGGCAAAACTGAATAAAATAGGAATTAGCAAAAGCGAAAGCACAAATAATGTGAGAATATTCAAGGCTGCAACAATACCAAATTGTCTTAAAATTTCGCTGTTGGTAATTACAAAGGTTGCAAAACCGGAAGCAGTAGTCAGGTTTGTTAGAAATGTGGCATTCCCTATTTTAATGATAACTCGCTGTAGGGCCTTAATGTTATTTCCATGCTGCTTGTACTCGTTATGATACTTGTTAAGCATGTAAATACTGTTTGGTATCCCAATTACAATGAGCAAGGATGGGATCATTCCGGTAAGCAAGGTGATTTTAAACCCGAATAATGCCATTGTTCCGATGGCCCAAATTACACCTGTAATGACGATGATGACCGGATATAGAACCGCTTTGAATGATCTGAAGAAAAGAAACAGCGTAATAATACACAACAATAATGCGAGCGCACTAAACAGATAAATTTCTTTTTTAATTTTTATGGAGTTGATTACTCTGATGTAGGGGAGTCCTGAAAAGTGAAGCGTTAAGCCAGTCCCTTCGGAGAAAGCGTCACAAGTATTTTTTATTGCTTTAACTAGGTCTTCCCGTTTTTTCGACTTCATTTTGTCTTTATTGACCGTAATCGCCAAAAGGTAGAAGTCGTTTTCAGTGTTGTAAAGAAGCCCCCGGTAAAATGGTAAGCTTTGAAAGACATTGGACAGGCTATCAAGTTCTTCTTGTGATTTAACTTCTGCCGGGAAAATATTTTCAATTTCGAAAGTCCGTTTTTCTTTGTTCTTGATTAGATTATAGGCATTTGAAACAGACAAAAGATTTTCAACGCCATCAATGTCGTTTAAATTGACAACAAGCTGATGCCATTCTTTAAAATGGTCAAGTTTAAAAAAGTTGGGATCTTCAACGCCAACCACAATCAAATTTCCTTCTTCGCCAAAAAGCTCACGGAACTTTTGATAATCGACATAGGCACTGTCTTTTTGAGGAAGTAATTGGGCTGACTCGTATGACATTTCAACCTTTGAGGCCATATAAGCCATAAAAACAGTTACCAAACCTAATAGCAAAAGTAATGCTCTTCTGTTTCTAAGAATAATTCCGGAAAGCCAAACCCACATAGTTCAAATCGTATAAAATTAGGGCGAAAATAGTTAATAAAATGGGATTTCGAAAGAAAGAGAATTCGTGAAATTCATCATTTACGTAACGGTAATCGAAGAAATTGCTTTCTGGATTTCTTAAGTAGTGCAAAAATACGGTTTGTTTTCTCTCTTCGCTTTTGTGTGATAGCCAGAAGAAAAATATTATTAGTGGAGGACATTAGACTTCCACTTGCCATTTTTTTCATGAATGTATTGGAAATCAAAGCTCTTTAACTCTATGAATGAACGCTCGTGTTTCTGGGATTGTTTATGATTGAATAAAATCTTGCTTTTGGCTGCATAAATTTCCCATTTTTGTTTTTTGTTTTAATAAAAGCTGTTATTTTTGCATCGCTTTTGACAGGAAAACGTTCCGAAAATAGATAGAAAAGCCAATATAAATTCCCTAGTAGCTCAGTTGGTTAGAGCGGCGGACTGTTAATCCGTAGGTCGTAGGTTCAAGTCCTACCTGGGGAGCTCCAAAATGTTAAAAGACCGCAAAGCCGCTGGATATCGATGGATGTTCAGCGGTTTTTTTATTTAACCACTTTCTAAAATATGCCATTTTTGACCAAAAAATAGGAGGCAATTTCGGCTTTTTTCTAGTTGGTCATTTCGCTTCAAATGAGCTCAGATAGATTAGTGCAAATTGACTTCAATTGGTTTGTTTTGATGTTTATGATAAGTATTTGAATTAATAATTTTGTAAATATCAACATTGTAACTCTGAGCGGCCATGAAAATCAAAGTTCGCACACAATTTTTTATTCGAAAGTCTGTCCCGATGGCGAATGGTAAATTGCCAATTTATTTCAGGATAAGATGCAATTCACAGATGGTCGAAGTCTCAACAGGGCGTGGGATTAATTCGGAAGATTGGGATCGGTTATTAAGGCGTAGCAAAGCCGACACAGACGAAGCAAAAATCCTGAATGATTATTTGGATGACATCGAAAATGATATTAGAAGGTATATCAATTATTTAATTGAGAATGGGGAAGATGTGAACGTCAATATTTTGAAAAAGAAACTGAATGGGGAAGCAGACAATCACAAAATGTTGATTCATGTGTTCAAAGAAAATAACGAGTTGATCAAACAGGAACTGGGGTACAACTATTCAATGAGTACATTTCAACAATATGAAGTTACTTGTTCCAGGCTGGCTGAATTCATTAAGAAACGATACAACCGAGCTGATATGAACATTGAGAAACTGGATATATCTTTTATGAGAAATTTTGATGTTTATCTTCGAACAAACTATAAAATCAAAGCAAACACGATTGCAAAAAGTCTCAAGCAAGTCAATAAAGTCATCCGATATGCCATAGAAATGCGGTATGTTCATTCAAATCCGTTCAATGGTTATAAAATCAGATATAACAAATCCGACCGGGTATTTCTTACACCAGAAGAATTGAAACGATTTGAGGAAATTCAGTTGAAATCAAAGCGTTTGGAAAAAGTACGAGACGTGTTTGTATTTGTCTGTTATACAGGTCTAGCCTTCAAAGACGGGGATTAAGGCTAGAATTCCAATATTGCCAAAAGCTCAGGCTATTCTGGATAAATATGAAGATGACACCGAATGCTTGATTAAGAAAAAGATGATCCCTGTAGCCAGTAACCAAAAGATGAATAGCTACCTGGAAGAAATTGGCCAATTATGTGGTATCGAAAAGTAAATTACAATGCACATGGGACGGCATACATTTGCCACTACAGTTACGTTAGTCAATGGAATCCCAATTGAGACGGTTCAAAAAATGTTAGGTCATCAGGATCTAAGCACGACACAAATTTATGCCGGGGTGATTGATGAGAAAATATCCAAAGATATGAGTGGATTTTACGAGCAGGTCGAAATTCAGAAAAGAAATATCTCGTCATGATTCAGGTCGAAAGATGATTGTAAGATTCTCCACGATTGGGGCATGCATTATTCACGAGGTATTTCTAGATGCTAAAAAGAGATTCCCTTGGTAAGTACAAGCCTCAATCTCCCACAACAAGCAAGTTCCCTCCATTTCATTGCAGGGACATACTTGTTTTTTCCCGTGATTTAAATTCCTATTTGATATTATTCCAATAAAAATTACGGCAGAAAAGACAATTCATTCAACTTATGAAAAATAGGTTAAAGCTTGTAATTTATACTAGTTTGTTCTCTTTTGAATAAATTCCACTCAATATTAAATTTTACATTTAAACTCAGATTATAAAATATATTTTGGCTTCACTATGTGATAATAGTGGTTGGATTAAAATCCGGTATTTTTGTATCTTCGTCTGTATACATTAAGTATGTTTATTCCGTATACAAAGACTTGTTCATTTGGAAGCTCCCATACATATAAAACTATTTAAAGAGTTAGCCAGTGGTGACGAGGATGCTTTTGAAAAGCTTTATCACCTTTATTTTCCCCGGCTTTATTCTTTTTCTTATCGAATTATTCAAGACAGTGGGGTAGCTAAGGATATTGTCCAAAATGTTTTTATTCGACTTTGGGAAATCAGGGAAACTTTTGCCCATGAACAGCCTGAATCCTTCTTGTATAAGATGGTTCGCAATGCCAGTTTGAATTATATCAGACATATCAAAGTGGTTGATAACTTAAAGGAAAAAGTCAAAGATCAGTTCCAAAGCCAGGAGTTGTATTACATTGATATGGTTGGCAATGAACCTTACGTTTTAATTGAGAAAGAGTTACAAGACCAGATTCTTGAAGTTATGGATTCTCTTCCTGAAAAATGTGGATTGGTATTTCGTAAGAGTAGGGTTGAGGGCTTGAAAAATAAGGAAATTGCCGAGCAGTTAGGTATGAGTCTGAAAAATGTGGAAAAGCATATCTCAAAGGCTTTAACTGTTTACCGGAACAAATTTTCAGGGTACTTGCCGATTGCGATTATTTTACTCGTCTTAAAAAATCTGAAATAGTTTTTATTTTTTTATTTCCGGAGGAAGGGTAGAATGAATTCAAAAGTGTTTCATTGATAGAAGCGTCTAAATATGGATCAAAAGCAGATATTTAAAGAAAAGGTCTTATCCTATTTTCAGGGTAATTTGACTGTCGATGAAGAGGCAGAATTGCTGACGTGGATTAAGGAAGATTCAAAGAGCAGAGATTTTTTCCTAAAAGTTAAAAAGGAGTTAAATCCTGATGAGATCCATCATGAATTACTTGCTGATTCATATTCAGAATTGCGGAATAAATTATTTATAAGTGAACAGTTCAGGGCTTCACGTTTAGGAAAAACCAGGAAACTGTACGTGCAGGTTTCGAAAATCGCAGCTTTGCTGCTTTTGGCTGTTGTCCTTGGTTTTTCTTTTTCGTGGTTAATGACAAGCCATCAACAAAAAGACGTTGTATGGTTTGAAACCAATGCACCCCGGGGTGAAAAGACAAGGCTGACTTTACCAGATGGCTCGCAGGTTTGGTTAAATTCAGAATCAACATTATTGTTTGCAAATAATTTTTTGGATGGAAATCGTGAAGTGAAACTTACCGGTGAAGCTTATTTTGAGGTTGAAAAAATGCATGGTCTTCCCTTTGTTGTAAAAACACCTTCTTATGATGTTCGTGTACTCGGGACGAAGTTTAATGTAATGGCGTATAAAGATTTTGACAGAACGGTTACTTCCTTGATAGAGGGCCATGTCCAGATTAAGAAGGGGCAGCAAATTGTCGATCTTAAACCTGGGCAAATGTTAACCTATCAGAATAAGCAATTTTTAGTGAAACAAACGAATACTACGAGATCAAGGTCTTGGAAGGATGATAAGTTTGATTTTGACCATGTTACTTTTAAGGAGTTGGTAACGAGACTTGAACGCTGGTATGATGTAGATATAAAAATGGATGACCCGAGCCTCAACGATATTATATTTTCAGGAGTATTTAAAAATGAAGAAACAATCTGGCAGGTGTTGAATTCCATTCAGATGACTTTGCCTATTAAATATTATAGGAGTGGTTTTCGTGAATTTGTAATTGAAAGAAAATAGATAAAAATTTAAACTATAGCCTATGAAGTAAAAAATGGGGAATGCCCCACATTCCCCATCAATTGTGTTCATGTTAATAATCGAGTATTAATCACAAAAACAATCCAAAATTATGAAAAAAAACAATCGGGTCGGTGAAAAGGCTTTGCCTTTTTGTCGGTGGAAAATTATTCTAATTATGAAACTACAGCTTATTTTTCTTTTAGGTTTTATTATACAAGTAAATGCTTCTGTAGCTCAAACTCAGCTCAAAAAATTAAATGTTGAGTTTGAAAATAAAACTTTAAAGGAAGCTTTGGGAATATTGGAAGAGAAAACAGATTACTCAGTAATTTATAAGGATGAATTGCTTAATTCAACCCAGAAGTATTCAGAGTCTTTTCAAAATAAGGAAATTACAGATATTTTAGATGATTTATTGAAGGATGATAATCTGACTTATACAATTAAAGGACGGGTTATTGTTATTCTTCCAAAGGATTCAAAAAATGGACTAAATCAACAAAAAGTACCTGTTAAAGGAACAGTGAGAAATGACGACGGTGAAGCTATTCCTGGTGTCACAGTCGTTATAAGGGGAACAACGACTGGAACAATAACGGATATCGATGGAAATTATAAGCTTACAAAGGTTCCTGCTGATGGAGTATTGGTATTTTCATTTGTAGGGATGAAAACCCAGGAGGTTGATGTGGCAGGGCAAGTCAATATTGATGTTGTTCTTCAGAATGAAACCATTGGATTGGATGAAGTTGTGGCCATTGGATATGGACAAACTACAAAGAAGGATTTAACAGGATCAGTTTCTACAGTGTCAGCAAAGGACTTTGAACGTGTGCCGGCAACTGATCCTTTACAAGCCCTGCAAGGAAGAGCCAGTGGTTTGCAAATTACATCAAATTCCGGGATGCCAGGGGCTGGCTCTAGCGTGTTGATTCGAGGTGTCCAGTCAATCAATGGGAGTAATTCTCCGATTTATGTTGTCGATGGTATTATTACCAGTAATATAAATAATATTTCTCCTAGTGACATTGAATCCGTGAGTGTGCTGAAAGATGCTTCAGCTACTGCGATTTATGGAGCACGGGCAGCTAATGGTGTTGTTGTTGTAACCACTAAAAGAGGAACTTCAACAAAAGGAACAGAGATTTCCCTAAATAGTTATGTGGGAGTTCAAACAAATGGTAATTTACAATTGCATTTATTAAATGCGCAAGAGTATTTGGATATTTATACTGAAGCTTATACGAATGCCGGAATTACTCCACCGTGGGCTAATGAAGAAGATCTGTCTTATTACGATGGCGTTGATACAGACTGGATTGATGCCATTACTCGAACTGGAGTTATACAAAACCACGAGCTATCGGTTACCGGAAGTTCTGAAAAATCAAATTATTATGTTTCTGCCAGTTTCACAGACAACAAGGGAATGGTACTTGGCAGCAATTTCAAAAGATATCAGGTTCGATTTAATTCTGATCATAAGATCCGGGACTGGATTCACTTTGGAAATTCCTTGAACTTATATGCTTCTGAAACAAATGGGATAAATTCATTATATCATTTAGCGGCTATAAAAGTGCCGTTGACACGGGTATATGATGATAATGGGGACTATGCAAAAATTCATGATACCTCGTTGGAACACATGTTTATCAACCCGGTGTGGCAGGCCAATGAAACAATAAGGAAAGATGCAAGCAAAGGGTTACAAGGAAATATGTATCTGACTTTAGATTTGCTAAAAGGGTTGAAGTTTACAACAAAAGGAAACTTGGAATGGACTTATCGTTACCTAACTAATTTTACACCAGCACTGGATCCTGCTTATCAATGGTCAGGGAATACAAAAAACCTGGTCGAAAAAGAAGGCCAGCAAAATTTACATTGGACTGCTGATTTTCTGTTGGATTATAATAAAACGTTTGCAGAGTATCATAAACTGAAAGTTTTGTTGGGATATTCTTTGGAGGAAAATGTTTATGAGAATCTATGGGGTAGTAGAAGTGAAACTCCCAATAATAATATCCAATATCTTGATGCTGGTGATCCGACAACCCAGTTAAATGGGAACACTACAAGTGATTGGGCATTTGAATCATTTTTTGGCCGGTTGAATTACAATTACAAAGACAAATACCTTTTTACGGCAACGGTTCGCCGGGACGGGACTTCTCGTTTATCTGCTGACAACAGGAATGGTGTTTTTCCGTCTGCTTCCGTTGCATGGCGAATGACTCAGGAAGACTTTATGAAAGACATTCAATTCCTTGATGACTTAAAATTGAGAGGAAGCTGGGGAGCTGTTGGTAATGTTTTAAGCATTGGCAATTATGGAACAATTGCAACCTTAGACCAATGGAACTATGTTTTCAATAATGAGCCGGCCCAGGGGTATACACTAGCCTCTGCTGTAAACAAAGATTTAAAATGGGAAAGTACAATCAAAAAGAATATCGGATTTGATGCTGCCTTGTTCAATAATCAACTTTATGGGTCTTTCGATTATTTTATTGAGGATACGAAGGATTTATTATTTCATCAGCCATTACCTGAGTCTACAGGGCTCTCTGGAAGCCCTTATATAAATGCAGGAAAAGTAAGGAATTCCGGTTATGAATTTGAAGTAGGATATCGCAAAAAAATGAAGGACTGGTCCTATGACCTTAATATAAATGCATCCCATGTTAAAAATGAAGTCATCGATCTGGAAGGGCGCGATCTAAGAACTTCGGGAATACAAGAAGGATACCCGGTTAATTCCTTTTTTGGATATAAAACAAACGGCTTAATTTATACGCAAGACCAAATGGACAATAATCCGCATATGAGCGGAAAACAGATTGGGGATATATGGATTAAAGATATTGATGGAGTTGATGACAACGGTAATTTGACGGGCACTTCTGACGGACAAATTACGTCGGCAGACCGAACAATGATTGGACGAAAATATCCCAATTTGATATACGGTTTTATGGGTACTGTCAATTATAAAAACTGGGGGCTTCAAGTTCAACTTCAAGGGGTTCAGGGAGTAGACCGGAGCATCCTGGGTAATGATTATGTGCTGAGCCGGGATGATTATGTTTTTGGCGTGTTCCATTATTTTACAGCATTACCCATGAATCATGACCGTTTAATTTTGGATCGATATAACGCTGAAAAAAAACCGGATGGCCAGTGGCCACGTGTATCAGTCTCGGATACAGGTAATAACCTTGAATTCTCAGACTTCTGGTTGGATGATGCTTCCTTTCTTCGGGTTAAGAACATTAACCTAAATTATAACTTTTCTGATGTATTCTGTCAGAAAATAGGCATGAACGCTTTGGGGGTTTATGTAAGTGTACAAAATCTATATACGTTTACTAAGTTTCATGGTGTTGAGGTAGATACACAGGCTGATCCGTTAACAGGGGTGCCACAACCTCGTTCCTGGACCTTTGGGTTTAAAGCTACTTTTTAATCGTCCATGTTTAACCTTTGAAATTTAAAAAGATGAAAAACAAACATATTAATCTGATATTTTCGATACTGTTGGGGGTTCTGTTATTTACCTCTTGCAATGAAGACAACTTTCTGGATCGCTATCCGAAAGCCGACCCAAATCCTGAAAACTTTTTTGTTGATGCTTCTTCTGCCAGAAAAGCAGTAAATGCTGCCTATAATCCATGGACCAGGAGTGCTGATATGTATGAACGTGATTTGGTGATTCTTTTTGATGCCATGACTGATGATAGCTACTGGCGTCCTGCAAGGAGTGCATCAATCCAGCAGGAACGCTGGGATTTGAAACCAACACTCGGCGCAATTAATTCTTATTGGACTTATGCCTTTCGTAGTATCAATGCGGCAAATTTTGCTATTGTTAATATTCCAAACTCAACAAGCTCTTCCTTTACTGAGGATATGCAAGCACCTTATATTGCAGAAGCACGTTTCTTGAGAGGTTTTAGTTATATGTTTTTGACATCGTTGTTTGGAGACGTCCCCTTGTTAACCAGACCTGTGGAGGGATTGGACGAGTTCAACCAGCGCAGGGTTGCAAAAGATACTATCTATCAACAGATTATTGCAGATTTTCAATATGCAAAAGATAACCTGCCAACAGAACAGCCTGATGCGCCGGGGGCTGTTACCAAAGCAACGGCAGCTGCTTATTTAGCAAAAGCTTACTTGTATATGGAAGATTATGCTAATTCTGAAACAGCAGGGAAAGACGCAGTTCAGATTGCTGAGTCAACGGGTTATCATTTAGTGGACGATTATTTGTCGATCTGGGATGAGTCTAATGAAGGAAATCCAGAGCTGCTTTTTTACATTGGTTATATCCCTGACGTAGACGGTTATGGACAGAACATGACTGTACAGCGTATTTGTCGTGACCTACCGCCAGAGTTGGTTAGTATTGCCGGAGGAGCTGGCTGGGGATATGCATTGCCTCAAAGGGATCTATACGATGCATTTGAAGAAGGCGATCCTCGTCGTGGCTACACCATGTACGCACCAGGTGACGTGTACGGGAAATATAACGGGGCTGAACCTTTTACATACACCCATAAGGATTATGGTTCAAATGGCGAAATTAATGAGTGGACAACGACTTACAACTCAGGAGATGATGTTATTTATGACTATCGTTGGTCTCCAACAGGTATGAATGTTCGCAAAATGACCAGTAGCCTTGCTAACCTGACTAATGTTCGGTGGAGCGGTCAGGATGTCCCAATTATGAGGATGTCCGAATTGTATTTAAATTTAGCAGAAGCGCTGGCAGAACAGGGTAAAGAAGAGGCATTAGACTGGGTTGACAAGGTAAGGGCAAGAGCAACAGTCAATATGCCACCCAGAACAGTTGGCGATGGAGCTATAGGAGACGATAATCTTGTTGATATTGTACGACATGAGAGACGTGTTGAGTTAGCGATGGAAGGAGTTCGGTTGTTTGATTTGCTTAGGTGGAAAACTCTTGGGGATGTCTTTGGGGATGGAACAAAAGTAAAAAGGCATTTTTACTCTGACTTTTTATCGGAAGATGAGGCAAATTCAAAGTATGATGCTCCAGCATTGGAACTGCCTAAAAACTACCTATTTCCAATTCCTCAGGATGAAATTGACCAAAATAGTGAAATAAATAGTAATAATCCGGGCTACGACCAGTAGCATTTGAATGTCTGATCCCTGAAATAGTATTTGTTCAGGGATCAGATTTTTTCTTGTTTTATAAGTTTCAATTATTAATGAAGAGAAGTAATCGCTGGCAGGCGAATCGTAAATTGGCTTTTTCTTCATTCTTAAAAAGACATATGTTTAAGGAAAATTTATTCTCGATTTTTATAATAGTGCTTCTTTTTTCATTTGGGGGCAAAAGAGTTGATGCACAGCGTTCTTCTATTCGTTTGGTTGATGGTTGGGAATATGTGAAAGGTGACCTCGGAGGTGTTTATGAAGCATTGCGGACAGGAGAACCTGCACGGTTGCCTGAATGGCAAAGGATAACTATGCCTCACTGCTTTAACGGATATGATGCGGTTGATCCGGATGTTGCATATTATGAAGGCCCTGGGTGGTATCGGGCTTTTATTTCTCCCGGAACATTGGAAAATGGACGGCGTTATCTGCTCCGCTTTGAGGGGGCCGGGCAAAAGACAAAAGTTTATATTGGTGACCAGTTAGTTGGAACGCATGTTGGGGGGTACGATGAATTCTACGTAGATATTACCAATGGTATCCGGGATTACCGGAGCAATGAAATCCCTCCAGGATCAAAAGATGATAGTATCCCGTTAATTGTGCGTTGTGACAACACCAGGGACCTTGAAATGATCCCTTCAGATTTGAGTGATTTCAATGTGTACGGTGGCCTTTATCGCTATGTGGATCTGATCAGCCTCCCAGCGGTGTCGTTTGAGCAAATTCATATCGATACACAAATTGATGCTGACTATAAGCATGCTACAATAAAAGTTACCCCAAAGCTTTATAACCCATCGGGGATAAAAGGGGTAGCCTCAATTACATATTCGCTTCTTGACCCTGAGGGAAAAGAAGTGCAGCTTAAAACAATGGATGGCCCCATTTCAGATACACTGAAGGCTCAATATACTTTTGGCGTGAAACACCCTAAACTGTGGTCGGTTGACCAGCCCCAATTGTATATCCTGAGGACCACCCTCCAGACAAGCCATGGAACTGATGAGCTGGATCAGCATTTTGGTATCCGCAATTTTAAATTTATCCCGCATGGCCCGTTTTTATTGAATGGTCAACGGCTTTTTCTTCGGGGCACCCATCGTCATGAGGACCATGCGAGGGTAGGGGCAGCTATGCCTGAAAAGTTGATCCTTGAAGAGATGAAGATGATCAAGGATATGGGGGCTAATTTCATCCGGTTGGCTCATTACCAGCAATCCCGGATCGTTCTGGATGCTTGCGACAGCCTGGGGATCCTGGTTTGGGAAGAAATTCCATGGTGCCGGGGAGGCTTGGGAAATGAAGCCTATAAAGGCCAGGCGCAGCGGATGCTGGCCAACATGATCAATCAGCATTACAACCACCCATCCATCATTATCTGGGGGTTAGGCAACGAGAATGACTGGCCTGGGGATTTTCCTGTATTTGATAAAACGAAAATCCGTTCCTTTATGGAGGAGCTGAACGATTTGGCCCATGCTCATGACCCAACCCGGAAAACAGCCATTCGCCGGTGTGACTTTTGCCGTGATATTGTTGATGTTTATTCTCCCTCGCTATGGGCTGGTTGGTACCGGGGGAAGTTTACGGAATACACAAAGGTTTCTAAAGCATGGAATGAGAAAGTAAATGTGTTCCTTCATGCTGAATGGGGTGCCAGCAGTCATGCTGGGCGTCATTCTGAAGACCCGGACAAAGGCTTGGAAGCGATTTTAACCGGAAAAGGGACAGACGAACGCAGCGGTGATTTTCTTTTAACAGGCGGTAACGCCAGGGTGTCAAAAGACGGTGATTGGTCCGAAACTTATGCCTGCAACCTCTTTGACTGGTGCCTGAAGGAACAGGAAGAGATGCATGATTGGCATGTTGGCGCTGCTTTCTGGACATTTAAAGATTTCTCTACACCACTTCGTCCAGGTAATCCAATTCCTTACGTCAACCAGAAAGGTGTTGTTGAAAGGGACTTGACCCCTAAGGAATCCTATTACGTGTTCCAATCCTACTGGTCGGATAAGCCAATGGTCCATATTTACGGGCATACCTGGCCGGTTCGTTGGGGAGACGCGGATGAACCTAAGATGGTTAAAGTTTATTCCAATTGTGACCGGGCAGAGCTTTTTCTTAATGGCAAGTCCATGGGGGTACGAAAAAGGGACAGCCAGAATTTTCCGGCTGCAGGGCTTCACTGGTCCGTCAAATTTGAAGAGGGGGAAAACCACCTTAAAGTTGTGGCGCAAAAGGGCAAAGCGGTTCTGACTGACTCCATTACACAAACTTATCAGGTTAAAAAATGGGGGAAGCCATCTGATTTAAAAATTGCTGAAACCTACCGGTCTGAAGATACCATAATGGTTGAGGTCAAGGTTTATGACCAGGACAATGTTTTTTGTCCGGACGCTAAGAACCGGGTTCGTTTTGAGATTGCCGGTGATGGGAAACTGTTGGATGATCTGGGTACATCTACAGGGTCACGTGTCATTGAACTCTGTAACGGAAGGGCACTTATCGGTTTGAAGATAACAGGGGGGAAGGCTATTGTTTCTGCCTCATCAAAAGGATTAAGGACTGGTTATGTTGAAGTTCGGAGGCATTTGATCGATACAGTGCATTAAAATACACGTAAAGATGAAAGAAACTTTTCTTTAGAATTTGATAAATAAATTATGAGATATACAATTGACAAACTATTGGTACTTTTATTAATCCCTGCATTTTTCATATCCTGTTCAACAGAAGAACAGCAGCCAAATCTAAATAAATTAGTCCATTCAAATTTGGAGTTTGCAGAGAAACAGCTGGCAACCATATTGGATACCATTAGTAGTTCAAAATTAAATCCGAGGTCTCTTGATAATGGGCACCTGAGGTTAGTTAAGCCATCTGACTGGACGAGTGGCTTTTTCCCTGGAAACTTATGGTATATGTATGAATATTCACGGGACAACAAATGGAAAGTGGCAGCAAATCATTTTTCATTAAATATTGAAAAAGAGAAATATAATGCAACTACGCATGATATGGGTTTTAAGCTTTATTGCAGTTTTGGCAATGGCTTCCGTTTAACCAATAGCAAGCGTTACAGGGATATCCTGTTGGACGGGGCTAAAACTCTTTCCAAACGCTTTAATCCCAAAGTCGGATGTATTCGGTCCTGGGACCATCATGCTGATAGATGGGATTATCCAGTGATCATTGATAATATGATTAATTTGGAACTGTTATTTTGGGCGACCCGGGAAACGCGTGATTCCAGTTATTATAAAATAGCGGTTTCGCATGCCAATAAAACCCTGCAGAACCATTTTCGAATGGATTATAGTTCTTATCATGTTGTTTCCTATGATACAATAACAGGCCAACCCATTAAAAAGAATACGCATCAGGGATATTCTGACGATAGTGCGTGGGCAAGGGGGCAGGCATGGGGACTTTATGGTTTTACCATGGTTTATCGGGAAACCGGACAGCGGAAATTCTTGACCCAAGCCAAACATATTGCTGAGTTTATTTTAAATCATCCTCGCTATCCTTCTGATGGAGTCCCCTATTGGGATTTTGATGACCCGAATATTCCCAATGCGCTCCGGGATGCATCAGCTGCTACAGTAATGTGCTCTGCTTTGTATGAATTGAGTATGTATTGCAAGGGAGAGGAAAAAGCAAAATATTTTAATGCAGCGGATAAAATACTGGGAAGTCTTTCATCTGAAAAATATCGGACCAAGTTAGGTTCGAACAAAGGCTTTTTGTTAGAGCACAGTGTTGGAAATATGCCCGCTCATTCAGAAATCGATGAGCCTATAATTTATGCTGACTACTATTTTCTTGAGGGCAACCTGCGTCGTCTGAAAATCACTGGAGATTGGGAAGGGGGCAAAGCCCCGGTTGTTATTAAAGCAGATGATCTAAGGTTTATGGGAGAGAATATTGTCACCAAGCAATGGCAGGAGTTCGCTGATTTTGCTGTTGAGAAAAATGTTCATGTTACCGCTGGAATTGTTGGAAGTTCCTTGGAAGAAGGAACCTCGGCTTTTTTTGACTGGATCAAAAAGTACAATGAAATGGGTCTTTTTGAGTTCTGGAACCACGGACAGTTACACAAAAGATGGCTTGTTGATGGTGAAAACACATCTGAGTTCTTTAATCAACCTGTGTTGCAACAAGCAGCTTATCTGAGGCAAACACAAGATTTGGCAGTTGAAAAACTTGGTTTCCAGTTCAGGACATTTGGGACCCCTTATAATTGGTGTGATGAAAACACAACCAAGGCGTTGGCTAAATTTCCAGAGATCAAGGTCTGGCTTTATGCTCCTCAAGGAATTAGAACCGATAAATTAACAATAGAACGGATTCCTATGCTGAATATTGAATACCCGGTTCATCATGCCAAATTCTATCCTTTTTTCAATAATTATTTTTTCTATTCCAATGACGATGCAATTGCAATACAAGGGCATCCTTCAAGCTGGGATGAACATGGTATGGATCAATACAAAATGATCGTTGAATATTTGATGCGAATAGGTGCACCCATCGTGAAACCAATAGAGTTGTTGGAATAGAGAATCGTATTTCTCTTCTTGTTTTCGAACATAGCTTACATAAAATAATAGAAATTGATTTCCAAAGAGGCATTATGACGAATATAAATTCACACCAAAATTTATTTCTTTTTAAATAATTTTATACCTTTAGATATCAAAATAAATCAAACGAGTTCAATGTGTATATGGCATAAAATCAGTTGATTGAGGCAGTAAAATGCCAGCAAAATTCTGATATTCAGCGATAAAATATTTAACAAAATTCCCACTACCTGGGGAGCCAGTACAAAAAGACAAAAACTGTCAAGTGATGAAAAACCGTGTAAGTCAGATACTTACGCGGTTTTTATTTTTCGGCGAATGCCATTAAAAGACCCCAAAATGCCACTTTTAGGCCCGTTTGGGTTACCGAAAATTTTTAAAGTTGCCTGTAATTATTATTATCATGGAGTGTCTGTAAGTCTATGTATTGTAGTGTTTTGGATTCGATCGAGTAGTTCGTGAAAATTAAACAGGATAAAAAATAATTCAAAAGTAGCCGATCTAATCAATGAAAAGCTTTATGAAATTAGGATGGTGAACCAATACTGCAAAGGTTAAGTATTGATCTTGCTGGTTGTTTGCAGTCTACAGCACTATCTTTCTCGTTTATCTTTTGGGGTATTTTAGATTGTAATATTAAAAATGATAAATTGATTTCTCTGCTTCCTCGAAAACCAAGTATTCAAACCGGGTACTTTGTAAAAAAGCTTCTTTCATTTTCTCTTTTGTAGAACCCGATGCTTGTTGTCCGTACTTTTCAAGTAGCTGAATAAACTGAACAGTAACCCAGTCATAAGCTTCACCAGCATAAGTATCAATAAATTTTTGATATGGATTATTGGCAACTTGGTGTGTTGTTACATGTTGCCCCACTTCTCCGTATAACCAGAAACAAGGCAACAAAGCTGCCAACGCAACCGGGTAAGGAAAATTTTGTGCAACGTCGAGCAAAAATCGTCCGTACTTGCCAAAAACCGGCGACTGCTCTTTTGCTTCCTGAATGTTAAAATAAGCCAGGTATTCATTTTGCATGGCCTGTTCTACTGCAATTCCATCTTCTGCCAACTGCCGAAAAAAGTCTTTTTCTTCTTTATTAGAAGCCCGTTGCGATAAAAGTTCCAGAGCCTGATTATCCTGCCGCAAGTAAAGTACGTCCTGCGATAAATAATGGGCAAACCACCCTCGGGGAAGAGTCCCTTTAGCCAGTCCTGAAATGAAAGGACTGTTTATTATTTGTCGAAAAACGGGAAGCGTTGCCTCCCATAATCTTTGTGTAAAATCGCCCTGTGCCGTAACCCGCATTATTTCCAGAATTGATGAAAATGATGAACCGGGCCATGTCCTTTTCCTATTTCATAATCTCCCCCAACCACAATGGCACGATTGATATAATCTTTAGCGCTACGAACAGCATCGTTCAGCGGTAATTGTTGTGCCAAAAAAGAAGCCACTGCCGATGAAAATGTACAACCTGTTCCGTGTGTATTTTTTGTGGATACTCGTTGCGAATGCAGCTCAATAATTTCATCAGTTTCTGCATTGTAAAAAACATCTACCAGTTCGTCTTCCGTTAAATGTCCGGCTTTTAATAAAACCGACACCGTTCCGTTACACGATAAGTCTTTTACGACTAGTGGCAAATCGGCCTGTTTTGAGATTTTTCTTCCTGAAAGGATTTCTGCTTCAGGCACATTGGGCGTAATTACGCTAACCTTAGGAATTAACTCATTCTTCAGGGTTTCAATGGCTTCGTCCTGCAAAAGTTTATCACCTGATGTTGCAACCATTACCGGGTCGAGAACTATATTGGAAATGTTGTACGGGGACAAGGTATCCTTCACTGCCCGAATCAATTCAGAAGAGTGTAACATACCAATTTTTACAGCATCGGCGCCAATATCATCCAATACCGATTTAATTTGCCCTTTCACAAATTCGATGGGCACCGGGTGTACACCGAAAACCCCGACTGTATTTTCGTCAACAATAGCTGTAATAGCTGTTGCTGCATAGCAACCACATGCCGATATGGTTTTTAAATCGGCCTGAATACCAGCCCCTCCACTAGGGTCGCTACCTGCGATGCTTAAAACGCGTTTATAGTTCATTTTTGTTTTTATTCTTGAAAATGATTAAATCCTGCTTTTGAGAGAACAACCTTTTGTCCATTTTTATGCCATTGAATTTCCGGTTCTCCTAGTTTTATTTCCCCGATAATATGCACCATTTTTCCAGTTTGCTTACTAAATATGTTTTGCAATTCATCCAACTGCTCCGAAGCAACGGTAAACAATAATTCGTAATCTTCTCCGCCGCCAACTGCCAGTTCATCCGGGCTCCAGTTTTGCGTAGCGCAAATTCTTTTCAATGGTTCCGACAAGGGTAGTTTTTCCAAATCAATTCGGGCTGTTTTATTAGAGGCCTTTAAAATGTGCACCAAATCGGAAGCAATACCATCCGAAATATCCATCATGGCATGCACTCCGGAAAAGTTAAGCAAAACCTGTCCTTCTTTTATTTGTGGTTCCGGTAGATGATGACGCCGCAACAAATGTTCAATATCTGCCGAAGTTTCCATCTTATTCAACATAGCCTGTAAACCACCAGCCGAATCGCCGAGATTTCCAGTAACACAAATTAAATCCCCACTTTGAGCATTTCTGCGCAATTTTGCTTTTCCTTTAGGACACTTCCCGATTGCACATACATTAATGGCCAAATGTTTTACCGATTTTGTTGTGTCACCCCCGTAAAGGGGCGTTGCGTATTTCTCCGAAATATCATGATAACCTTTCATAAATTCGTCTAGGTATTCCACATCAATCCCCGGCGGAACAGCAATAGACAAGAATGTTCCCAGCGGCGTTCCACCCATTGCAGCAATGTCGCTCAGGTTTACTGCCACCGATTTGTAGCCCAGTTGCCAAGCGGAAATTTTATCCTTTAAAAAATGAATGTCTTCTATCAGCATGTCGGTTGTTACCAGCAAATCAGAAGTTTCATCCATGGGCAAAACGGCGCAATCATCGCCAATCCCCAACACTTCCCCTGACAAAAGAGCCTTAAAATCAGGGGCAAAGCGTTCGATAAAACCAAATTCTCCTATTTCTTTTAGTTCCATCTCTCACTGTTTAACTTACAAAGAAAACAAATTAGCTTTGTTTAAACAGGCCATTGTTCCAATCGCCACGCACTGTCCCAGAACATCCATTCCATTTTAAATGAAAGATTGAAAGTGCGTATCATTGATTCTCGCAGGGCAGGAGTAGTTTCATTTGCTGCTTCGTTGCAAATGGCAATTGCTTTTTGAACGGCGAGAGCAAAATCTTCACCGCCATAAGTATCAATCCATGGTTGATATGGATTTTCAGTTTTTGTCTGGTTTTCCAAAATATAATCGCCCACTTTTTTGTACACCCAAAAGCAGGGAAGTACAGCAGCTAGTGCTTCTTCAATTGATGCACAGGCCAACTGCCGGTACATATGCCCGGTGTAAAGTGCGCAAGTTGGTGTTGCTTGAATAGCTTTAGCATTACTTTTTAAATAATGCTCGTGCAATGCTTGTTCGACAACTACTGTATCCGACGAAAATTTCAAAAAATCTTCGCGCCATTCTTTCCGGTTGAGTTTAGCTGCGATGCCTGCCAGTATTTTTCCATATTCAGCCAAATAAACTGCATCCTGCTGCAAATAAAAATGAAATTTCTCCTTTTGCAGCGTGCCGTTCATTAACTCGTTCAAAAAGGGCAACTCCAGAATCTTCTCATAAACAGATGCGCATTCGTTCCATGCTTCGTCACTCCATTTCATATATTTTTCTTTTTAATTTCCTTTTTTAATAATTCGGCAGCGAGCTTTGGATTTTCAACCGACGAAATGGCAGAAACCACCGCAATACCATTTGCTCCATGAGACATAATCTGTGCAGCATTCTCCAAATTAACTCCACCAATTGCTACACTGGGATGGCTGGCAATAGAACTAACAGCTTTTACCCCTTCCAGCCCAAAGGGTTTAAATGTATCGGTTTTGGTTGGCGTGGCAAAAACCGGCGAAATCCCAATGTAGTCAATATCCAGATGATTGGATTCTTCGGCCTGCTCTATAGTTTCAACAGACAAGCCCAGTATCTTATCTTTTCCGAGAAGCCGCCGGGCAACATCCCACGGTAAATCGCTTTGCCCAATGTGCAGGCCATCGGCATCAATGGCCAGGGCAATATCGAGTCTGTCGTTAATAATAAGTGCGACATTGTGGGGCTTTAGCAACTTTTTTAACCGGATTCCCAATTCATAAAACTCCTTCGAGCTGCAATTTTTTTCACGTAGCTGTACCATGGTAACTCCGCCTTTTACGGCTTCTTCCACAATAAACTCCAGTGGGCGGCCAAGCGACAAATCGCGGTCGGTTACCAGATACAAGCTTAAATCAAAAGATTTCATTTACTTTTATTTAAGCGATAAAAACATCTACAATATCTTTATCTGTGAGATTGTACAATGTATCGATAAAATGCATTTGTAAACTTCCGGGGCCGGCAGATTTTTTTGCAGCAATTTCACCACAAATACTCATTACCGCCATTCCGTGGGCTGCGGCCAGCAAGGTATTTTTTTTTACTGCGGCAAAAGCGCCCAAAACTGCGGAAGCCGTACATCCCATTCCGGTAACTTTTGGCATTAACGGCGAACCGTTTTTTATCGTAATAACCTGTTCTCCATCGGTAATAAAATCTTCGGCACCACTAATTACTACAACAGCCCCAGTTTCCTTTGCTAAGCCTTTTGCAGCATCAAGGGCGGCATTGGCAGAAACAGTACTGTCAACTCCTTTGGTAGCAACATTTTCTTTTGCCAGCGCCATAATTTCAGAAGCATTTCCACGGATAATCGTGGGCTTACATTGCTCTATAATTTGCACGGCTACCTCGTTCCGGTAAGGTGTAGCACCAACTCCCACAGGGTCGAACACGACAGGAATTCCTTTCTCTGTTGCTGCCATTCCGGCTTTAATCATTCCTTCTACCCACAGAGGGTTTAAGGTTCCAATATTAATCACCAGTGCAGAAGCGATACCTGCCATGTCGGCCACTTCCTCAACAGCGTGGGCCATAACCGGCGAAGCTCCAATGGCTAGCAAAGCGTTGGCTGTGTTGTTCATTACTACAAAATTGGTGATATTGTGCACCAACGGAGTATTATTTTTTAAAGCCTGCAAATCGGCTGCAATTGATTTTGCGTCTATCATGATGTTTTATTTTAGTGATATTAAAACTTATTTTTGGGCGTAAATAGCTACATAATCGCCCCGGTCGTATCCTTCGCTGGGTTCTTCTGCCACATTATTGGAATAAATAGGATGTGCTGTTAGCGTTTGTGCAAATTCTAAGTTATTAAATCCTGACTCTTGCAGCATTTCCACTTTTTCTGTCGTAGTTCGCCAGTTCGCTATTTTTACAAATTCAATGGGATACGGGTCTTCAGGATGAACATCTTTTAACAAAGGATGCTCCCATGTTCCAACTGCTTTTGCTAGATTGTATAGCAAGGCATACGAACTTTCTTTAGGTACATCAATTACCACAATTTTACCCCCAGGACGCAGCGCCGCGAAAGCTTTATTGAATGCTGCCTGCAAATCAGTAATATAACTTGGGGTGCCGTTAAACAATACGGTATCATATTGTTCTTTTCCAAGTTCGGCTTTTTCTACAGTTGTTATCTCAACCGTCATCCCGCGTTTACGGGCAATTTCGGCCATTCCTTCCGAAGGCTCTAAGCCGGTTTTTATGGAAATGCCAAAGTCTTTTTCCAGAATCATTTCGAAAAGACCACTTCCACATCCGACAGAAAAAACATCCTGCGAATCTTTTAGAAAATGTGCCACCAATTTCACTTCGGAGTACAGTACATTGGTATTTTTCATAAACCATGCATCGTATTTTGATGCGTGTTCGTCGAAACCACTTTTCATTTTTTTACTCATAATAAGCCTGTATTTTACAAAAAAAGCCGCTCCGCAGAAATGCGAAACGGCTTGTATTTTTGTTCGTTATAAAATTCAAATACAATCCTCGTTTCCCTCCGCTGTTATTATACATTTCAGGTTCCAGGGTATAATCTCAGCCTGCCCCAATAGACAGACACCCCTAACGAGATGACGTAAAAGTATCGATTTTTAGAGGAAATGAAAAATAGAACATCAGGAAATCGGTCATTTAAAGTGTTAAATCTATTTTGCCAAATCACCCAGAGTAGGGTTGAATCGCTCATTATGTTGTTACACTTACTTTTTCCCGCACCTTTATAGTTCTCCAATAGAGTTCCACTGCCTCGGTAACTTCACTCCACTTCGCTCGCTCAACATTCGGACAAACCTCGCTACCTTATGTTTATCTTCTATACTTATGAAAACAATATTCAATAATCTCCCGGTTCGATGGATTCTCCGGCCTGCCACTATTGCCTTTGCTTCGTATGCCTCCGGATTAAGTTTCTTGTGGTGTTTGTTGGCTTATATCGGTATCATATTTCTTATTGAATTTACTAAAAACATGATTGTTTTAATTCTTGGAGTTGTGTTGGTTATTAATGTATTCCTGACAATGTTTTCTGGGATTGTTGAACCTCTGTAATTTCACAACAAAGCTTTCAGTATTAAAATATCAAATGACTTCAATATGCAGATTATCAGGATAATTACGTCACCAGTAAAACCTTTTTCAAATAATTTGATATCTTTGCGGCGTAACATATCAGAAAATATATCCAAAATGAATTAAGTAGTTTCTTTCAGACAAATTAAAGAAAGTCAATCACAGAGAGATTGGCATCCTTGTTTAGTCTTAAAAAAAGAAATTATATTCCATTTTCAAGACATTTCATATACACATCCCAATAAAGATATCCTTTTTGAGCATATCAGTTTCACGGTAAATAAACATGAAAAAGTCACTTTAATTGGAAACAGCGGAGTAGGAAAATCTACATTGCTGAAAATAATTAGTAGAGATTTATTACACTACGGGGGACAGTTAATCGTTGATAGCAAACCATACTGCATCCCACAGGTATTTGGGCAATATGACCATTTGACTATTTCACAGGCACTCAATATACGGGAAAACTAAATGCTTTAAAAGAAATACTAAACGGGGAGTTCCAAAAGGTCAATCATTCTGATTGACCTTCTTTTTCATTTTTTTTTTAAGGCTAAAATAAATACGGGAAGCTTTAGGGAATTGAAATTTACGCTCCTGATTTTATTTAACAGCTTCCCGAATAAATTAAATTTTTTTTATTTAAAAAGTATTAAAATTGAGGGCTTCTTTGAGAAGAAGAAGGGGTGGTTTTTTTGTAGGTGGTTTGATGAGTGTAAGATTGGATTTGTAAGTTTCCTTACTAGCCCTTCGAAAACCACTTTCTAAAGGATGTATTTTGACTTCGGCATTCTTTTTTTTAATTTAAATATGCATATATTTGCATATATGAGTAAAATGGAATTTAAAAAATTGGAGATTCAACCTGAAGGTAGTTGGGTAAAAAGGATACTCTTGTCGCAACATGGGCGAAAAACCTTACTGTATATCGGACTGGGGGGAGTAGCAGGACTAATGTTCTATTTTTTAAGCAAAGAAAACCCCATTTCTAATATTAGTATTGGTGAATTGGCTCAAAACATGTTTTTCGGCGGCTTTTTGGGCTTTTTTATAACCAATAGCCCTTGTGCAAGAGGTAAATGCTAAATTAATTCTTTTAAGCAGTACAACGCATTAAGTTGAACTCGTATTAAATAATTGTCACAAGCAGGGCGTTTTAAACGACACAATAAGCGCTTTTCATTTTCGTGAAAACTTGATGGACATCTAATTGATTTGTAGGTTAACGGTCAAGTGCTATTGTCCTAAGTGCTGTTTGATTTTTTGTTCAATCTCCAGAGTCAACTCTTTAATATCACGCCCTGTCGGATCTATTGGAGGAAGAACAGTGAATGTTAGCTTGTTCCCGAAATTGAGAGGAAAATATCCTTTCTCCATAAGTTTACTGTTGCCGTCAATTCCATAGGGAACAATCCAGGCCGAAGGAGCTGCACGTAATAAAGATGCAATGCCCGCTGGCTGAAAGCTCTTAATCTTACCAGTTTTACTTCGCGTTCCCTCAGGGAAAATGCTGGCACAATAGTTTTCCTTTTCAATGTGTTTACCTAGCTTCATAATTTCAACAATGGATTGCCGCCCATTCGAACGATCAATCAAGGCAGATCCTCCGTGCTTCAAATTATACGAAATGCTCGGAATTCCTTTTCCTAATTCCTTTTTCGAAACAAACTTGGGATGGTGCTTGCGAAACCCCCACACAATAGAAGGAATATCAATCGTACTCTGGTGGTTTGATACGATAATAAATGGGCGCCCCTGGGGCAGCAAGTGAAATCCGCGAAACCGAATTTTGGAGCCCATAACCACTAAGCCGTAAACCAAAATAAAGTTAAGGACATCTACTGACTTCTTTCTTAAGTGATAACCTCCCATCCAGCGACAAACAACCTGAATAGGATGAAATACTAAAAGCGATAGTCCGAATATCAATAAATAAACCGGAGATAGTAAATAGCCGAGTATAGTCTTCATGATTACATCGAATTTGATTGCACAAAAGAACAAAAAATACATGAATTGACCTTGAACTTTAGTTTCGCACTCAAATTAATTAGAGTCAAATCAATCTGGAGAATTTATCAACTTCAATCCGAATCTTGATTTTACCCAATGAAAAAGCCAGAATAGAAATCAATTTCAAAAACAGCACATATGTTCCTTTTGGTGAAAGATTAAGATAATGTTATTTCAAGCCTGAATTTTGGAAAAAGAAGACAAGTGAACTTTAAATATGCAGACATTTGAATATCTATTTATAGAGATGTTTTCAGTAGAAGAATTGAATTAATTTATATCAAAAAAATGGCAAAATATATTATAGTTGGAGGAGTTGCCGGAGGTGCGACAACCGCTGCCCGTTTACGAAGACTGGACGAACATGCAGAGATTATCATGTTCGAACGAGGACAAAATATTTCCTATGCCAATTGTGGCCTGCCTTATTACATTGGAGGAACAATTGCTGAACGGGATAAACTGTTGGTTCAAACTCCCGAAAGTTTCAAGGCTCGTTTAAATGTTGACGTTCGGGTGCTCCAGGAAGTCACAAAAATCAATCGTAAAAATAAGACGGTTGAAATTGTTAATCACCAAACAAAAGAAAAATATACCGAAGCTTACGACAAGTTAGTTGTGTCGCCTGGAGCCGAGCCTGTAAAACCCCCAATTTCGGGAATCAACGATCCATCGATTTTCACCCTTCGCAATGTTGCCGACACCGACAAAATCAAATCATTTTGTGACGAGCAAAAGCCACAGCGAGCAGTCGTTATTGGTGCTGGTTTTATTGGATTGGAAATGGCTGAGAACCTTCACAAACTGGGCATGAATGTTACCATTGTTGAAATGGCCAGTCAGGTGATGGCGCCACTCGACTACGAAATGGCAGCGGAAGTTCACCAGCACTTGAAAACCAAGGAAGTCGAATTTTACCTGAAAGATGGTGTAAACTCCTTCACGCCTTCGGGCAATCATTTAACGGTACAGCTTCAATCCGGACGACAAATTGAAACTGATATGGTCATTTTGTCAATTGGTGTGCGCCCCGAAACAAAATTAATCAAGGAAGCAGGTCTGGAGCTGGCTGAAAACGGCGGTATAAAAGTCAATGAATACCTTCAAACTGAAGATGAATCAATTTACGCTTTAGGCGATGCTATAGCATTTCCACACCCGATAACTGGTAAATATGTAAATACTTACCTCGCCGGACCGGCCAACAAGCAAGGACGCATTGTTGCGGACAATCTGGTAATGGGGAACACCCGGAAATACAGAGGAGCTATTGCCACTGCCATTGCCAAGGTTTTCGACATTACTGCTGCGTCAACCGGATTATCAGCCAAGGCGCTGAAGCGTGAAGGCATTGAATACACGTCAAATATTATCCACGGATCTTCGCATGCCGGATACTATCCCGGAGCCTTGCCTTACACCTTAAAAATTCTATTTCACCCCACGACAGGCAAGCTTTATGGAGCACAAATGATTGGCTACAAAGGCATCGACAAGCGTATTGATCTGATTGCAACCGTTTTGTTGAACAACGGCACAATTTACGATCTTCAAGATATTGAACATGCTTATGCACCGCCTTATTCGTCGGCCAAAGACCCGGTAAATCAAGCCGGATACGTGGCCGAAAATATCATTACCGGCCGCATGAAAAACATCAATTGGGTTGAAGTGAGCAAACTGCATGGGCCACAAATCTGTCTGCTTGATGTACGTACGCCTGCAGAACACGCCATGGGACATATCGAAGGTTCGATCAATATTGAAGTTGATAAAATTCGCGAACGCCTCAGCGAAGTTCCACGCGATAAAAAAATCATCGTATACTGTGGGGTTGGGATTCGCGGCTATTTTGCCTGCCGTATGCTGATGCAAAACGGAATAGAAGAAGTTTATAACCTGAGTGGAGGTTATAAAACCTACGAACATACAACCTGCAAACAAAGCAATGAAGACATTTTCGAATCAAGTTACATTGCGAAGGACGACCATATTTACCACGGAAAACCGGAGGCGGATGCACCAACTGTTGCGCCACTCGCGAGCCACGTTAAAACCATTGAGGTCGATGCATGCGGATTACAATGTCCGGGGCCGGTACTCAAACTAAAAACAGAAATGGCCGCCTTGAAACCGGGTGAACGCCTGATTCAGAAAGCCAGCGACCCCGGCTTTTTTAAAGACGTCAAATCGTGGTGCAATATGACCGGAAACCAGCTTATTTCGCTGGATTCAAACGAAGGAATTATTACGGCAATTATCGAAAAAGGCAGCAATATACAACCGCAACAAACCAATGGAACAGCTGTTTCGGTACAACTGCCCAAAAACAAAACCATGGTGGTTTTCAGCGACGATATGGATCGTGCTTTAGCTTCTCTGGTTATTGCCAATGGTGCCGCATCAATGGGAAAACAGGTTACTCTGTTCTTCACCTTTTGGGGACTCAACATCATCAAAAAAGCCGACAAGCCTAAAATCAATAAAGATTTGATGGGTAGAATGTTTGGTAAAATGATGCCTGAAAATGCGGGCAAACTAAAGCTTTCTAAAATGAATATGATGGGCATGGGCTCTATGATGATGAAGAAGCGCATGCTTGCTAAACGAGTAGACTCCATTGAAGATATGATTAAAACAGCCTTGGATAATGATGTTAGAATGATTGCCTGCCAAATGTCGATGGATGTGATGGGCGTGAATGCTGAAGAATTGATCGACGGCGTTGAGATTGGTGGAGTGGCTACTTATTTGGAAGAAGCAGAAAAATCCAATTTAAACTTGTTTATTTAATTGCTCAATAATAGTTCTGTTAACGCCACTCTTCGTTTGGAGAGTGGCGTTTTTTGTTGAACAACGAGTTATCCTTTCTGAAAAAACCATAACTTTCGGCATCCAATAAAAAGGGTACAAAAAATGGATTATCGGGATGAAGTATTTTTAGCTGTTGCCGAAAACCTCAGTTTTTCGAAAGCTGCCGAGGCCTTGTTTATAAGCCAGCCAGCCGTAACCAAGCACATCAAAGAGCTGGAAAGCAAGTTGAACAGTGCCTTGTTTGAGCGCAAGGGAAACAAAGTTTATCTCACCAAAGCCGGCAAGTTGGGCTATCTTCATCTCAAACAAATTAAGCAACAGTATCGCGAATTGGAGTTTGAATTAAGTCGGTTGAATGATGATTACAAGGGCTCACTGCGGCTTGGAGCCAGCTCCACCATTTCGCAATACCTAATCCCAAGTGTGCTGGCTGCTTTCCATCAGCGCTTTCCACAAATCAAGCTCGACCTGTTCAACGGGAACTCATTCAGCATGGAGCAGAAACTGCTGAATCAGGAAATTGATTTGGCTTTGGTTGAAAACGATTCCTCGCAAAGCAATATTCGCTACCTTGATTTTTTGGAAGATGAAATTGTAGTCGTTAGTGGAGCGAATAGCGTTTACGGCAAACGGAAAAATTTGTCGCTGGCCGATTTGCAACAAATCCCCATCGTACTTCGAGAACGAGGTTCGGGAACACTGGAGGTGATTCAGCATGCCCTGAAAAAGGATAAAATAGAACTCGATAAACTCAATATTCTAATTCACCTGGGAAGCACCGAAGCCATTAAAAACTTTCTGGTCAATTTTGAAGGCATTGGCTTTGTCTCGGAAAAGGCCATTGATAAAGAATTGCAGTTGAAAACCATTGTCTGCCTCAACATCAAAGAGCTAACCATTTCCAGGAAGTTGCGAATTGCCATTCGCCAAGGGCCGGGAAACAGCACTCAGCAGCTGTTTTTGAATTTTCTAATGCAGTACCAATTTTAGAATCGTGCAACACGATTCCAAGTCTATCCTCCATGTTCTTTCGAATATCTTAAAGGATTATGAAAGTATCCTATTGTTATAACCTATAGTTATCGAATATAAGTTTTTAGTATTTGATTTGGCTATATTAAAGCGGCACCTTTGTAACCGTTAAAACAAGCCAACAACGGTTATGAAACAAACAAAATACATTCAACTGATTTACGGAATAGCGATTGCAGCTTGCTTTCTACCATTTATAACGCCAGCAGTGGCTTTACTTGGCGGTATCGGATTATCCTTAGTCGGCATACGACACCCAAACATTCATAAGCAAACTGCGCGGGTATTGCAAGCTTCCATCGTACTGATGGGCTTTGGCATGAACCTCACGCTGGCCATACAGGCCAGTAAAACCGGACTTCTGCTAACAGCCGGCTCGGTTGTCAGCACAATTGGCATGGGATTATTGCTGGGAAAATTACTTCGTGTAGAATCAAAAATAAGCTGGCTGATTGCCTCCGGAACTGCCATTTGTGGAGGAAGCGCCATTGCAGCAGTCGCTCCTGTTTTACGTGCTAAAAATTACCAAATCTCATTTTCGTTAGTAGTCATCTTCATTTTAAATGCTATTGCATTAATGATTTTTCCGATGGTTGGTCATTACTTTCATCTCAGTCAGGAAACCTTTGGATTTTGGTCGGCTATTGCTATTCACGACACCAGTTCGGTGGTAGGCGCAGGTGCATCGTATGGTGCAAAAGCGTTGGAAGTGGCTACCGCTGTTAAACTTACCCGTGCGCTGTGGATCATTCCGCTATCAGTCGTTATAGCACTTTTTAATAAAGATGAGAAAAAAGGAAAACTCAGCATTCCCTGGTTTATTGGTTTGTTCGTTCTCGCCATTGTTGTGGCACATTTCCTTCCTCAGTGGCAGCCCACTTACACGCATTTGACCTGGCTAGGTAAGCGCGGGATGGTTATCGCTTTGCTGCTCATTGGGTCCAATATTTCTATTGCCGAAGCTAAAAAAGCAGGTTCGCGAAGTTTTATACTGGGTATTTTATTGTGGCTGTTTATTGGTGGTTTATCCTTATTTGTCCTTCGCACCCATTTGCTTGGTGTTTAAATTACTGGCGTACCAACATCAATTCCACTGCAGATCATCTGTTGAACAATTTGTTTTTTACTGAGTTATTTCAACAACAAAAACATTGTCTAAATTTGCCATTCGAAACAACTTGAAAATTAAAAAAACACATGAAAATAGTTTACACGATTATCGTATTGCTTATTGGTTGTTTACTGGCGATCCAAGGAAGTATTAACACCCAGCTGACGACCTTTTTAAAACACCCAATGCAAGGAGCACTGGTTAATTTTATGGTTGGTTTTGTCTGCTTAGTTGGGCTAAACCTGATTTTCAGAACACAAATACCCGACTGGGAACATGTAAAAGCGGCTCCTTGGTATTTATTTGCCGGCGGTATGTTGGGAGCCATTTTTGTGTCATCAGTCATTTTCTTTATTCCTAAAATAGGGGTGAGTACCGTGTTGGCGGCGTCTATTGGGGGGCAGTTGATTGCTGCTTCGGTGATCGATCATTTTGGCTTATTTGGCCTCACCGTGCAACACATCTCTCCAAGCCGCATTGCTGGTATCTTACTTTTGCTCGGGGGAATATTTTTGATTCAGAAATAAGAAAATCAGCAACGGTTGGTAAGCTGAAGATGTACAAAGCTGGCACCTACCTGTGATTTTAGATTTGAAAACACCGCGCATCATTGTCATGGTGTATCCAACTTGCTTTTGGATTTTTGAAAAACTACCTTTAATCGTCCTTCAAAAAAAGTACGAAAACAACTTAATCAACTGTAATGAAAATTCAAATACTGAGACCATTGGCTATTTTACTGGCAATTTTTTTAGTATTCCCATCATTCACTCCTCCCGAAAAAAAATGGACTTATCTTTTAGATCAGGAATTGTCGCAATGGGATACCTACCTGAGTTACCGGCATCAGAATAGCTATGATGGCAAACAACCGACTGATGAAAACGGGAACCGAATTGAACCAATTGGTTACAATAACGACCAACCCGGTGTTTTTACCCTCGCTGAAGAAGATGGCGAACCGATTCTTCATGTGAGTGGCGAAATATATGGCTGCATTTTTACCAAAAAGGAATTTGAAAATTATCACCTCAGCCTGCAAATTAAGTGGGGTGATAAGAAATATGAACCCCGACTGGACAAACTGAAAGATTCGGGTTTGCTGTATCATTCCATTGGTAAAGCCGGTGTTGACTACTGGCGTTCGTGGATGCTGTCGCAGGAGTTTCAGGTGATGGAAGGGCACATGGGAGACTACTGGAGCATTGCCAATTCGGCCATTGATATACGTGCTTTTCTTCCTGAGGGAATGATGAATACGTTAGCCGGGCACGATCAGCCCTTTTTGCCCATCGGTCGGAAAACCGGGCGTGATGGCTTTTGCCTACGCAGTGTGAATAACGAAAGTCCCGAAGGTGAATGGACTACGCTGGAACTGGTTACAATAGGCGATAAAAGCCTGCATATTGTGAATGGGAAGGTGGTAATGGTGCTGCAACATTCGCGTGTGGTGACTGATGGAAAGACCACCCCGCTCACCAAAGGCAAAATTCAGCTGCAAAGCGAAGCTGCCGAATGCTTTTACAAAGCTATTCGTATAAAGCCCATTATTGAATGGCCCGCGAAGTATGCCGGGTATTTCGACTAGTCGATTTAGCATTGAAACTTTCCGAGGCAAACTGCTGGAGCAGCTTGTTTGTCGTTATACCCATAGCGTTTGAAGCAATAATCTGCTGACTAGTCGGCTTGACAGTTGGTTGTAAAAGCGGATTGCTGGCAGCAGCTGAAAGGTGGGGGAGCTTTGTGGATAAACAATTCTCTGCATTACTCCACAACAGTTTGCTTATCATATTTTACTAGTTCCCATAAACAATTTGGCACAGTAATTGCTTTTATACATAACTAATTTAATGAATTTCAACTATTCTCAATAATGGTATAACTGAATAGTTATGAAAACAAAAGAATACAGCAACGGCGAAACTATCATTCTGTGGAAAGCCGATCGGTGCAATCATTCGGGTGTTTGTGTAAAAACCTACCCAGAGTTTATAAGCCGCAGGCAAGGCCATGGATTCAGATTGAAAATGCGACCATACAGGAGTTGATCGATCAGGTTGCCAAATGCCCATCAGGGGATTTAAGTATCAAAAAACAATAGACAGATGATAGAAATTAAGCAAGAAGTAGATGGCCAGATTGGTCGGTTCGTGGTATATAAATCAGGCGAATTTGCCGGTGAGTTGGCTTTCAACTGGCTAGGAGAGTCAACATTCGTTATTGAACATACAAGTATTGAAGAACGATTTAAAGGAAAAGGACTTGGGCATCAGCTTGTGATGTCAGCTGTACGGTTTGCGCGGGAAAACAATCTGAAAATCATACCCGCCTGCGGTTTTTCCAAGTTCATATTCGTCAAAGACCGTTCGATGGAAAACGTAACAACATAAGTAAAAATAAGCTCTTGTTAGTTTAAGCTCAATAACTAGGATCTTACTTGAGTAATCTGGTAAAATCAGATTATGGAAAAAGAACGGTTAGAAGCATTTCGCGATGGCGTATTAGCCATTCTACTATCATGGTACTTGAAATAAAAGTACCAAATAGGCCGAGATTTTGCAGACTTTGTGCCACTGATCCCCCGTCATTTTAAGTTTCATCTACATCGGAATTTATTGGAACAACCACCACCATATGATGCACACGGTTACCAAAATGTCGGGAAAAATCCTTTGGACGAACCTGCACTTGTTGTTTTGGCTATAGTTAATTCCGTTACCAACGGCTGGATAGGTGAAAATAGTTTTAGCGCAGAATCTATGGCTTTGTGCTTCTGATATCGGCTTTTGCCTATTTCAATTTGCAAACGAGCATACTTTGCAGCTAGGGCAAAAATTCGGTATTAGCTAAAGCAGTTGGCAAAAACCTCAAAGGGAAAAGCTCTCCCATACTGTATATTTGGGGTATTGTTTTTTGCCGGATCAACACTTGGGTGTCCGGAATCTTGTTTATTCTGGTTGACCTGACCTGGCTCATTCCCGATAAGCGAATTGAAAAGCTGGTTGATTAATTGGAGGGGCTGATAACAATCGAATGAAAAATCGTCTCAATGATTTGGAATCAATTGAAGTGATCATATCACAGAATCAAATAAAGCCTATGGTTGAGTCGGTTCCGGATCTGTTCCTTTAGCTTCTTCGTCCTCTTCTTTACCGATCGATTCGGACGATCCATAAATGAGGTAATCATCGTAAAAGGTCTGATTGGTTCCTTCCCAGGTACGTTTGCCAACTTCGCAAATTTCCGAAAGGATATCGTAAATCTCGCCGGCTTTCTCTTCGCGTTCAAAGGTCTTTTCTTCGCGCACGGCAATGGCTTTTTTCTGGGCGTCAATGGCATCGTCCAGCGAAGTAGCAGCCGTGTTAATCTCGTTTAAGAGTGTTTCATCAATTTTACGGACACTTAATTTATCCATCATGGTCTCGGCTGTGCGAACCACGTGGTCGGCAAAAATAATCAGCTGGTTATCGTCCAGAGCGCTCAACTTCGAAAAACGAAACGACCGATAGAAAACCGAGTCGGCTCCCAGTGCCAACTTCGCCCGAAAACGAAACTCGGCCAGAAAATTCCGGAGGTTTCTTGAGGCTACATTTTTCTCTTTGGTTTTCATCATTTGCTGTCCCTGCCAATACGCATTCTACGATAAAGTTTTAAAGAACAAGATCTTCGACTGAAATTCGGTGGTGTACTCGGGTGTATAGCCTAACGATTTTAATTGGCTTGCGTCTTGTTGCATGAGCACAACCATACGGTCGCCACGTTGCGCTAGCTCTCCGTAGCTGAAATTAAACTTATTTCCCATAATAATAAGATTAATTGTTTATTGATTGGTTTATTATGATATGTATAATAAAGGCTACTTTAATAAAAGTCAACTAAATTGATCATTTTCTTCAACTTAAATTTCCATGGAATTACTAATCATAAAAAACAGATCGGGCAACGTTTTTCTGACCACTTTCGGTCTGTTTTAGTCAGATTTTAACTGGGTTTGACCAAAACGCCTTTTGCCCAATTTTACCCTAAAAGTGCTTCCTGTGCAGGAAAAATGGACTCCAAAGAGGTGATATCCCACTTAAAACGGGTTTAGACCTTCCTGAAACAGCCGCTAGTAAACAAAAAGCCTGATTTTAGCCCGCTTATTCGTTATTTTGAATGAAATAAATTATAGCTACTAGCATAACTTATATAACGAAATTGCTACCTTGGAACAGTTAAACACTAAATACATCTGCTAGCGAGGGTCTGTGACCCGTGTCTTGCTTTGAAAAAGCAACCATTTGCGTGTAAAGCACCGATTACAAATCGGCGCCAGCCTGAGGCGTAGAATTGATAGTTTAGATATTATTTACTTAAGTCTTGATTATGGAGACCAAATGTCAAAAGAATTAAGAAAAGAATACAAACGACTTGTTAAGACTTTTAAAAAGATTACTGAGAAATCTGAAAAATACAAGCTTTATGCAGACCCAGGATTAATAGGGTATGGATATTGCTTTTTAAAGTCAGAAAATGACAGATTACCCTTTATGTCAATAGAAATTGGACTTGGAGATTGTGTCTCAAATAGTAAATCTTTAAGTGTAAGTTATTATAAAATTGAAAACTATGAAATACAACTGGATTAGGAATAAGGCATGTAAAATTGATGGAATTGAACATACAATAAGTCACAGAATGATTAGAGATAAAATGGGAAAAGAAGAATTCACGACTCTAATTGTTAAAAATCATCCAACAGACCCAGAAGAAATCTGTTCGTTTAATTCTAATAGTTCAGAAGAAATGTACCAACAAACGGAAACCAAACTAAATGAAGTATCAACAGATAATTATGAAATTGGAGACTTTATAGATTAGGAACAACTAAGCACAACCCGCGGTAAAAAAAATTGCGCATGAAATTGCTAACTTTAGAGGCATAACATGTAATAAACGTTGGTGTACCCGGATAGTGAAACGCATTGAAAAGCGCGCAACTATTTCTTACCGCCATCCGTTAGCATTAATTTAAAAAAATGGTAGGCGATATTAAATATATTGTTATTATTGAGAGTCTTAAGGACACAGAACATCTCACTGGTCGAGAATTGTATGATGACTGTATTAGAAGAAAAATTGACTATCAAGACAAACCTTTTACTCATAAATATTATCGAGTATCAGCAAAATCCGATTTTGTAGAATTATTAAAATATTACTCAGAAAATGCTTCTTATATCTCAGGAGGAATATTACTACATTTTGAAATGCACGGTGCTGAGAATAAAAGTGGATTGGTCTTGTCAGATGATACTTTGATTACATGGAGTGAATTAGTTGAATTATTTCGCCCAATCAATATTAAGACTTGTAATCAATTATTTATTACAATGGCAACATGCTATGGCAGGTTTTTATACAAAGGAGTTGTATCAGATAAAAAATCACCGTATTCTGGATATATTTCCGCAAGTAAAGCAGTATATCCAGAAGAGATAATTAACAAATATTCGATTCTATTTGAGCAACTAATAGACGGTGGAAATTTAGTTGATGCGTACTTAGAAATGGAAAAACACGAATCAAATTTTTATTATAAAGACTCAGAAGGAACCTTTAAAGATGGATTCAAATCTTTTCTTGAGAAGTTCAATGACCCTGAAATAAAAGCAAAATTCATTGATGATTGTCTTATTGAAACTAAAGGAGCTGGAGCAACAATCCCTGACGAGGAAATGACAGAATTTATTTTTCAAAAAGCACTACACGATACTTATAAAATACAAAAAGAAGGATTTAATTTTAGAGATTGTAAATAAAAAACTAATGGAGAAAATAAAAAGTTCGAAACAAATTGATGAAATATATAACAGATTGGCTTCTGAGAAATTGATTCATCATACTTGTCAATTTTTTATTGAAAAGGCAGATGGATTAAAGCCATTTGCGTCAGGAGTTTTTGTTTTAATCTATAATGTTCATTTCGTTTTCACTGCTTCTCACCCCGCTGCCGCACGAATCCTTTCGTGTGGTTTAGCCGGAGGCTAATAAGTACCAGTAACTATTTTTAGCCGTGTTAAATTTAAGAGTTCATAGATCAATAAGGAATGAGTCGCAATTACAAATTCCATAATCCCGAAGGAGTTTATTTTGTAAGCTTTGCAGTAGTTGAGTGGATCGATGTTTTTACCAGAAACGAATATAAAGACATTTTGCTTGAGAGTTTGCATTTTGCCAGCAAAAGAAAGGGATGGAGATATTTGTATGGTGTATAATGACCAGCATCTGCTGGCGCGGGTCTGTGACCCGTGTCTTGCTTTGAAAAAGCAACCATTTGCGTGTAAAGCACCGATTACAAATCGGCGCCAGCCTGAGGAAATATTATCGTAGTTAAATAACTACACCACACGAAAGGATTCGCGCGGCAGCCGGGGGGTGCTGGTTCCTGAATTTCTGAATACAAGACATACAAAATAAGAACAACTAAAAACTAACTAAATGAAGTGGGAATATAAGATTGTGTATATAAACGCAAAGAAACGAACCAGCACCGGATTACCCGAAGAAATAAACGAAGAATTTGATCGATATGGAGCTAATGGTTGGGAACTTGTAAGAGTTGAACCCAAATTAGATGGTGGATTTATGGCTTTCGGATTCGGTTGGATTCATCAAACAGTTGGATACGTGGCATTCTTTAAAAGACCCAAATCGTAAAATCTACTCCGTTCATCGCTCCCGGGCGATTTCATCGCGTGGCGAGGGTGAGCAAAAGTTTTTTGCGGGATTGGGTGAAATCGGCGAGTAACAGGGTTCGACTTTTACGACACAATAGGTGACGAACAAAAAGTAGGTTTTTTATGAAGTCAAAATTTCACATACATCACTATAAAGTTATAGGAATTGTTGATATTTGGAACAAAATAAACGGAACAATGATAAGCAAGAAATTTAGTTTAATAATAGCCATACTTCTGAATACTTATTTTCTAATGGGGCAAACACAACCAATTGATACGTATTGGGAAATTTCCTCCTCGCAAAGCATTGTTTGGGATCTAAATAAGCCGAATGTTTATCCGCATGGCGATAACATTGAAATGTCGGGGAAAAAAGTATCGGCAATTATTTATTACGATGTAAACAAGGACAGAGAACTTAAACTAAATCGTGAAATTATATATCCGCAGTTAAGAACAATTGAAGATGATTGGAAAAAATACCGCGCCTATTATAAGCAGACCTACTCTGACGAAGTTGACCCCACAATTACCATGGATAGTTTCAATTTGGTATTTAAACAAATTGATTCAGTGAAAATTGATGGTAAGCTGACTTTTTACCATACCCCTGTTGAAGGAATAATGCTTAAGAGAACATTATTTCCATCGATGAATGAACGTTTGTTTGTTGAAAATTGGGAATTGACAAATAGTGGGCACCAGGTAAAAGAACTACAAATTGGCAACACGAACATTTTGGACGAGTTGATTGGTCATAAAGGGAAATACACAAGTCATGTGTATCATGATGCTGAAAAAAAAATTAGCCTAAGCCCCCAGTCGGCGTATAATTTCACACTTTATTTTTCTGCCGCCATCGATGATGAGCCGATAAATGGGTTCAGGTTTGAACAAATTAAAGCGGAAAGAGATGCTTTTCTTAACACGATTAAAAATAACCTGGTTCTCGAAACGTCCAATCCTGTCATCGATCAACTTTTTTATTTTTCAAAAATACGAGCTTCTGAAAGTATCTTCGAATCGAAAATGGGCTTGGTCCATTCACCCGGGGGCGAAAATTATTACATTGGCATTTGGGCAAATGATCAGGTAGAATATAGCGGACCTTTCTTCCCTTTTTTAGGGTACAATACGGGTATTGAAGCTGCAAAAAATGCCTATTTAATGTTTCTAAAAAATATCCCTGAAGGTTTCACGCCTATATGCTATGCATTTGAAATTGACGGAGAGCTGCCAAACTGTGGAAAAGATAGAGGAGATGCTGCCATGATTGCTTATGGAACATCGCAATTTTTAATGAGATATGCTGATGAAGCTTTTGCCCGGAAGATATGGCCATTGATTGAATGGTCCGTTAACTACTGCCAGAAAATGATGAATGCTGATGGAGTTGTTTTATCGGACACGGACGAAATGGAAGGGCGAATTTCGACAGGTGAAGCAAACTTGTCAACAAATGCCTTGTATTACGGTGGACTTAAAAATGCATCTTATCTTGCAAATGAACTTGGGTATGATAGTCTGTCGGTTCGGTACTCACAACTTAGTATTGAATTGTCTGCCAATATTGAAAATTACTTTGGGCATGAGATTGAGGGTTTAAATACCTATCGCTATTTTAAAGGCAATACACACCTTCGACACTGGATTTGTTTACCTCTGGTAATGGGTATCGAAAATAGAGCGGAGGCTACTGCTACGGCACTGCTTGACAAACTCTGGACCCCAAACGGAGTTTTAGTTGAATTAAATCCAAACACGAAAGAACCCAATGTTTTTTGGGATAGAGGAACTTTATACGCCTTAAGAGGTACATTTAAAGCAGGTTTCTTTGACAAGTCTCTCGAAAAGCTAATCAATTATTCATCTAAAAGATTAATAGGAAACCACGTTCCATACCCTGTTGAAGCATTTCCTGAAAACAATATGAAGCACCTTTCAGCTGAAAGTGCATTGTATTGCAGACTAATTATTGAAGGAATATTGTCATTCGAACAGACTGCATTTAATTCATTTAGTATAACACCGCAACTTTCAGATAAACTCCCCAGCCTAAGTATAAAGAATTTACATCTGGGGGATAATAATATTTCAATTAATCTAAACCGAATAGGAGATAAAATTGAAACAGAAATTTATCTGAATGAAGTAGAAATTATTAATAAGTGGGTTAAAAGCGGCGAAAAAGTGGAAATAGAAATTTAGATCATTAATCTTTTTTTGGTTTAATTCCCCATCCCTTGGGGCCGTTCCGCTTTCGTCTCGTGCGTTAGCTCTTTTGATACCTCGTGGACTTGCCCCGAGGTAGTTCATTACTACCTCCGCTTCCGCACGGTTTAATTGTATGGTGCTTAGGAGCAAAAGGCGTTCACGGTAAATGGTGAAATGGTTCGGTAACAGGTTTCGACTTTCACAAAACAGTCGGTGACGAATAAAAAGACGGTTGTCATCATTCCGCTTGTTATTTTGAATGAAATTAAATTATAGGTAGTAGCATAACTTTCATAACGAAATCGCTAACTTGTAGCTGTGAAAAAAACTAATACACGACTCATGAACCCAAACTTCCGATTTTCATCCTCTAAAATTTCAACGTTTACTGGAACTTAATACCCGAATACGAGACATCCCATGTCGGCGAATTGTCATCTAAAAGAGATAAAGAGAGAAGGAATAAGCCTTGTTGTTGCACAGGAGTTCTGGGTAACACGAACATATTGAGCATTTTATGAATAAAAGACGATACACCTAAATTTAAATCATTAATCTTCAAAATTACCCAATGGATCAAAAACAATCATTTAACCTGAGTGCTGATTTCTTAGGCGGATTTACCTCAATCTTTATGAAATTAGTCCTTATAATTATTGTTGTTTATCTCCTCATTTTGATCTTAAACTTCCTAAGAGACAAATTCATTAATCAAGAAGCAACTAAAAAACAGGACGATATTTCCGATCTACTAATCATCTTGAACAAATTATTCTACGTCTCTGGTTTTGGATTTGTAATCGCTAATATTATTCAGTTTCTATTTTCACAAATTCCGGATCGGCATAGCAATATGGCATCAATGAACTTTAGAGGTGAGTGGGAATATTTGACATTTGGAATTATAATAATCTTTATTGGAGTTGGATTTAAGGTCGGGAATAAAATGTTAAAAAAGAACAAAGCTGAATAAATGCCTGCTTCGCTCCCGCGCGATTTGATCGCATGGGGAATATCCGGATAAGAGTTTTCCGGTATAAGGCGAAATGGTGCAGCAACGGAAATCTGAAGATTACAAAGACAAAATAGAATGAAAAAAAAAACGACCTTAAGCTTTTTAATCGTACTCCTTTTAGGCTTCTCCTTTTCTTTTTACACCAAATATGTAAGAAGTTACATTCCGGGAATTGAGAAAACGGAGTCTGCCGATAATCATCAAGTCACCTCAAAAAAGCTTACGTTAAGTCAGACCATCGCTTTTTTGGAGCACCTTGAAGAAACAAGAACAAAATACCTTGGAGTAGCTAAAGTGAACGGTGATGAAAATGCAAAAGCTATTAAGAAATTAAAAACAATCAACATGCTCTCTATCGCTGGAATGATCTTGTTTTTCTTCTTATTTATTTGGCTAATGGTACGACTTAGAAAGTCAAAAAGAACAAGTTATGCTCATGAGTAACGAATATTTTTTGATGAAAATTCACCGGGTAATTTAATGACTCGCTTTCTGAAACGATTCAATTTGAATAGAAAACAATAGGAATAGGAAGAATAGGTCGATCTATATAGTGAATTAAATACAGACTGATTAATAAAAAATCAACCTAAAAAACAGGGCACAATAACGTACTATGCCAGAGCGGAACAGGGGTGCTTGACCCACTCACAGTAACGACTTGGCTTACTAAGTGCTCCATAAATTAAGAATCAACTAATAACACATTTATTCCATGAAAAAAGCAGCTTTATTATTTCTTTTTATTGCATTCTCATTTTGTGTACTGGCAGGCATAAGGGTTATTGAAAATCCTTCGTATGAGGTGAAAAATACCGGAATCTTTTCTGTTTCCAAAGTTGTCTTGTCCGATACATCTACTCGTTTAAATGTTCATCTGGCATTTATACCACATTGGTGGATCCTGTTCGAGCAAGAAAAGATCTTTTTAGAAGATTCGGAGACCGGGACATCTTTCCCGATTGTTGGAATTGAAGGGGCTGAATTTGGGACAAAATTATTTATGCCGGAATCCGGTGATAGTAGCGTAGTTTTAATATTTCCGGCATTGGATAAAACGATTAAAAAAGTGGATCTGAAATCATTCTCTGAACTATCCGCTGGAGAATCAATTTTTGGAATTTCTCTGGATTCCACGGCAACGAAAGAGGTAAGTTCGACGAATGAACTACCGGAAAATGTTAGTGCTTGGTTGAATGATGAACTGGCAAAGAATAAAAAGAAGGCACCGACAGACTTTAACTCGCCCCAATTTTTTGATGCCGATACAGCACATTTAGTCGGATACATTAAAGGTTATGATGTTCGTTTAGGCTTTTCGACGGGAATTATTTATGCAAGTAATGATATTACAAGGGAAGATTATCCAGTTGTTGTTCAGGTTTATCCCGATGGTCGCTTCGAAGCCAGCTTTCCAATGACTATTCCTCAGTATACGAATTTGTCAATTAATAAAAGATGGATTCCATTTTATATTGAGCCGGGACAAACATTATCCATGATCCTTGATTGGGATGAATTCCTGATAGCAGACCGGAAACGAAACATCCATTACAAAATTCAGGATATCCAATTTCAAGGTCCATTGGCAAAAATAAACGAAGACCTGGCAGCCTATGATTTTGAACAATTCGATTATAAAGCATTTCAAAAACAGGTATCAACACTTGCTCCTGGGGAGTTTAAAGAGAAGCAATTGGCGAGTTTTATTGCAGCGAAACAACATGTTGAGACCTATATCGGGAACAACGAAATAAGCGCACAGGCAGGCTCAATACTACGGAATGAGGTTGTGCTGAAAAGCGCCACCAGAATGTTGGATTTTGTAAGTAACCGAAGTTATGAAGCTAGAACAGACTCGAGCAATGAGGTGTTGAAAATTCCGGTTCCAATTTCTTATTATGACTTTTTAAAGGACATTCCGATGGATGACAACAGCCTTCTGGTAACAGGGGAGTTTAGTACTTTTGTTAACCGATTTGAATATTGTAACCCACTAAGCTCTGCTCGACCCAAAAGGACATTTCGAAGCGTGAAACCGAAAGTAACTTATTACCAGTATTTTCAGGAGGTAAAAATAGAATTGACGGATGAAGAGAAAGATCTTTTAAAACTGTTATCTAAAGAAGATATGACTCCGGAAGACATTGCTGAAGTGAAAAGCAAAGAGGATCTACTTAAAAGTTTTAGTGAAAAATATAAAGATGAATTGTCTGCTTATGCAAGTAAGTACATGGTAGACAATCGGGTGCAGAAACAGGACCATTGGAGTGCAAGCTGGCACTTAAAAGATTCGGTGTTGCAAAGTGAACTTGGATTAAAATCAAGTTTGGTGTATGAAATTGCAAAAATCAGATCCTTAAACTTTACATTTAAAAATCTACCGAAAGAAGAGGCCGCTACGCACTGGGAATATCTGAAACAAGGAATTACGAAGCCATACTTACTAAAAACAGGTGCCCAGCTTTTTGAGGATGCATTTCCTGATGAGCAAAAAATAGCCTACGCTTTACCTGAAGGTGTTGCAACGGAAATATTCCGAAAAATTGTAAATCCGTTTAAGGGTAAAATTTTGTTTGTCGATTTTTGGGCAACCACTTGTGGTCCTTGTGTTGCTGGAATAAAAAGAATGAAAGAAACACGCGAAAAATACAAAGACAACCCTGATTTTGATTTCATTTTTATTACCGATGAACGTGGTTCTCCTGAGGCAAGTTATAACAAATTTGTGGAGGAACAGGAGCTTAAGAATTGCTTCAGGCTATCGAAAGACGATTATAATTATTTACGCCAGTTGTTCAAGTTTAATGGAATTCCCCGTTATGTGGTCATTGACGAAGAGGGCAATGTATTAAACGATGATTTTCCCATGCACAACTTCAACATGGAATTGAGTAAAATCTTGGCACAGAAATAAAATCAGGAAATCAGAGAAAAGAACAGAATCCACCTAGCTGAGTGTTAAGAATTCTGATAACTAATTTTCAAATGTAATGGATTGAAGATGCATAAATACTTCGTTTCCGTGCGACTTCATCGCATAGAGAGTAGTAGCAAGGATTCTCACGGTAAACGGTGAAATGATGAGGTAGCGGGGAAAATAATAACAGGTTACACGAAAGAAACAGATTGATCTGGAAGATAGCGGCAGATGCTGGCACATAAAAAAACAATAAAATGGCAAGACCAAAATCAAAAAGCGACTTAATTGAAGCAGCAAGTAAAAATTATGAAAAGCTTTGGAACGTGATCGATTCGATGACAGAACAGGAACTAAATAGGAATTTTGATTTTTCTGACGATTTGAAGAAAAAAGAAGCTCACTGGAAAAGAGATAAGAATCTAAGAGACGTTTTAATTCACCTCTACGAATGGCACCAGTTGCTCCTGAATTGGGTTCAGGCTAATCTGAATGGCAATCCATCACATTTTCTTCCCGAACCATATAATTGGAAAACATATGGAGAGATGAATGTAGAGCTTTGGAACAAACACCAAAACACGGAAATTGAAAAGGCTAAGGAGATGTTTCAGAAAAGCCACAAAGATGTATTCGTACTCATACAGCATTTTTCGAATGATCAGCTTTTTACGAAGCAAATTTTCAATTGGACAGGAACAACCACTCTCGGCAGTTATTGTGTGTCTGCAACGTCGAGCCACTACGAATGGGCAATTAAAAAATTACGTGCACATCTGAATAAAATTCAAAAATAACTTTCTCCGAACCGGAGAACTCTTGACGTGATTTAACAAATCCGGCACAGAAAAGAGAGCAAATCAACGGACAATAAATGAAACCACTTTTATCCATTTGGACTTCTCCAGTAAAGGCATTCGAGTTCTTATCGAAAAGAGATGATTCAATAAACCGGACAATGGTTAATATCTTATCTGCTATGATCACCATTGGTGCCGTATTTCCTCAACTAAAAGATCTTTCTGAACCATTCGGAAATAACAAAATTGTAGGAATATTAATCGGAATAATACTATCCGGATTAATTGGAATAATCATAGTGAGATTTTTACTAGCATTGATTTATTGGGTAATAGGGAGAATACTGAAAGGAGAAGCAAGTAAGAAACAAATTCAATTGGTTGTAGCCTATTCACTGATTCCATATTTAATCTACCTGGTAATTGGGTTGATCTTGATTATTCCAGCATTAATCACAAAAAATCTGGATCTAGTATTTTATCATCATCCAGTTACCTACTTTGTTGTTTGGATTCTTTCAGCACGGAACTTAATTTACGGCTTGTCATATTTCAATAAATACTCTTATGGGTATGCACTTCTAAATATTCTAATACCAGCTGGAATTTTTGAATTGATAAAATTAGTTATCAACTAAGAAAATTAGAAGAAACGGTCATAATTATGCTCAACAAGGGGCTCAGCAGCTTTATTTAAGCGAACTGAAAGCAGAACATTAATAAAAACAAGATATTTAAACCACAAACACCTAATCCCTTATACAATGAAAACGAAACAATTTATGGCAAGCCTGAATCATAAGCTCAAGATATTAACTGTTGTTTGTCTACTGATGTTTTCCATATCGGGAATGGCAGCCAAACGTAACATTTACCAAATTAAAATTTACACGCTTGAAAATGCCCAGCAGGAGCAAGGCATAGATAAGTATCTGAAAGAAGCTTTCATCCCCGCAATGCACCGTGCCGGAATAAGCAAGGTGGGTGTTTATAAGCCGGTAGAAGAAGATGAAAATGCGGGTAAATTGATGTGTGTTTTTATTCCTTTTAAATCGATTGATGAATTTGAAAAACTTGAGTCGAAGTTGAGCGAGGACAGACAATATAAATTCGTTCCACGACAGTGAGTTCAGTTTTCGGGTTGGGTTCTTGAACAAGAAAAGATGAGTTGTGCTAGTAGAATAAGTATGAATATGTTGTAGGGGTTTGGCTTACATATAATTAGCCGTTTGTTTGTTGTTTGATCTTTGGCCCAAAGATCGCTACTTATTCTGTTTTTCTAGGCCTTGTTGGCTCATAAATTTACGATTTCATTCATACCAATAGTGCAAATCATGTCTCAAACAAGCCCGACCTGCCCCACTTTTGAGTGAATACAGCAATGATTTTCCTGATTATGGGGAATCGAAATCGTCTTTTGAAAACAGAAAAAGAGCCTAAATCTTAGTGTCTGAAAAACCTCTGGTCATGTGCAGCATCACGTCTCAGCTGAGCGAATGCACCAACAAGGAATGATTCGGGCTGAAGTTAGAACACCGAATCTGACGACTCAATGACGGATTGCGGAAATTGCTCTATTTCTGGGGAAAGAGAGCATGCCTAAGCCACTTTTAAAGTAGGATGCATATTCCTCAAATTTTGGATTGCGAAATATCTTCACTAATTTATAGTGCTTCAGCGTGATGTTTAAACCCATTTTCATGCATTGATTACTATTTCAAGAGAGCAGAGAGTCGTAATTTAAATTGATAACCTATGATTTTAAAAACAACTTTTAAATTCCGTTACCGGCTATTACTAATACTGTCCTTTCTTATTGTGAGCTGTTCGCAGGAACAGAAAAACGATAAAGCTAGGTCAAAGTCTAATCCAATAGAATGGGATTTAAAGGAGATCAAAGAGACCGGCAAATTGAGAGCCTTAACAGTTTATAGCAGCACGACTTATTTTCTCTATCGCGGGCGCCCAATGGGTTATGAATATGAATTGCTGGAAAGATTTGTGGATTATTTAGACGTTTCGCTTGAATTGATTGTGGTTAAAAACGTGGACGAGTTATTCGAAAAACTCAATGCCGGCGAGGGAGATATAGTGGCACATGGATTAACCATTACCTCACTTCGAAAAAGGGAAGTCTCTTTCACCGATTATTTATATTTGACCAAACAGGTACTCGTGCAAAAGAAACCGGATAATTGGCGAACCATGCACTGGAATACATTAGAAAACGCTTTGATTGAGGATCCGATGGAACTTTTAAACGATACCGTTTCAATCCGACGCAATTCATCCTATAGCGAAAGAATTGTAAATCTATCGGAGGAGCTTGGCGGACAAATTTACGTGGATACCCTTCCTGGAGAAATGGCGACAGACGAAATCATAAAAGAAGTGGCTCGGGGAAATATTGAATACACCATTGCAGATCAGAATATCGCCAGCATTATGGCTTCGTATTACCCCATTTTAGATATTGATGTTCCGGTTAGTTTTTCGCAGCGAATAAGTTGGGCAACACGCCACAACTCACCTAATTTACTTAAAGCTACCAATGAGTGGTTGAAGGAACTGAAAAAGGAAGTGGATTATAATGTGATTTACAACAAGTATTTCAAAAACACAAGGGATTTCAGGCGACGGGTTAGAAGTGATTTTTATAGTTTGAATAATCAGGAAATAAGTCCGTATGACGACTTGATAAAAACTTATTCTAAGGAACTAAATTGGGATTGGCGATTGGTCACTTCGCTGATCTACCAGGAATCTAAATTTAACCCGAATAACAGCTCCTGGGCCGATGCACTAGGATTGATGCAGCTCATGCCGGCTACAGCTGAGGAGCTAGGAGTTACCGATAGAACCAACCCGGAGCAAAGTATAAAAGGGGGCATAACCTATTTAAAACAAATTCGGGAGAATTTTGAAAGCCTTGCAGACTCTGTCCAGAAGATTAAATTCACGATGGCAGCTTATAATTGCGGTTTGTATCACGTGATTGATGCCCAGAGCCTTGCTGTGAAAAGGGGATTGGATCCTGATGTTTGGGATGAGAATGTTGAGGATATGATTTTAGAATTAAGTTTACCCAAAAATTATAACGATCCGGTTGTTAACTATGGTTATGTTCGCGGAATAGAACCGTATAACTATGTACGCCAAATTTTCGAACGCTACCAACATTACACTCAGTTTATCGACGAATGAGCAATTAGATTTGCTGGAGGATCGTATTTTTGCAAGTAAAATGAATGATGACAGATTTTAAAGATGAGTTTGGAACGCCATATATGAAGCCAAGAATTGAAATACAAAGTGAAAAAAAACTGATCGGAAAACGAGTAAGAATATCGTTTTCAGATGATAAAACGGTTGAATTCTGGAAGAGCTTTTCGTCAAGGAAAAACGTGATAAAGAATTCGATTAATTCGGATTTATATGCTATCGACATTTATGATGATCCCCATTTTTTATCGATTTCAATCCGTTAAAAGAGTTAGAAAAGTGGGCGGCAGTTGAAGTATCCGACTTTGATGAAGTTCCCGAAGAAATGGATCGACTAGTGGTTCCTCAAGGTCAATATTCCATATTTCAATACAAAGGGAAACCCAGTGAAGCACAAAAAACATTTCAATATATTTATGGGGTTGGGCTGCCAGGCTCTATCTATGAAATGGACGACAGACCTTATCTGGACCGAATGGGAGAAAAATATCACGGTGAAGATTCTAATTCGGAAGAAGAGTTTTGGATACCGATCAGGAAAAAATAAAAGCCTGCACCTGATCAGCAGCCTAATAAGGAGTATCCGATATGCCTTTTGATTAAGAGAATGTGCGAACCCATGGGATCGGGTGGGGGTGAAGATGAAACTCCACCTGACTGTTTTAACATTCACGATTCTTCTTTCTTCAGAATAACGCCAACAGAACTCTGAGGATAATCGAACATGTTTGAAAACACTCATTCCTATTAATTGCAACAGCTTGTTGAGTTCTTCTTGAAATAAATGTAGTTGTTAAATATAATTACCAGAAGAACAGACTAGTTACAAACCTTTTTTATATTTTTAAGATCAGTAACAAAAAACTAAATAGGACTTTAAACCTTAATTTTACCTGATGTTAATTTTTTAGATTTGAAGAAGAGTTTGCTTTAGAAGCAGGGGGTTTGGAAAAACGAGTACATAAAAATTGCTTGACTTGCTTTCATACAGAAGAATTATTATCGATATAAAATTTCTGAATTTTGGCGCAAGAATACTTACAATATATTGAGAACGTCAATTTTTCGGGTTATTATTCGATCGAATATAACAAAGAAAAAACAATAACAGGCTGAACATGGAAAAGAAAGAAATACAAAAAGCAACCGAGGCGGAGTCTTCTCTCGTACCAGCTGAAAATATCCAGGTATTACCCGTTGTAGGGATCGGAGCTTCAGCCGGAGGTTTGGAAGCATTAGAGCGTTTTTTCGTAAACATACCTTCAAACACGGGTGCTGCTTTTGTAATTATCCAACACCTCGATCCGAACCATAAAAGTATTCTTGCCGACTTAATCAAGCGTTATACCAAAATGGAGGTCTTGCAGATTATAGACGGCGTTGAAGTAATGCCAGATACAGTTTATATCATCCCTCCGGGTTCTGATGTGAGTTTGAAAAACAATAAACTGATATTGAGTTCGCAGCCTCGTCCACGCACCTTACGGTTGCCAATTGATAGTTTTCTCAAATCGCTGGCGCACGATAAGAAAGACAGAGCCATAGGCATTATATTATCGGGGACGGGGACCGACGGCACGCTGGGAGTAAGAGCAATCAAGTCAGGAAATGGAATTGTATTTGTGCAAACACCCGAAAATGCCAAGTACGACGGAATGCCTGTTAGTGCAATTTCCACAGGTTTGGCAGATCATATTCTGGATGCCGACAAAATGTCGGAAAAACTACTGAACTATTTAAGCTACGTTACTGATGAAACTGGGAATATACCTATTCCTGAGGAGTATAGTAATAATATCCTAACCAATATATTTAATTTATTGAGTACAAAAACCGGTCATGATTTTTCGTACTATAAACCCAATACGATTATCCGGCGTATCGAACGTAGGATGAAAATTGCACATGTTACAAAAATTGAAGATTACATTGCTGTTCTGCAAAAAGACGCAACGGAGTTAGAAACTCTGTTTCATGATTTTTTGATTGGCGTAACAAATTTCTTCAGAGATCGTGACGCGTTCGAAAAACTTAGCAGCGAAATAATACCTGAACTATTTTCGAAAATCAAGAAAGGTGTCCCCATTCGAATCTGGATTCCCGGTTGCTCCACCGGGGAAGAAGCTTATTCGATCGCTATTCTGTTTGAAGAATTCATGGATACACATTCCCTAAACGGTTATAAGGTACAGATTTTTGCGACCGATATTGATAGAAACGCGCTTGATAAAGCCAGACAAGCGGTGTATCCCGAGAATATTGCTGCTGATGTCCCGGAACAGTATCTTCAAAAATATTTTACCCTCGAAGATAAAGTCTATGTCGTAAATAAGCCTTTGCGCGACATCATTGTTTTTGCCGAGCAAAGTGTTGTTAAAGATCCTCCGTTTTCAAAAGTTGATTTAGTTAGTTGTCGCAATTTGTTAATATATATGTCTAATGAATTGCAGGAGAGAGCTATTTCCACCTTTCATTATGCTCTGAACTCCAGGGGTTACTTATTTTTGGGTTCATCAGAAACACTGGGAAAAAACAGAGATATCTTTACTACAAAAGACAAAAAATGGAAGTTATATCAAAAAAACGACGTTGTTCCTAAACGGGATTACGTGAGTGGGCTGCCTTCGTTTGCTCCTGCCGTAAAAGATAAAGGTAAAATAGAGAAAGTTAGTGCTCCGGAAGACAAAATGACCTTGAAAAGTATAACAGAGAACAAAATTATTGAGCATTTTACTCCTGCTGCTGTCTTGGTGAACAACAAACAGGATATTCTTTTTTTTAAAGGCAAAACATCAGCCTATCTCGAGCCAGTACAAGGAGTTGCTAATATGAATGTGGTGGAAATGGCAAAACCCGGGATTCGTGTTAAGCTACGTGTTGCATTAAGCAAAGCAATTCGCGAAAACAAAGCAGTTGTTGAGGAGAAACTTCACCTAAAAACCGATAATACTTACAAGTTTATTAATATCCATATACAGCCTGTTAAGCCTAAAAGCGAAGAGTCGAACTTGTTTTTGATTGTATTTGAAGATATTACCGAGACGGAAATGTTTTTAAGTGATGATATGCACGACTTTAGCAACAAGGATGTCAATTATATTGAAACGTTGGAGCTGGAATTGAAGCAGACAAAAGAATATCTGCAATCGGTAATCGAACAATCCGAAACAACGAACGAAGAATTAAAGGCGGCCAACGAAGAGCTGCAATCGTCGAACGAAGAGCTGCAAAGTACCAACGAAGAGTTGGAGACATCAAAAGAAGAATTACAATCAATCAACGAGGAACTCATTACGGTAAATACCGAGCATCAGAATAAAATTGCTGAACTCTCGGATTTAAATAATGATGTTAACAATCTGCTCACGAATACCGAGATCGCCACAATTTTTCTGGACGTGGATTTAAAAATAAAGAAGTTTACCCCCAAAGTAACTGAATTTATAAACTTAATTGCGGGCGACATTAACCGGCCCATTGAAGATTTTGTTACAAAATTAAATTATCCCGATTTTAAAGAAGACATAGAGCATGTTGTAAATACTTTAAACACCGTAGAGAAAGAGATTGACAGTACTCAGAAGAGTTACATTTGCCGGATGATGCCTTATCGAACACTTGATAATGTCGTAACCGGGGTCGTCATCACGTTTGTAGATGTAACCAGATTAAAAGCAGCCGAAAAGGAACTAATTCAGGCCAAAGAGCATGCTGAAGAGAATGAAATCAGGTTGATACTAGCTCAGGATTTAAACAACGCAGGAACCTGGGATTGGAATATCGAAACCAATTCATTCTATTGGTCGGATGAGTTTTTAAAGCTCTTTGGAATGTCGAAAGAAACTGAAGCCGGTTTCGATGCATGGCACAAGGTGATACACCCTGACGATCTTGAATTGGCTTCGAAAAAAATAGAGGAAAGCTTAAAGAACAATACCGAACTAATAAGCAATTACAGAATTATTCTTCCTAATGGCGACATTCGCTGGATCAAATCCGCAGGGAGCACAATTTATGAAAACGATAAACCTAGAAGAATGATCGGCTTATGCTTCGATATTACTGATGTTAAGCAAGCTGAGGCCGATTTAATCAGTGCAAAAGATCGTATTGAAACAAGTGAAAAGAAATACCGACAACTTTTTCAAAACTCACCCGACTCAGTTATTGTCCACGACTTGGAAATGAATATCATTGACGTTAATGATAGAGCCACTGCGGAGTTTGGTTATTCGAGGGAGGAATTTCTTCAGAAAAAAGTGTTCGACTTGCATCCAAAAGAAGAGCTTCCCAATTCGGAAGACGTTTTGGACACGATGAAAAAGAAAGAATCTTTATTAGTCGAGACAAAGTTTCATAGAAAAGATGGATCGCTTTTTCTGGCCGAAGCGACACCATGTAAATACTTGCTTGAAGGAAAAGAGATTATTCAGGTTGTGATACGAAATATTACAAAACTGAAAGAAGCCGAAACCAAAATGATTCAGGCTAAAGAAAAAGCTGAGAAAAGCGAAAAGTACCTTCGTGATATTATCAACAATATTGGCGATCCCATTTTCGTAAAAGACGATAAAAGCAGGTTACTCATGGTTAATAGTGCTTTTTGTGAAATCTTCGGTATTTCAGAAGTTGACGTAATTGGAAAAACACTTGCCGAAGATGTTGCTCTGGAAGAACAAGCAGGTTTTCTAAAAATTGATAAGCAGGTTATTGCAACCGGGCAAGAGAATATAACAGAAGAATCGCTTACTGTAAGAGGAGGTGAAATGAAAACAATCTCGACCAGAAAAACTCGTTTTATTGATGCCAAAGGCAATAAATATCTTATCGGTGTAATTCGTGACATCACCAAACGGAAACAAGCTGAATTGGAGTTGACGAATGCCAAAGAACAAGCCGAGAAAAGCGAGCAATCGCTTTTAAAAAATGAGGCACGATTAAAGGAAGTGAACGCGACCAAGGATAAATTCTTTTCAATTATAGCACACGATTTAAAAAGTCCGTTTAACTCAATTATTGGTTTTAGCGAAATGTTGAATCGAAATGCCTTGACGTATTCGCCCGAAAAAGTTCAGAAATTGTCCGGAGTGGTTTATCAGTCATCAACACTGGCATTCAAACTATTGGATAATTTGCTGGAATGGTCAAGATTACAATCCGGAGCAATCGAACCTGATTATGTAAAAGTTAAGCCTTCCGACTTAATTGATGAAGTTAATTTAATTAAGCAACCTATTGCCAATTCAAAAAATATTCGACTACAATCTGTAATCAACGCTGACGATTTAATATTGGCCGATAAGGAGATGGTGAAAACAGTACTTCGGAATTTAATTTCCAACGCTTTGAAATTCACCCATCCGGAAGGAATCGTGAAAATTGAAACTCAAAGCAGTGGAAATGACATGCTGTTTATGGTATCAGATACCGGTATTGGTATTGAGAGCAAACACCTCGACAAAGTGTTTGAACTCGACAACAAATTATCGGGGACTGGTACTGCCAATGAGAAAGGAACCGGGTTGGGCTTAATACTTTGTGCGGAATTTATAAAGTTGCTCCATGGCAAAATTTGGGTAGAGAGCGAATTGGGAGTTGGAAGCCGGTTTTATTTCACAATCCCTAAAACTGAACGTGCTTATGAAAAGTAAGAAGTTGAGAAAAGAGGCAGAGCAATTGGCTTCAGATAAATACGCCGACATTGCGAATTTGTCGGCTCACGACATACAGAAAATTGTCTATGAGCTGGAAGTACACCGGATTGAGCTTGAAATGCAGAATGATGAACTAAGAAGTTTTCAAAAAGAGCTGGAAGACGAAAGGGCAAACTTTGCCGACTTATACAATCACGCACCGGTAGGCTATATTTCAATTGACAAAAACCAACTGGTTTTGCAGGCAAATGAAACAATCGCGAGTATGCTTCAGTGTTCCAGGGAGACCTTTGAAAATCAGAAAATAACCAATTTCGTACACTGGGACGACAAAGATCGTTTTTATCTGTTTATTCGAAACATCCAGAAAAAGGGAGAACCGAGATCTTGTCAATTAAGACTGAATACACCAAAGAGCAAATGTGTTTATGCAAATTTAGAAGCGAATCTGAAAAAAGACAATTACATACGCATCGCTATTACCAATATTACTAATCTAGTTGAAGCTCAACGAAGAGCCGAAGAAAGCGAGAAGTTTCTTAATCTTACCGGAGAAATCTCAAAAGTGGGCGGCTGGCGATTAGATTTGAAATCGAATCAGGTAATTTGGAGTCGAACAACAGGAAGGATTCATGAATTGCCGGATGATTTTATCCCAAGTCTTGATGAAGCCATCTCCTATTATCATGAGGAAGATCAAACATTGGTAAGGAATAGCGTAGAGAAAGCGATAAAAGAAGGAGTGGCTTATGAATTTGAAGCTCGCCTAATTACTGCAAAAGGAAATTTGGTGTGGGTGAATGCCATTGGTAAACCAGAAATGCGAGATGGAAAATGTATCGGAATGTCGGGATCATTCCAGGATATTACCGAACGAAAGAAAGCACAGGAAGCATTACTCAGAAGTGAAAAAGAATTTCGCTTATTAGCAGAATCCATGCCCCAAATTGTATGGATTACGCTTCCTGATGGGATGAACATCTATTTCAATAAACAATGGGTAGATTATACCGGATTAAGTTTGGAAGAAAGCTACGGCGACGGCTGGAATATACCCTTCCACCCTGACGATCAGAAACGTGCATGGAATGCATGGAATACTGCAGTTAAAAACAATGATAATTATTCTATTGAGTGCCGGTTGCAAAGGAAGGATGGAGAGTATTTTTGGTGGTTAGTTCGAGGAGTCCCTATCCTTGATGAAAAGGGAGATATTGTAAAGTGGTTTGGGACATGCACAGATATACAGAGCATTAAAGATTCAGAGAAAGAACTTCTACAAGCCAAAGAAAAAGCAGAAGAAAGCACCCGCCTAAAATCAGCCTTTCTCGCTAACATGAGTCATGAGATTCGGACACCCATGAATGGCATTCTGGGTTTTACAAGCCTTCTGAAAAACCCAAAACTTACTGGTAAACAGAAAGAAAGATTTATTGACATTATTGAAAAAAGTGGACACCGCATGCTAAGTACCATTAACGACATTGTTGATATCTCAAAAATTGAATCGGGGCAAGTTGAGGTTAAAATTTCTGAGATTAATTTGAACAATCAATTGGAAGAACTTTATGAATTTTTCCTGCCCGAAACGAAAAAAAAGAACCTCCGGTTTTCCATTGCAAATCGGCCTACTGACCAACAAGCTAGTTTTAAATCAGATAAAGAGAAGATAAATTCGATACTCACCAACTTCATCAAAAACGCAATAAAATACACTCATGTCGGCAGTATTGAGTTTGGCTATTCGATCAATAAAAAAAACAACGATACGAAACTCGAGTTTTATGTGACGGATACAGGTATCGGCATTCCAAAGGAAAGACAGGAAGCCATATTTAATCGTTTTGTTCAAGCCGATATCGAAGATAAAAACGTTTATCAAGGATCAGGATTGGGATTGGCTATTTCGAAAGCTTATGCCGAAATGTTAGGTGGATATATTTGGGTGGAAAGTGTGGAAGGAGTCGGTTCTCAGTTTTACTTTACAATTCCTTACGAAACAAACAACAACGAAATTGATGAAAAGAACACGATAGGTTCGAAAAAACAACCAGCTGTAAAAAGTGGATTAAAAGTACTTATTGTTGACGATGACGAGCTTGTTGTGATGTACTTAGAGGCCGTGCTTCAGAAATATAAAGAAGAGGTGATAATTGCAAAAACGGGGACTGAAGCCGTGGAGATGTGCCGTAATAATTCGGAACTAGACATCGTTCTAATGGATATTAAAATGCCTGGCATAGATGGATACGAGGCAACGCGACGAATACGTGAATTCAACAAAGACATATTTATCTTAGCGCAAACAGCCTACGCACAATCGGAGGATCGGGAAAAGGCAATTGAAGCAGGATGCGATGAGTATATTTCGAAGCCAATAAACCAAACAAAATTGATGGAAATTATATCGAATCGTTTTTAGATGTACAATCGTTTCTACAGAATAAAGCCGAATTGTGCTTGAAGCGGAGTGCAGTTTGTTCGTAAAGGTGTTTATGTAAAAAAAACAGGGAGTCGTTTGTCAGCGTCAGCGGAGAATGAATCGAGATAGTATTTACGAAAATGAATCTGGTTAATAAGTTTTGACCGGGCTCAGTAGCGACAAGTAGGGTACTGGCAAAGCATCATTGCTCAATGAGGTTTAAGTTTTTCAGCCGAAACTAATCATCAACCTTTTGCTATCGTAATTTTCCATGCACAACTTCCAATTCGCTACTTAAAGCTTCCAATTCTCTTTCGTTTTCTTCCCACTTAACATTTTTTCGAATTCGACTAAGGCTTTGTTGTGTAACTCCGATGTAAGAGGCAATATCCTCTAACTTGGCCTTAAGAGCCACACTTGAGTATTCTTTAAGAAAGTGTTTATACCTTTGCTGGGCATCTAAAGTACGCAATAAGGCCTGCTTGTAGTGTGTCATTCCTAAATAGTTGACAACACCAACAGCACAAAATTTAGTGAGATCAATATCGTTAAAGAGCATCTTCACAAAAGGATTGCGGGGAAGTTCGATAAAATCACATTCGGTTATGGTTTCCAATGTAATGCGGGAAGGGGTGCTATTTAGCAAAGAGACCGTTTCTGACAAGATAATAGGAGCTACCCGAAAATCATAAACAAATGTTTTGTCATTATAGTGATCTTCACACTTTACAATGCCTTTTCCCAGGAAACGAACAGCGCTTTCTACCTCCATATAATCCAACAGGCGGACTCCTTTTTTCACCCTCCAGAAGTTCATGATGCTGCACATCTTATCCCACGAAGAGTCAGAAATAGGACTCGTTGAATTGATAAACACCTGAAGTTGGTCGCAATAGTGGGGGTAATCTTCTTTGTTTAGAGGTTGCATGTTTAAAGTCGGCGATGATTGTTATACGATATATACTCTATCACAAAATTAACTTTTCCTTTGTAAGATTACCATTCATTTAAAACTTTGTAAACATACCTCTCCATCATAATGAATCAGTTTTGAATCATTCAACTGGCAATTACTTACATCACACGCATAAAACAGACCCATCAGGGAATCTCAAAAAGTACAAAATATGTTAATAAATATCCTCAAGTATGCTTTTGTTAAATCAATATAGACAAAGAATTTGCTCCTTCTGTTCCAGGAAGCCTACTATTAATCCTTCTAATAAATAGAACCAATCCTATCTATTTCATTATTTTTTACCATATGGTAAATGCCAGTAAGTTTCTTTGTGCTATTTTGCAGCATCAACTAAATTATATTAAATATGAAAAAACTAAAAATCGGATTATTGTTGGGATTATTTTTTTTACAGTTCAGCTGTACGAAAACGGAGTATGTGGAATCGAATCCTCAATTAGTTATCAATGTGATAAGTGAGTATTTGGTTCCGGTGCAGGGCGCAAATGTTACACTGTACAACACCGAAGATGATTTGTATCTAAAAGTAGATCCAATAATAACTCTTCAAACAGACCAGACCGGTCAAGTATTTTTCGAAGAGCTGAAAGAACAACGGTACTACTTTTATGCAGAGAAGGATGGCTTAGACAACACCAGCGACGTAGCTGCCACAAAAGAAACGATACAATCAGGACAGCGATTCGAAGTAGTGGTCAAAATTGACACACCTATAAACTATTAATTACCTGCTAAAAATCATCTAACGACAAAAAAGTTTAATATGAAATATACATGTAATGCATTATTGATTCTCTCAATACTTTGGTTAACAACCGTTTTCAATTCATGTAAAAAGGACTATGTAACCGAAGAACCCGAGATCGTTTATGATCAGGGAGAACGACTGGTTTTGAATGACAATGTGATTGTTTTGGAAAATAGCTCAATGACTCACGATGGTCAGCAAGGTGTTTTGTTCGATGAAGCAACAGGTGTAATGCAATTTGACGAAGCTTGCGAATTAGGCGTAGTATTTGAATTGGATACTGGTGCGGTGTTGCATATCAATATGGAGCAAAAAGCACTTGTTCGTAAAGTTACCGGCGTTGAAACAAACAGCGGAAAATATATTTTACAAACCGAAAAAAGCTCTATTCATGATGTCTATGATAATGCAAAAGTCAAGTTCGATTTTAGTCCTGACTTTAGCAACGAACAACTATCGACGAAAAGCATATCAAATTTAAGTCAGGAGCGACTTAGCGAAGCATTAACTGATGAAAGTGGTCGGATACATCCGTCAGAGATGTATATCATGGAGGGTGATAAGAAAATCACGCTTTTTTCGGTAAGAGATAACATGCCACTTAAAACAACAAAATCAGTAAATGCGCAAGACGGGAAAGTGGGCTTCGAGCACCAGTTTAATACTCAGTTTTATGTGCCGGGACTACCAATTACAGTTGGTCTGGAAGACTTCGGGTTTTCATTATATACAAATTTAAAAGCCGACTATTCGATTAAGAAACATACCAGAAGCTTTAATACTCACTTGCCATTTATAGGAAAAGTTAGCGCAGTAGATGGTGTTACTTCATCGTTTGTCGTTGATGCCGAGGATACAGAGATTAGTTTGTGGGCAGATCTGGGGGTTGAAGCAACAGGTGCTGTGCCTGTCGTAGATGAAGATGTACCGCTTTTTGATCCAAAGGTATTGGGATTTGTCTTTCCAGTGGGTTGTGTTCCAACGCACATTCATATTGAATGTGAACTTGTTTTAGAGCTTGATTTTGAATTGGGTGGTGAAGTAAAAGTTGTCAACGGATTAGAATTAACTACAACGTTACCGAAGATTGAGGTTGGATCCAATTTCTCCGCCATTTACAAGGACTGGCATGTGCACCATTCAAAGCCATATGTAACGGTAGATTTTGACCATAAATATGGAGCCATACATAGCTTTGAAACTCCAAATGTAAAATTGGAGCAACGTCCCATCAGGTACGAGGCAATGGCAAAGTTTGTACAGAACTTTTCGATAAGGCCAAGTTTAGGATTTAGCATCGACGATATGGCCGGTCCTGAAATAGCCATACCGGTCCATGCAATCAATACCTTGAGTATGGGAGCAGGAGAGAGCATTAGTGTGACAGACACAACCGAAGCTCCGAAAGGCTACATTGGGTGGGGATCTGCATTGGGAACAAAAGTGGGATTAAAAGCTGGAATTTGGCTCGACTTTTTAGGTTTTGCCAATAAACATCTGGATATTCCGGAGATTCCGTTGACGCCGGAAATTCCTGTTTGGCACACCCCTGGTTCTATGAATCTGTTGACTGACAACGATTTCAGCAAAACCGTTGTTGGACAAGAAAAGGAAGTTGAAGTGAAGGTTGAAGATTTTTTTACACTGCCGGCCCCACTAATGTTTGTTGTATGGGAAGGAGGAGCAGGAGGAACGTGGAAATATCCTGTCACTGTAACAGGAGTAACAGGAAAAACAACGAATACTTACACCCCTACAAGCATCGGAGATCATGAACCATACTGTAGTGTTAAAAATGGTAATTTAATTGAAAAAGGTAAGGTTACATTTACAACAACAACACTAGCTCAATAATAAACAATAGGTACTAATGGCGCCGATTTATCCCGATGATTTCTGGATAAATCGGCGCTTATTGCTATAAATCAGTTTTGGGAGATGCCTGTTCGTAGAGGAAGGCCTGCATCTTCCTGAAGCAGACGGAGCGGGAAGAGCTGCTCTGTTTGATACTTCGGAAGAAATGATAAAAGGGAAATGAATTGATAAGATGAATGGCAAGCTAATAAAACTACTGGAGCAACTCACTCACCCTCCGGCAAAAGAATCCTCAGAATAAGCTGATTTAGATAAACTTCTCGCGTTTTTGCAGATTAAACAGCCCATATAGGACAAACACCAATGCTCCAACGACCAGGAAAATTCGGTTCTTCAAAGCAATACTCTCCCACATTACCTCATTCATATTGCGAGGAACATTGAATGGATTCAGGAATACATTCCAAAATGTTTGTTCCAGAGCCTCGGCAAAAACAAGAAAGATAACTCCAAAAATAACCATCACAACCGCTGTCCCATTACCATTTTTAATGATGGTAGAAAACATAAAAGCCATGCTCCCTAAAAAGAAAACCGGAAACATCAACTGCGAGCTCATCTCCAATAAATCAACCCGGGTTAAGAAGATAGAACTAATACCGGCAAAACCAAGCAACAAGAAAAAAACTAACACAAACACCAGGAATAGCCGCACCAGCCAAACCTTATAACGGTAGTCCGGAATTCCAAAGAGGATTTCCAGAATCCCGGCATCTAAATCATTCTGGATGCCAAATGTCATGGGATAAAAAATAAGCAGAATGGCCGGAAAGGTAAGTGCACCGTAAACAAATTCTTCGTCAGGTAATTCACCATTCCACACAGCCATGATGGCAATAAATACATAAAATGCGAAAGCTGCCAGTAAGAACCAGATAAAGCGGCCACCAAAAATGATCCGGAAATTGTATTGAATCATCTTACCAATCAGGTTCAGCGTATTTTTAAGTTTGAGTGTGTTCATATTTTTTTAAACCATAAATTAAAACTAATTGATCAAGTCATTTTGAACTTGTTTCAGAATCTACTTTTTAATAACTGGCGGATTCCGAAACAAGTTCGGAATGATTTCTTCCACGTCGTATGTCAAACCAGTCTTCCATTACTTCAAGTCTTTAATCAAGCACAAATAAGCATCTTCCAGTACCGGCTTGGCCTCTACGGCATCATCGGCTGGTTTCTCATGGCTCAATAGGCGTACCCTTATATTTTCGCCTACCCGCATGTGGTGTGTTACCATTTGTTTGTTAGGCATCTTGTCAAATTCAGCAGCCGGTACATCGTATTGCCAAACCAGATTATCGGCCAAGTTCACCATTTCTATTGGCGTACCATGATATTTTACTTGCCCCCGGTTAATTACGGCAACCTGATTACACGAGCTTGAAATATCCTCAATAATATGGGTTGAAAAAATAACAATCCGCTCACGGCTCAACTCCACCAACAGGTTTCGGAAACGGATACGCTCACGCGGGTCTAATCCAGCAGTTGGTTCATCCACCACTAAAATTTTCGGAAGATGAAGCAGGATTTGCGCAATTCCAATTCGTTGTTTCATACCACCGGAGAACGAGCCAATCTTATCGCCTCGCTTTTCCCACATATGAACCGCTTTCAGCACATATTCGATTCGTTCATTTCGCTGTTTGGCATCGGTTAGTCCTTTCAGCAGAGCCTGATAATCCAGAAACTCCTGGGCAGGCATATTTTCATAGGTTCCAAACTCTTGTGGCAAATAGCCAATCAATCCCTGTAGCTCTTCGCGCTTTTCTTGCGTATCAATGCCATTGATCCAGACCTTGCCGTAACTTTGCTCAAAAATTCCGCAAATAATCCGCATCATGGTTGATTTACCGGCTCCATTGGGGCCAAGTAGTCCAAACATTCCTGTTCCAATTTCCAGCGAAACACCATTGAGCGCCTTAAAAGGAACCCGCCGTTTTCCAATCACCGGAATTCGTTTCACCAAACGAAAGACTGCCCGTCGCAGCGTACCAAAACGGCCGGTGATCCGCTCAATATTTATTTTTTCTTCGTAAAGCCGTTTGGCGGTAACTGAAATTAGCAAGACCAAATACCAAAATGCTCCGAATGCGATTACCAGACCAATAACGTCCGTTTTTATCCAGAGAATAACCAATCCAACTAAAGGCATCAACCAATATAGAAACAGCTTACCTAATTTATTAATCCGCTTGAAAACAGTTCGGTTTGTTTCCTGGTGCCGATGGTTTAAATAAATGGTAATCGGTTCCCAGATCTGGTTCAGGTACAAGTAAATGATTATCATCATAAAGCTAATCCAGAAAGCGGCATCTAAGTAGAAAAAGGTAAAATAGATCATAAAACCCAACAGTGGCAATTGCCAGATCAGCTGATCAAACTCCCGAATGTTGCGGAATTCTTTTTCCAATCCGGCTCGTCGGCGGATGTTGAGGCCACCGGCCCACTCGCGGGCAAAACGGCTCGGGCGGTCGTATATTTTTACCAGATTTTGAATGACGATATGGACTTTTTCGTCCGGTGCGATGAGTTGAGCACTTGCCTTCTTTAAACTATTCAGCACAAACCATGTGGTTCCGGGAATTAAAACAACCGCCAAAACGGTATCAACCAGTTGCCAGGTTAAGGAATCCACGTCATAGTATATCAGGAATAGAGCACCTGTTATGGCAATCAGTTGCAAGGCTTTCAGTTTCCAATCCAACTGATGAAACCACTCTAAGGCACTTTCAAGTCCCGAATAAAAAGTTGGAATGAAAATCAGGGTCAGCACGGTGCTTAATGCCAAACCGCCAATCACAATGATGGCAAATGGTGCGCCAATCACACTCACGTATTCGGCTTGTCCCAATGCAAGTGGCACCATAGCAACAATGGTGGTAATGGCTGTAATCAGGATTGGGCGAACCCGCGACAATCCGGCTGTCATTAACGCCCGGGAACGTCGATATCCTCGCTTGCGCAAGATATTGCTGTAATCAATCAGAATGATCCCGTTGTTAACCACCACACCCAATAAGATCAGGAAGCCGATCATCGTATTGGCATTAAAAAGACTGTTGCCGGTAATAATCAAAGCCAATAGCGAACCGATTGCTGCAAGCGGAATGGAGAACAACAACACAAAAGGCGTTGCAAAAGATTCGAATACCGATGCCAAAATCATGAAAATTAAAATGATGGCAGCCAAGATTAAAAACTTAAATTCGCCAAGATCGTCCTCTTCATGGATCACTTCAGCGGCCACCCCTGACGGGAAGTTGTAATTGGCAACCAGCGCATCGATTTCGTAGCGATAAGACTCCAGCAAGTCCTTCGATTGCTGAGCTTCATTATTCAGGCTATAGGTAATTTCGATTTGCTTTTCCTGGTTTACCCGATTGATTCCTGCCAACCCCCGAGCGTAAACCAACTGAGTAAACTCCTGCAGATCGTGCAAGCCTCCCGAGGCATCACTTACCTGCAAAACTTTCAAGTCATCCATGGTACGCATATCTTCTTCCAGTGGGTCTTCTTCGCCTTGCTTGATAATTATTTCGTATTCATCTACTCCCTGATTAAACTGTACGCCGGTAGAAATTTCGCCTGAAAAGGAATTCAGTTCACTAGCCACCTGTCCCATGCTAATATTGTATTCCGTCATTAACAGCGGATCAAATAGCATATGAACTTCCGGTCGGTTGTCTGATACATTCAGTCGCACGCGGTTAATAAAATCCAGGTCATCCAGAAAATATTCAATGTCTTCGGCCACCGTTTGCATCATGACGAAATCCTGACCTTTCAATACAATTTTTTCTTCTTCGGAACCAATTCCCAACATCCGTTGAAAATTGCCCATCATGTTCCGTCCGCCACTAAAGCCACCGCCTCCACCGCCACTTGACTGGCTTTGTTCGAAGGAGATTTCCGCTGAACCGATATTTTTTGTTAGATCATTTACGGCTGACTTTATTTCGGCAAATGATCGGCCATCAACCTCTTCATAATCTTCAACCAGCGTTAACGAAACAACTGCTTTTTCCTCTTCAATGGTACTCACCACATCCAATTTCTCGTTAACTTCTGCCAGTTTTTCTTCAATCTTAGTTACTGTTTCATCTGTTACTTCAAGACTCGAGCCCGATGGCATGGTCACATACAATTGAATTTGGTCTTCTTCAACTTCTTGCAGAGAGCTAACACTAATGGCCAAACTGACAAAAATGGTAACAAAGAAGATAAGCACAGCACCCAAAACAGTACTTGTGGGGTAGCGCATGCACGATTTCAGCAGCAATAAGTATACCTGCACCATCCGGTTGTTGGTGGTCACCTTTTCAAAGGAGATCTCTTTGCCGCGTTTTCTTTTCAGAATATAGTGGACAGCCATTGGTACCAATAACAATGCTACAACCAACGAAACCACCAAGGTTGAAATGATGGAAATACCGACATTTTTTCCCAGCATTTCAATCATGAAATTGGTTGAAAAAACAAAGGGCAAGAACACCGTAATCGTCGTTAAGGTTGCTGCCAGGATAGAACGCCAAACTTCGGATGTCCCTTGCGTGACCGCCGAATCCGGATCTACTCCTTTTCCGGCGAGTCGATAAATATTTTCAAGTACCACCACACTATTGTCGAGCAGCATGCCTATGGCGAGTGCCATACCAACCAGTGTCAGGCTGTTCAGGGTAATATCGTAGGAATAAAACAGGTTGAAAGCAGTGAATACTGAAATCGGAATTGCCAGCGCAATAAATGCGACAATACGCACATTTCGCAAAAACATCCACAGTACAAACACGGCCATCAATCCACCAACCAAAGCCAGGTTGATGATTTGGTCGATATTGTTTTCCATGGTTTCAGCGGAGTTATCCTGAATGAACAACTCCACATCCTTACGGGCCAGCTTCTCATTAAGTTTTTCAACCAGTTCCTGGGTTTTATGCGATAGCTCAATCTGGTTGACCTGCGAATCGTTGATCAAACGAATGGTAATTGCATCTTTCCCATTCACCCGGCTGTAGCTTGTTTCTTCTTTTACTCCAAAACGAACTTTTGCGATATCTTTCAGCAAGATTGGTCCATCAGACACCACTAAGTTTTCCAGCTCACTAACCCGATCGTACTCGGCAGTTACATGCACAAAGTAAAGTTTATCGCTTTCTTTCAGGTTGCCAACATAAGTGCGTGATTGTGAGTTTTGAGAAAGCAACGAACGAACCTGTGCCGGTGTAATGTTGTATGCTTCACAGGCATCCATATCCAGAATAACCTCGATGGATTTTTCACGACCACCAAACACATTGACACCCGCAATGCCATCCAGATTCTCCAGATCAGGAGCTATTTCCTGATCAACAATATTGCGTACCCGATCGACTCCACCACTTCCGCGAGCCTGCAATTCCATAAACTGGTTGTTCATTTGTGAGAGGTCAACACGATTTACGCTAACACGCACACCGTCAGGCAGGTCTACTTGTATCTCGTTTATCTTTTCCTGTAGCTTGAGATAGGCAAAACTGAAATCGACATCTTTCTGGTAATAAACAACGACCGTCCCCATTCGGGAGGTGATATTCGACTCTAGCGACTCGATACCTTCCAAGGTGCCAACAGCACCTTCGATAGGAATGACGACTTCATTTTCAAGATATTCGGGATCAGCCTCCTGGTTAGATACCGCCTGAACGAACAAGAAGGGAAGCTCCGCATTGGGCAATAATTCAACACCCAACTGTTTATAAGACACGTAGCCCAGAAGGGTCAGTCCAATAAACAACATGCTGATCAGGGTCTTTCTATCGATTATAAATTTCATCCTTATCTCCTCAATTATCCAATTGGTTTTGGCTCTTCTTTTAATCGGTCTCTGATGGCTTCAACGGCTTCGTACATACATGGAATAACCACCAAAGTCAATATGGTTGACGTAACCAATCCTCCAATAACCGCCAAAGCCATTGGTGAACGAAGCGAAGCACTTTCGCCAATTCCTAAAGTCAATGGAAATAAAGCCAGAATGGTTGTTAAACTGGTCATGATGATCGGGCGAATCCGTTGTTGGCCGGCTTGCAAAATGGCCTCCATACGTTGCATACCTTCATTTCGAAGTTGCAAAATACGGTCAACAAAAATGATGGAGTCGTTTACCGCAATCCCGACCAGCATAATGATACCAATGTAAGCCATAATGTTAAGTGTTTTTCCTAACAGGAAGAACACCAAAACAGAACCAACCACAGCCAGCGGTATAGTCAATAAAATGGTGAACGGATGAAGCAGCGATTCAAATTGCGAAGCTAAAACCATATACACCAAAACGATGGATAATATCAAGGCAAAACTCAGGCTCGACATGGATTCCTGTCGCTTTTCTTCTTCACCACTGATGTTTACCTTGTAATCCGGAGGAATACTCAACGGCTTGATGGCTTCTCGAATTTTGCTGACCGCTTGATCCAAGGGGACATCTTTTTCCAGTTGAGCAGATATTTTTCCAATCCGACTTTGGTTACGGCGATACACTTCTTTAGGCGATTGTCCGATTCTGACCTCAGCCAGCTCACTTACCATAAATTCCTGATTGCCACTGGTGATTGTCAATTCTTCAATTTGCGACAAGCCTTTATCCGGTAGCTTAATGCTAATGTTCTGCATTTCTCCCTGACGCTCAACCTGCCCCGCATCTTTCCCTTCTAACTGTACCTGAATTTGCGACACGATGTTACTAACACTCAGGTTATACATTCCGGCGCGTAGCCGATCTACAACGATCTCAACTTCAGGAGAACCTTCTTCCATTGATGATTCAAAATTGTACATTCCCGGCAGATCCTGAACCATGCTCTTAACTTCCGCGGTTAACGATTCAATCACTTGCAGGTCTTCGCCTTCTATTTCAATTACCACGGGAGCTTCATCGGTTCCCATAATGCTTTTCAAAGCAGTCTCATCTTGTTGATAGCTTATTTCCATGCCAGGAATCTCACCAATCGCATGACTGATTTTTTGGATTGCTGCTGATGAAGCTATGCTACTTTCAGGCTTTAAAATGAGTTTAATAGTGGCTGTGTTTTCACCTTCAAAAATTGCTGAAGCCGAACTGCTAATGCCACTTGATGGGCCAATATGACTATAAACGGTTTCCAGATTTTCTCCCAACAACCCGGCAACCACTTGTTCCAGATTTTCAACGGCAGCAGTTGTTCGCTCGATCCGGGTTCCTTCCTGCATTCGAATTTCCATACTAAATTCCCGTGTCTCCGTTTTCGGCATAAATTCAGTCCCAATAAATGGAAGCAATAACGCTGATGCACCGACCAAGGCAAGAGCAAACAGAATAACCAGCCACTTCACTTTTAATACTTTCGCTAAAAAACGACCATAGCCTTTTACTTGTACCGAACGATTCTTAACTGTCCGCTTCTTTTTCTTATAAAACAGATTAAACAACATGGGAATAACCAAAATGGCGACGGCTAAGGAAGACACCAACGAAAAGGCTACTGTCCATGCTTGATCTTTAAACAATTCGCCGGAAGCGCCGTGTAGATAAACAATGGGCAAAAATACGATGATGGTGGTAATAGTTGATGCCGTGATGGCTCCGCTAACTTGCGAGGTTCCGGTGATTGCCGCTTCGCGCACCGACATCCCCGACTCATGATTTCGGAATATGTTTTCCATCACCACAATGGCATTATCAACCAACATACCGGCTCCAAGAGCCAGTCCTCCTAAGGTCATAATATTCAAAGTCAAGCCATTAAAATACATTAGGTTGAAGGTGGCAATAATGGAAATTGGGATGGCAATGCTAATAATTAACGTGCTTCCTACGCGACGCAAGAAAATAAACAAGACGATAACTGCCAACAAAATACCAAGCAAGGCAGATTCCTCCACTTCGTTAATCGCATCGCTGATAAAACTTCCCTGGTTGGTTACCATCTGCAACTGGTAGCCGGGCAACGCTTTTTCAACATCAACAATGGCTTTGTTGATTTCATCAACCGCTTTTACGGTATTGAACTTTGTTTCTTTATAAATTGAAAGCCCCAAACAACGCTTTCCGTTTAACCTGACGATGTTGTCGGGTTCCTTATTTTGAAAACTAACTTGGGCTACTTCACGCAAATAGATCGGGGCATAGGCTGCCTCCGTATTATCAGCCATCACCTGCTTGTAGCCGACGATGACGTTTTCGAAATCTTCAATATCGGTTAACAAGCTTATGCCTTTCACCACATAACGTAATCCCATTTCCTCGATGCTTCCGCCTGAGATACTCTGGTTGAAACTTCCAATCCGATTGCTGATTTCATCCATTGTCAGTCCAAAGGCATCCAAAAGGTACTCATTGGTTTCAATCAATACTTCGACATCTTCATCACCCGAAACTTCAACTTCGGCAACCCCTTCCAGGCGGATCAACTCGTTGCGGATATAGTTTTCAGCCACCTTGCGCAGCTCGTTCATATCGTCAATGGATGGATTGCTCAATCCCAAAAGCATTACCGGCGATGTGTTTGGATCGTGCTGCGTTATATTGATCTCATCTATTTCCCGGTTTTGGGCAAATGAAGTCACTGCTTTCTGTAAATCCAGAAAAGCATCGTCCATATACTTGTTCCAGGCATATTCAACTGTAATTTGGGCACTGCCAACTTTTGACACCGAGGAAACCTGAACGACATCTGATTGCCGGATAGCCAGAGCTTCAAGATTCTCCACAAACTGGGACTCCATTTCTTCCGGCGGACGCTCACCCGACTCGAGCTCAACAAAGAGGCGGGGGTTGTTCAAATCCGGAAACAGATCGACACCCAGCTTATCGTACGAGATGTACCCGAGCAGAACGACTCCAAGTACCATCATCAGAATAGTAACCGGGTAGTTGACCGAAAATTCGCTTAACTTCTTCACGGTATTTCCTTTCTATTTGATGATTTTTACTTTGGAACGGTCACGCAGGGTCTCAAATCCCTTTACCACGAGACGATCGTTTGTTTTTAAGCCGGAAGTGATTTCCACTTTATCCTGATCTTCATACCCCAGGGTTACTTGCTTTTGTTCCGCAGTTCCTTTTTGTACGATAAAAACAGATTTGCCACGTTGGTTCGAAACAATCACATTTTTCGGAATAACAATCACACTATCGCGTCGATCAAGAATAATTTCAGCTTGAACAAACATTCCCGGTCGCAGCTTCAGTGCTTCATTCTCGATACTCAACTTTCCTTTAAATGTTCGGGTCTCGGTGCTGATTGCCGGAGATAACTCGCGAACCACTCCCTGCAAGGTATCTTCGGGCAAGGTGTAATTCATAACCCTTACGTTTTGGTTTTGCTCAATCTTGTTGATATATTTCTCGGGCAAATTAACCTCCAATTGGAGTTGTTCGTAACTCATCAGACTAACAACAGCTGTTCCGCTGGCCACTTTAGTTCCTGCGGTAAAATGTGGCAATTCGGTGATCACTCCTTTAAACGGTGCGCGAACTTTCATTTTTTCTAACTGAATTTTAGCCAGCGCATAACTATCGCGGGCGTTTACTGCCGACACTTCGGCATTGCTTAGTTCACTTTGGGTTACACCACCTTTATCAAAAAGCGATTTTTGCTTGGTGTAAGTTTGTTCCGATATTTTTAGGTTAAGTTCCTTCGCCTCCAAGCCTAAGTTGTTCGTGTATTCTTCATCTTCCAGTTCTACAATTACCTGCCCTTTAGCAACCTGATCGCCCAATCGGAACGGTTTCCCTGTACGAGGATTGGAGGCTAAATAATAGCGGCCGCCCATCTCTGTCGTCAATGTCGCCTCTTGGGTTGCAGCCACTGTTCCTGTGGTATTTATCGTTTGCTCAATGAAGCTGGGTTTTAAATCCTCAACCGAAACAGGAATAGCCACTTCAGTTTCCGAGTCAGCACTTTGATTATTGCAGGCTGACAAGCCGAGCAGCGCAATAATACTGATGATATAGAAATTCGTTATTTTCATTGATTTGCGTTTTATGATGGATGGTTTTAGTTATTACTTTTCTTCATTAATTCCTCAGGAACAATGCCTTGACTTTTTTCAAAATCGTAAAGGGTTTGAATTTTCAGATTCAACAGCTCTATTTTATAATCGATTAAAGATTGCGCGTAAGCCATCTTTTTCTCCGACAGCTGTGTTTGATAGAGGTTCAAATCCATGCTGGTGAGATCGCCGTTGGCATAGCGTTCCAGATTAATTTCATAGGTTAACTGAGCATTCTTTTCGTTTTGCTTGGCAATGTCAATCTGTGTTTTTAAGTTTTGAAGCGAACGGTAAACCTGGCGAATATCAATCACGATTTGTATTTCTTGATTCTCAAGATTGAGTTCACGTGTTTGGAGAACTGCTTCCTGTGCTTTAATTCTAGACTTTTTCTCACCCCAGTCAAACAGTGGGACATTGAATGAAAGGGACACTCGGGGATTGTTCGTCGGATTGTTGTAAACATTACCAACAACACGGTCTTCACCGATAATTCCAACAGAAAGGTTCATCTCTCCCTTAAACTCATTCATTGCTTTTGTTTGAATCAAATCAAACTGCGAGTTTTCAATATCAATCTCTCGCTGGCGCAGTTCCATCCGGGAAGCCAACCCATAATCGATTGCCTTTTTTAGATCAACATCAACAGCATTCGCGTCTACATTGGTCATGACCGAAATTTCTTCGAAAATATCCATGCCGATGTATTGTTTGAATTGATCTTTATAATTCTCCAAACTCACCCGTTTGTTTTGCAAACCCGACTCGGCTGATGCATAGTTCAGTTCTGCCTGGTAAAGCTCTTCTCTCGCTGCCAATCCGGCTTCAACTTTGTTCGTGGTTATCTCGTAGCTTTTCTTGGTGTTTTCCATTTCATCCTTGGCAATGGTTAAGCTCATTTGTGCCATATACACATTGTAAAAATACTGGGTAACCAGTTTCTCCAGATTCAGTTTTTGCATGGCGTAACTCAGGTTCGAGTTTTCTAAATCGAGCTGAAGTTCTTTGAGTTGAAGTTTTAGCCGATTGTAAGTAAATAGAGGTTGGGTGAGGCTGAGGTATAAATTGTTGGTGAATGCCCGATCCTCCCGATTGGTTACATCGTTGATATTTTTTTGCCAACCAAACCGATTTACCAATTGCACGGTTCCATCAGTCCATAAAACAGGTTGCGAAACGGTAAAGGTTCCCGATGAACCAAATGATTCGTTGGTGTACCAAGTTGATGAGAAATCGTCGAATGAACGGGTTCGACTAAAATCAACCGGGTTTAAGCTGAGGGTAAACTGCGATTTTAGGGCTGCTTTTTGGGCATTGAGCGATTCTTGCGAACGTTCCAAATTTAATAGCGAAATACGGATGTCCGGGCTATTCTGCGAAGCAATATCCAGCGCATTCTCCAAGCTCAAAAGCTGCTGCCCAAAAGCCAGTGCTCCGGGAAAAGCTGTCAGCAGAACAAGAATCTTAAGTTTTGTAAAAATGAGTTTCATAGGTATCAATTATTGTTTTATCAATTTAACGGCATCGGCAACTACCATTCGCGATTCCGACTGGTTTGTCATTTCAATTACTGCAGTATCCGGTGAAAAATAGAACCCTCCAAGATGGTTCCATCCATCTTCAGCACTTTTTAATTGGACTAAGGCATCCTCATCACCATCATCGTGATGCACAATGAAATGGTATTCGCCATCATTATTTCTACGACGACCATCTTCTTTATACACGAAGGCATAAACATCGTAATAGCCGGCATCCTTGATGGGCACATTCCAAGTGGCTATTTTATCTCCTTCGCCTGATCGGATATAATATGCTGAGCGAATGTAGGCTCCGTAAAAATCAGAGTTCGTTGTCAATGTCCAGGTGCGCGGTGGTCGCCAACCTGAAAAGCCTTCATACTTGGTCGAGCTTTCTGTTTCCTGAATTAATAAACGACGAAGCAAGCTGGTTTCGGCTTCGCCTTTCACTTCAAACCCGGGATCTTCGTTATCCAAAATGATCTCGTTGTCTTCGGCAATTCGAACAGGGATATCAACCTCGGCAATGCCTTCGTAAGGAACGGCCTTTTTATCTTCTTCGATATTATCTAACTGAAGTCGTATTTCTGAAGGAATATTTTTAGATGTCAGTGTGTTGATGCTCAGTCCACGTGGAGTTCCACTTAGTAAGTAACTAACCTGCTTGGTTTGATTCCCATCCAGGTGAATCAATTTACTGATGGTTTCAGGAGATCCTCCCCTTCCGCCAAAACGGCCACCTCCTCCTAATCGAAAATCTGCAGAAATAATTCCTTCCACGTCCTCCGTATTGCTCACTTTAAATTTCACCATTGTTTTGAGCTGATCTCCATCTAGCACATTGACTGCATCAACATGTCCAATCAAAAAAGCCGGTAATTTTGTGCTGCTAAACCAATCTTCCATATATGGAATCAGGTCAATTCCAAATTCATTCTGAATAGCATCATTAAATTCATCAATGGTCGAAGCCGAAAATTTAACCTGATTGAGGTAGCTGTATAGAAAATCTTCAAAAGCTTCTTCCTTAGCTTTGGTTTTGATAATTGAAAACAGTGCCTTGCCCTTTAGTTGAATGACATTGTCGACAATTAGTTTCTGCTCCGGATTATTTAAAATCTCTTCAAAACTTTGCGATAACAAAGCGAGGTTTCCCTGTTCATCTTCCGACATGCCTTGCAGGTCGCGCATCCAGCCCATGCGAGGACTATTGCTTGCCTGCTTTTTGTAGGCCTCAAAAACACGATCGGTAACCGGCCATCGTTCCGAGCTGATGTAAAAAGCATAGTTGTAAAATAGAGGAAAGGCATACAGCGCATTATCGGTCTCTTCAATTTCAAATTCTCCCTGTGAACGGTTGATGTCGGGTCTTCCTTGTTCTTGGGTAAAAGTGGCCAGGAAGTTTTGCAATATGCGTATCTTTTTCTCCTGAGGCGTTAGGTTTTCATCATTGCCGCGTCCCCAGCGACGACGCTGATTCATCCGTCCGTTAAAATCAGCTTCGCTCACAAGCAAACCCTTTTCAGGAAATAAAATCATTTCCGGTTGAATCTGCTCACGAGTACCGGTTAAAACCCGCTCATAGGAGTAAAATTGAATAGGGACTTCAACCAGCGACAATCGCTCAAACGGATAGTACAAATCGACATCACGCTCAAAATCCTGAAGGACTTCTGTAATAACACTCGGAATGGTGTCCTTTATTTCCTCAAAAAAATCAGAAAAATAATCGTGCCCTTTGCGATAGTAGATATTGAAATCGAGTCCATCAATTTCCTGATTGATTTTTTCATAATTACCGATAGCTATTGAAATTTGTGACTGCGCGTGAGAATTGGTAAACACAAATTTGTGATTATCTTCCTCGACAACTCCTTGTGAAATAGCTGTTAGTCCGTTATGGGTGGTCACTTCTAATCGATAATCGCTAAACTGTCGGGCAACCCATTGCTTGTTTTCTTTACCAAAACCAACTCCGGGAATTGGATACCAGTTGGCTTCCCGGGTCAACAAAACATAGTTCGGAGTGATAAAAGCATACCGCTTATCAATCTGATACATCATGTTTCGATAAGCCTGTTGTCTGGTTTCATCGTCAATATCTAGAAAACAGGCTGCTTCGTTAATTTTACCCTGATAGGTAAAAATCAGCTCAAGCTTTTCGCCCGGAGCAACCTGAAAATCTTTAAGTTCAACCAAACTCAAATTACGCTCAAAAGCTTGATTCTTACCTCCAATTGTAATTTGCTTCAACTCCAATCCCGGATTCAGGCTAAAAAGTACTTTTGAATTTACTTCATTGGCCTCATTAACGGCTTTCAGTTTCGTTGTGCAGGTAATTGTTTGCCCGGTATGTTCCAATTGAATATTGTACGAAGAAATTGATAATTGTTTTAAATCCAGATACTCATCATTCAAGGAAATCATTTCTTTCCGCAAACCCTGATTTTTTGTAAATGACCCAACATGGACGCTGCCAAGGAGAATGCCTCCCGCCAGAGCCAATGTTCCAAAACCAAACGAGAAAATCCGCATAACTTCGGAATGGGACAACCGTTTTAAAAGCAGGATGGTATAAAAGATAAAAGCGACGCCAAAGCTAAAATACATTCCCCGATGAACCAGAATGGCTGTGAGATTCCCAAATCCAACAAAATCAGAAAAAGTTAATGGGATGTTGAATGCCATGTAGTCGAACAAGTAATAAAACTTATCCTGAAGGTAAAACAAAGAGATTGCGACATAGCCTAACAAAACAACAAAAGTCACTGCTTGGTTGCGAATCAAGGACATGATCAGAAACGAGAGCCCCATAATAAATACCAGTGTGGGAATACTAATCACCAGAAAGTAATACAAATACGCCGTTCCGTTAACCCCGGTATTTGTCGTAATCAGGTTGAAAAGCAATGCATTTGCTAAAATAATCAGGTTCAACACAATAAACACGACCAGGTTTCCCATCGTTTTTCCAATCACATATTCGCCGTTGGTCATTGCACGCATGTAAATTACCTCTGTCGTATCCAACTTTTTATCACGCTTCAGAAAGTCAGAAGCCAGAAAGATGGCAATAACGGCCTGCACGACATTTAGAAACAACAGGTTTACGTAGGGAATAACTGACGGTAACCCTTTTATGCTCCATTCACCAGCTCCACCGTTCGATTCGATCAATACGCCAAAGTTGAAGAATGTAATGAAAAGTATTGCGAGAATAGCAAAAATACGGAAGAACCAGCTTCGAAGCAGTGTCTTCGTTTCGTAACGGGCAATTGATCGTATATTGTGAATTGATATCATAAGTTAGTCATTAGTGATTAAACGGCAGTCCATTGGTTCAGGCGGCTTTCCATAAAATACACATAGGCATGCTCTAAGTTGGGTTCAATGTTGTGTCCGTCGTAGCCGTTTATTTCTTGGGCGACCACCTGAATCTCCCATCCTTCGCTTGTAGGGACATTCGATATCACCGGGTATTTTTCATTGATTTCCTGATATTCCGACTCCGTTGCTTTTATCAACCAGACTTTCCCTTCGGCCTGTGCAACCAAATCGACGGGCGAACCGCTGTAGGCTAATTCCCCTTGGTTCAACAAAGCCATGTTTTTACACGTGCTTGAAATATCGCCAACAATATGAGTCGAAAGGATGATGATGACATCATTAGTTGAAATGCTCGAAAGTAAATTTCGGAACCGGATTCGTTCTTCCGGATCCAGACCAGTGGTGGGTTCATCAACAACAATAATTTGCGGGTTATTAATCAATGCCTGCGCAATGCCTAATCGACGCTTCATTCCTCCCGAAAGCCGATTCGCTTGCCGATCTCGTGCTTCAAAAAGACCAACTTCCTCTAGCATTTTATCCACTGCATCAGCCCGAAGCTTGCTTTTTTTTATTCCGGCTAAGCGAGCGGCATAATCGAGGAATTCGTACGTTTTTAGTTGTGAGAAAAATCGAAAATCCTGTGGTAGGTATCCCAGCATTTTACGAATCTCTTTTCGATTTTTAACCAAATCATATTCATTAATAGTTACTTTCCCTTCACTGGGGTTCATTAAAGTAACCAAAATGCGCATTAAACTGGATTTTCCGGCTCCGTTAGGACCCAGTAAACCAAACATACCATTCTCAATTTCAAGCTGAATATTGTTGAGAGCACGATTACCATTTGGGTAAATCTTGCTTAATTGGTCAATCGAAATTTTCACAGTTGTTTTTTTTAGTATAATTTGTAGACTATGCTTTTGGGTAAACGTTTAACCCCCTTTAGATTTTTCGACATAAAAAAGGTTACAGTTTCCTGCTAAAAAGATAAAAACGAATCTCAGTAAAGAAAATTGAATTCTCTCATTTATTAGATGAAAATGAGTGGATCATCGACTAAACGGCATTTATGTATCTACAAATCGCTCTTTCGAATGTGCCTTTGTGAAACTAATTCCACAAATTTCGAAATTATTCTACATGCACCTCTATTCCGGTGGTCAAGGAGAAAAATTTTCTATTCCTCCACAACAAAAGGATTTCCCGCGATTGTTTATACTAAGATCAGACTATGGCTTGATATTCAAGCCTTTAATAAATGACATGCTTGTTTTTTTTATGTCAGCTTGCAGATAAAAAATAGGCAAGTGTTTTTTTGAGTTGAACGATAAAGAAAGGAACAGAATATGTTTATGAAAAACAAAAAAATGAAAATTTACACGACAATTATTGGATTTTTAATAGCAGGGGCTTTTACCGTAACGGCTCAGGAAAAGAATATGAAATATGATAAGCTGGAAATGATGCAAGATAAGATTGAGGCCGACTTAGTTGGGGTATACGAAATTATCGCTGATTATCCGGAATTTGCATATGAGTACGTATATCACGATGGTCATTTAGACAAAGTTATGGTTACAGGAATTAATAATCCGGCAGATGAGAAAGAGGTTTCAGCATTAATTTACAGCGTTCGAAGTGCCAAAGATGACATGAGAAATTACTGCAATCGTGTGGGGATTTATTATGCTCCTGAGCGAGACGCTGAACCTAAAGTTGGGTATGACGAATTCAGAGAACGAATTCAAAAGAACTTACAATATCCTGACAATGCTGAAGATTACGGTGTAGAAGGTACCGTTTATGTGAAATTTATTGTAGAAAGAGATGGTGACGTTAATTTTGTAACAGCAGATCATGCAATTGATTCGCCTTATGAACAGCGAGTTGATAAGCTTGAACAGGCAGCCATTGAAGCAGTAGAAAAAGTTGATGTAGAATGGGAGCCTGCAATTGCCGATGGCGAAATTATTGATTCATGGGTTGTTGCTCCGGTAACGTTTGATTTTAAGAAAAATCCAGCTTTACCTGCATTGATCCGATAAAAATTAGAAACAGAAGGTTGTTCTAAAAAGGGCAACCTTTTTTATGTGTATCTTTCAGAAAATAGACCACTCACAAAAAATTGAAGACTATGGAGAAAATTTTCACCAATGATTTTTGGACCGTGCTGTCCGAGAACTTAGTTAACTGGATCGTTTCGCAATTGCCTGCGATCATCATTTTGGTTATTTTATTATTAGTCGCTTTACGAGCGGCATCGTTTATGATCAATAAAACCAAGAAGTTATTGATCAAGCGGATGGTTAATCAGACTGACGAACCCAATCTTGAAGTAGAGAAACGGCTCAACACCTTAATGGGGATTGTCAAAAAGGGGGTTGCGGTATTGATTTGGGTCATCTTCATTATGATCTTTCTGAAGAAAATAAACATTGACATTGCCCCAATTTTGGCAGGTGCCGGAATTATTGGATTGGCAATTGGTTTTGGTGCACAGGAACTGGTGCGCGATTTTATCACCGGATTCTTCATTTTACTTGAAAATCAGATAAGAACTGGCGATGTCGCAATTATTAACGGAACCGGCGGACTTGTTGAAAAAATTGAACTTCGAACCATAACCTTGCGCGATTTGTCGGGAGTCGTTCACATCTTTCAGAATGGAAAAATTAATTCGGTTTCCAATATGACCAAAGGTTGGTCGGCTATGGTGTTCGATATTGGTGTTGCTTACAAAGAAGACCTCAACAAGGTGATGAAAATTATGAAGGATGTTTCGGAAGACTTGCGCGCTGATTCAAAATTCAAATCGATGATTTTGGAACCGATGGAAATTTTTGGACTGGATAGCTTTGGCGACAGTGCCTTGGTGGTAAAAGGCCGGATTAAAACCAAACCCATTCAGCAATGGAATGTCGGTCGCGAATATCGGAAACGACTGAAAGAAGCGTTCGATGAACACCGAATTGAAATCCCATTCCCGCACCGTACAATATACTGGGGCGAAGAAATTGATCCACTCAAGTTGACAATGGAAAAAGCAGAGGCAGAAGCGAAATCAAAATCAGCAGATTAAGAAAAGATAACGATTCAAGCTATTTAGTAGTAAGTGAAAAAAGCTAACCAAAATACGGTCGGCTTTTTTGACGTTCTTTAATTTGCTTTTTTAACAGGAAGGAGTTCAAATCAAGAATATCCATGGTAGCGATTTTCTACTTAAAGTTGACTGAGCCTTCCATCGTTTTTGTTAACTTCGGAAGAAACATGGAAAAACTGCAATTATGAATACTGCAAAAATAGCAATCATTACAGGCGCTAGTCGGGGTATTGGAAAAGCTTGCGCCATTGGACTTGCAGGAATGGGCTACCATTGCCTGCTGATTTCCCGCACCCAACAGCAGCTTGAAGAGCTTGCTGAAGAAATTCAGGAAAATGGTGGAAGATCGAGTTTATTTGCTGTTGACTTGACAAAACAAAATGAGCTGGAAGAGTGCATTCAAAAAATAAAGAAACACTATGGCCGCATTGATGTATTGGTAAACAATGCAGGCATGTTTATTGGAGGAAACCTCCAAGTGGACGTTAGCGAATTTCGACAACAGTTGGAATTAAATATAACTGCGAACTTTAAGCTGCTACAAGCTTTCGTTCCGGTGATGAAGGAACAACAATCAGGTGCCATTTTTAATATTGCGTCGCGAGCAGGGAAAATTGGTTTTGCCAACAGCGGAGCTTATTCGGCTTCTAAATTTGGCTTGGTTGGTTTAAACGAATCACTTTATCGGGAGTTGGCTGAATATGGCATCTCTGTAACAGCTATTTGCCCAGGCTATGTTGCAACCGAAATGGCCAAACTGGCTGGCACTCCGCTACCAGAAGAAGAAATGATTCAGCCAAGTGATATTTTCCTGACTATAGAGTATTTACTCAAACTGGCTCCCAATACTAGAGTTAAAGAAATCATCATCGAAGCTAAAGGAGGTATTCAATAAAAATTAGTCGGGTTGATAGCCCGATTGATTCAAAATGTATAGGTAGTCTTGGTTTTCCATCAGTTGCTTTAGTGTAACTTCCGGATTATTTTTCATATACGAACGTACAATCTGCCAGCCTAACCAAGCTCCAACCCGGCCCGGAGATTCGGTAGAAAAAACAGAAACGTATGGGCCATCGTCCACGTACCTTTTAATATCCATCCGATTGGTTGAAAAAAGCAGATTGTTTTCCGCCATATAGTTCCACATATTGGCTTCGCTATTCTGACAAAATTCCAACTGTTTTTCGGTGAAACCGATTTTCAGAGTGTCATTTAATTCAGGCTGCATAGCTTCTACAAAATAATACATGGAGCCTTGGTAAATCATACTTTCAATCACCTTGCTGGCTTTTAAATTGATTGGATATTCCGTCGTGGCCCAAAAATACATCGCATCCGAAACAATCTTTTGCTGGTGCATATTCCGTATTTTATATGCTGGAATTCCTAAGCGCGGATAATAATCAAAATCGGCTCCAAGGTATTTATCCAGGCTCACGCCAATTAATGAATCAGCTAAAACAATCGATTGGTTCAAGCCATTCACGCAGGTATAAATGTCGGGAACCACTTTGTTCGGAAAATAGTAACGATAATGCTTGAAGGCTTCAATAAATTCTTGTTCCAGTTCATTTTTATTGATCCGTAGATCAACTTGCTCTTTTAAGTTCACAATCATCGTATCATTCAAAAAAGACTCAAGTTGAGTGAAAAACTCATCATCATCCGGCATTCCAACACCAATCATATGCAAGTTGAAAAGCTCAAAAAAGCGGCTGTATTCTTCTTGCAGCATTGGTATTTCCTCTTCTAAACTTCCTTTCGCTTCAAACAAATCATCCTCATAATTTTTGTAAGTCAGGTTTGCTTTTACATCCGATACATCAATTTTCAACGGATTTCGATTGCATGAAACAAAGACAAACGCTATAAAAAAAACAGTCACCCAACAATTTCTAAAACAAAATTCTTTTGTTCTCAGCATAATACCGAATTATAATGCACAATTAACCCTGATCTTTTAAATCGGGGTTAAATTTATAACTTATTCATTGAATAAATATTTTATTGCTGCTAGTTATATTTTACAACTTAATTCTATTGTTTCCAGACCGAATCAGCGGCTCTCCATAATTCCGCTTTAACATTATGCCGGGTTTCACCAATAGCATTTATTAAGTCCATCGGGTCCTTATCAGGGTGAACTTTTTCAAATGCTCCAAACATGTTAGCTGCCCCTATCTTTGGAAAGTCTTTAAAATAGTCAACTGTTACGAAATTGTACTCCATGTCCATTCCGGTTGGTTAAGTGGTCTCCCACAAAGACCAGCCAGCGCATGCTCTGTTATTTATAAGTTCCTGATGCACCGGTTTCCATATATTTAATTCCTGACTGAAATAGTCGTCTCCCATATTGGGATTAGTTTTTATTTATAGCGCCAATATGTTTGATATTCATGGTGTTGTGAGAGTGTGTCCATTGTGCAAGGAGATGAGAAGTAAAAAAGTCACTTAAGAAGGCTGCCAGGTGTAATTATCAATAATCAGAACCTGTTAATTGCCATTTTAAAAAGATTATTCGAGATTTGCGAATACAAAAACGCTTACATTGTACGTTTCAATAATCAATAAATAGAAATTTATGAAACAGCCAGGAAAAATAATTTGCTTAATTGCTGGTTTCCTAATCATTAGTCAAATCGCTTTTTCACAGCGATCAACTCGTCTTTCATTTTCGGCCAGTCCATCTGTCAATTGGTTTTCGGCGGACACTCAGGGGACTGAATTAGGCAGCACAGCTTTGGGGATTGACTATGGAGTAAATGCTGATTTTTTCTTCGATGAGGAATCAAAATATGCCTTTGCAACCGGAATTTTAATCAATAATACCGGAGGAAATATTCGTTATTATAATAGTTCCGGCGATGTGCAATTTGCCGGTCAAACCTTCCAATCGGGAACTTCCTTTCGATATAAACTAAAATATATTGAAGTCCCACTGGCCGTAAAACTTCGCACAAGCCAGTTTCGTCGCTGGTCGTATTGGGGACAATTTGGTTTTTCAGGTTTAGTCAATATCCAAGCGAAAGGAGAAAGTGATGACGAAACCTTGAGAAAAAACAACATCAATGAGGAAATTAATTTATTCAACTTGGCTCTCAACATGGGAATAGGTTCTCATTTCGACCTTGGAAGCAACAATGCGATCACTTTGGGAATCATCTATAGAAACGGTTTTATTGATGTCACTTCAAATAACCAATTTGACGATAAAACGACCTTGAATTCACTTGTATTTAAACTTGGCCTTGTTTTCTAAAAATCCAATCGTTTTTTGTTCTTTTTCAATTATTTTTGCTCTCCTAAAACGGATTCACTATGAAAATTGCATTAGCGCAACTGAACTATCATATTGCTAATTTCGAAGATAATTCCAATAAAATAATTGAAGCCATCAGGAAAGCGGAGAAACAGGAAGCGGAGTTGATTGTCTTTTCAGAACTGGCTGTAACCGGCTATTATCCGCATGACTTACTTGAGCGGAAAGAGTTTATCGAAAAAGCGGAACAAGCCATTGCAAAAATAGCCAAAGAATGCACTAAGGTTGCTGCCTTGGTTGGAGGTCCAAGTATTAACCAAAGTGAACGAGGAAAGAAACTTTTCAATTCAGCATTTTTGCTGAAAGATGGGAAAATAGAGGCAATCCGTCATAAATCGCTGCTTCCAACATACGATATTTTTGATGAATATCGCCATTTTGAGCCCAACCGCCAGTTCGATATTGTAGAGCTAAACGGCAAACGGCTAGCCATTACCATTTGTGAAGATTTATGGGATGAACAGCCAACCCAGAATGAATTTGGAAAGGACAAGTTGTATACTCGCTCGCCTCTTGAGGAATTGAGTAAGCTGAATCCTGATCTTGTAATTAACCTCTCAGCATCTCCGTTTTCATACAATCAGGAAAACTGGAGAAAGGATATTTTGGTGAAGAAAGCCATTAAATACCAACTTCCAATTATCTACTTAAATCAAGTTGGCGCGAACACAGAAGTCGTCTTCGATGGTGGTTCGATCTATTTGAAGGAGGACGGAACAATTCCGGTGGAACTCGCATATTTCGAAGAGGATTTCCATGTGGTTGACACCGAGAACCCGTCACCCAAGCACCAACAAGAAAAAGACTATATCGCCAAAACTCATCAAGCCTTAATCCTTGGGATCCGAGACTATTTTCAGAAAATGGGTTTTAATAAAGCAATTCTGGGTCTTTCCGGTGGAATTGACTCGGCTTTGGTTTGTGCTTTGGCCGTAGAGGCCTTGGGTAAAGAGAATGTACGTGGTGTTTTAATGCCGTCGAAATATTCCTCTGACCACAGTGTGGCCGACGCTCTGCATCTTGCCGAAAACCTGGGCATTCAGTACGACACTATTGCCATTCAAAATATGGTTGACGAATTTGAAAACCAATTAAGTCCGGTGTTTGGAGATTTGCCTCCGGGCATTGCCGAAGAAAATATTCAGGCTCGAACCCGTGGAATACTTGTTATGGCTTTATCAAACAAGTTCGGAAACATCTTGCTAAATACAACTAACAAGAGTGAATGTGCAGTGGGTTACGGAACTCTTTATGGCGATATGAATGGTGGCTTGGCAGTACTTGGCGATGTTTATAAAAACGATGCCTACAAACTTTCGAACTACATTAACCGGGATGGAGAAGTCATACCTTACAACAGCATTCAAAAACCTCCTTCGGCAGAATTAAGGCCAGATCAAAAAGACACCGACTCACTTCCCGATTACGACATTTTAGATCGGGTTTTGTTCAATTATATTGAGTTAAACTTATCGCCAAAGGAGATTATTGAACAAGGTTTTGATAAAGAAATGGTTTTTAAAGTTACGCGAATGGTTAATCAAAATGAATACAAGCGTTTTCAATCCCCCCCGATTATAAGGGTTAGCTCAAAAGCTTTTGGGTTTGGAAGGAAGATGCCCCTTGTTGCAAGATATCATTAGTTCAAAAAGAATGTTTGTAGAGAATTAATACTCTTTTCCAGATTTATTTGTGAGCCAGCACTTTTTGGCTAAAAAAGGATGTCAAAACGTTTTTTATTTGTTAAAATTGGTTAACTTTGATGCTCTATAACATATAAAGTTGGAATGTATGCTAAGCCATGAAATGGGGATTAAAGAAATGCTTGAAAACCCAAAATCGGTTTTCAGTTGTCTCACTCCCGATGAGAAAGAACGACTACTCAAACACATTACCCTGACCAATTTTAAGAAGAATGAATTTATTTACAAAGAGGGAGACAAACCAACCGGTTTTTCTTTTTTGATTGAAGGGAAAATCAAAATTTTCAAAGAAGGGGTAGGTGGGCGCGAACAAATTATCAGAATGACGAAGCCCTATGGTTTTATTGGTTATCGGGCATTACTTGCTGAAGAAATTCATATTGCGTCAGCGGTTGCCTTGGAAGATTCGCTAGCCTGTCATGTTGATGCGGATTTCTTTTTCAACTCGATGTTGAAAAATACAAGTGTTACCGCAAAACTGCTACGCAAACTTGCTCGTGAATTAGGATTTTCCAACTCCAGAACGGTTACACTGACCCAAAAGCACATTAGAGGTCGGTTGGCCGAATCATTGCTATTACTAAAAGATAAATATGGCTTTGAGCATGATGGTGCAACATTAAAAGTATTCTTGTCGCGCGAAGACATTGCAAATCTTTCAAACATGACAACGTCGAATGCCATTCGGACCCTATCTACTTTTGCCGGCGAAAAGGTAATTGCCATTGACGGACGTAAAATCAGAATTTTAGATGAGCAAAAATTGGAGCGAATCAGTAAATTAGGATAAAAAAAACATAGCGAATTGCAAAAGGGGAAATAAAACTCAAGATTTTATTTCCCCTTTTTTTATTCTTGAGAATACACTCGCTTAACCCGCTGTGAAATCCCGGTCAGTATCTCATAGGGAATTGTTTCTGCCCATTCTGCCAAATCGTTTAACTGAATATGTTCTCCCATTAATTCCACTAAATCTCCAACCTGTGGATTTGCTTCGCTAACATCTATCATGGTCATATCCATGCATACATTCCCAATAACAGGCACTTTCGTCTCATTGATCCACATCTTTCCAACGCCATTGCTAAAACGTCGTAAAAAACCATCGGCATATCCAACAGGTACTACGGCAATTTTTTTTGTTTTATCTGCCTTTCCCTTTCTGCCATAACCTATTGTTTCGCCCATGTCGACTGTTTTAACTTGTGAAATAACACTAGTCCATCGCGCAATTGGGCGCACAGGCGTATTGCTGGTTGCCGCAACGCCATAAAGTCCGATGCCTAAACGAACCATGTCGAGTTGAAATTCGGGAAACCGTTCAATCCCAGCTGAATTTAACATATGTCGAATGACCTTGTTTTTCTGAAAACTCACCACAATATCTGAGATCTCTATAAATCGTTGATATTGCTTACGGGTGTATTCGTCGTGCTGTGCTTCGTCGGAACCTGCTAAATGCGTGAATACCGATTGAATGCGCAATACTTCTTCGTGATTGATTTGTTGGGAAACGTGTTTTAATTCATCAATATCTGAAAATCCCAACCGATTCATCCCGGTTTCAACTTTGATATGGATCGGATAATACGAAACAGCAGAACTTTTTGCTACGGCATTAAACTGCCGAAACAGCTCCGCGGAATAAACGTTTGGTTCCAGGCGGTATTCAATCATCGCCTCAAAACTATGCTCCTCTGGATTCATCACGACGATTGGCGTTTCGATTCCTGCCTGTCGCAATTCAATGCCTTCATCAGCCACAGCAACCGCTAAATAATCGACCTTCTGAAATTCCAAAGCCCTCGCAATTTCTACCGTGCCACTTCCATACGAAAATGCCTTCACCATGGCCATTATTTTGGTCTGTGGGTTTACTTTTTCTTTGAAAATATTGAGGTTTTCGACCAAACTATTTAAATTGACCTCCAACTGTGTTTGGTGATATTTCTTTTGAAGCAACAAGGCAATTTCCTCAAAGCGAAACTCCCGGGCACCTTTTATTAATATGGCTTCATCTTTAAAATTGTGCGATTTCCAATTCTGAATAAAATCCAATGTTGAAGGATAAAATTCGGTAGTTATATTGAAAGCCGCCCCGTGTTCCACTATGTTTTTTCCAATTCCAATTAGTCGAGTTACCTTGTTCAGTTTTAACAAGCGGCTTACTTTAGCATACAATTGGCTAGTAGGAAAGCCCGATTGCCTGATGTCGGAAAGAATCACCGTCTTCTGCTGCCTGCTGGAGCTGGTTTGTTGATTCAGAAACTGCAACGCAATTTCCAGCGAATTGATATCGGAATTATAATAATCGTTAACAAGCAGGCAATCGTTAATTCCTTGCTTCAACTCTAAACGCATAGCAACTGGCTGTAAGCTTGAAAATTGACTCAATAGATATTCGTTCACCCAGCCTTTAGCCGCGATGAAAGCTAAACAGTGACAAACATTCTCCAACGACGCGTCATCGGTAAAAGGAATTTCGGTTTCATATGATTTTTCAAGCCAGGCAAAATAAAGAGTAGCCTTCTGCAGGCTCTTTTCAATTCGAATAAGCAAATCGGCTTTTAAGTTGTCCGTAGACCAAGAAAAAAGTTTAGTTTGCTCGTTTCTGAATTTGTTGCCTAGAACGTGATCAATTAATGCTGAATCTTTTCGATAAATTAACAACTCGGCATCTTCGAAAAGCTTTAACTTTTCCGTAAGCTTATTTTCCAGCGTTTTAAAATTTTCCTGATGGGCGTCTCCAATCGTTGTAATTATTCCAAATTCAGGATGGATAAGGTTAGCTAATTTTATCATTTCCTCTGGCTTGGAAATTCCGGCTTCAACAATTCCCAGGTCGGCATCGCGATTCATGTTCCAAAGCGAAAGTGGCACCCCTACTTGCGAATTGTAGCTTTTAGGACTACGAACAACTCGAAACTGACTTTGTAATAAATCAAACAGCCATTCTTTTACAATTGTCTTTCCGTTACTTCCTGTGATCGCCAAAACCGGGAACTGAAATTCATTCCGCACATGTGCTGCCAGTTGCTGCAATGCCTTTAACGTATCCTCAACGAAAATAAAACCTGCCTGCTCAAACTGATACGGCTGAGTAGGCAAATGCGACACCACAAAGTTGCGAACCCCTTTCTTGTGCAACTCTTCAATGAATCGATGTCCATCATGCCGTTCTCCTTTTAACGCAAAAAACAAACAGGAATCCGGATCTACAATGGTTCGGCTATCAATCGAAATATTTGAGATCGGTTTTGCATTACCGTTTACAGCAGCCTGTAGGTTTCCATCAATAATATCAGCTAGTTTGTCGATGTCGTATGTTATCATGTGTTTTTCGCCTTATTGTAGCATACCCTGCAAAGGGGTTCATATTCTTCCTTTTCTCCAAGCATCACTTGTTTGTTGTTCGACACCAACCGATGCGAAAACTGGGCAACACTTCCGCAATGAACGCAAATGGCATGCACTTTAGAAACGTAATTGGCAATAGCCATCAAATCTGGCACTGGGCCAAAAGGTTTTCCTGTAAAGTCCATATCCAGACCGGCAATGATCACACGAATGCCCATGTCTGCTAACCTTTGACAAACTTCAACAAGCCCTTTGTCAAAAAACTGGGCTTCATCAATGGCAACCACATCAACATTACCGGCTAATAACAGGATATTTGCTGAGTTTTCTACCGGAGAACTGGGAATGGAGTTCTCGTCATGGGACACCACTTCCGCGATCGAATAACGCGTATCAACCACCGGTTTAAAAATTTCCACCTTTTGCTTAGCAAATTGTGCTCTTTTTAAACGCCGGATTAACTCTTCTGTTTTGCCCGAAAACATTGATCCGGCAATAACTTCTATTGTTCCACCGTTTTTATGATGACTGACATCCCTTTCAAGAAACATTTACCTTTATTAATTTTGGATTTTACTACTTTTACAAAAGTAACGAAAATGTCGGGTAATCTAGTTTTGGAATGATTATGGAAAAACACAAATTGATACAACTTATTTTAAAAGATTTGGAAGAATTGAATGAGATAACAGCTTCATTACATCAATCTCAGGATATTTCGAAGTTTGAACTGAATATTGCATTAAGTAAATCGAAATTGGTTTCGCAGGAGTTTGAATTCCTAAAGGAAATTAGCGAAACACCGAATAACACGCCGGTGCCGGAGAGACAGGAAACGACGATTACGACACCTATTCTTCCAACAGAAAAAGTTGAAGAGAAAGTAAAAGAAGAATTGAGCAAGCCTGAGGTAAATGAAATAAAACCTGAGAATACGCCAAATAACACCAATATTGAACCAGAGCCTGAGCAAGCTCCTGAAAAGGAAATAGTTGAAACTCCGGAGGCTCCAATAGGAAAAAATAGTCAGGGACAGAAGCCCGAGCCGACAGCAAGTAGTTCGAATGAAAAAGAAGAAACAGAAGAAAGCATCGAAGAAGATTCTGATAAACTCAAAACCTTAGGGGAAAATTTTGTCAAAGGGAAATCGCTGAATGATTTGATTTTAGCTTCAAACTCACTCGACAAAAGACTGGCAAGTTCTCCTATCGAAAAGCTGGAGACGGCGATTGGGCTGAACGACCGCTTTCAGTATACTCGGGAGCTTTTCGACAACGATCCTGCTCTTTTTCATCGTACCATTCGCAGTATCGATCAATCCGGCAATCTTGACGATGCGGTATCTTATTTGAATTCAAACTTCAAATGGAAGAAAACAGATACCAGTATTCAGTTTGCACAACTGGTTAAACGCCGCTTTACAAATTAACATGGGGAAACTATATATTGTACCAACACCAATTGGAAATCTAGATGACATCACTCTTCGTGGCATCAAAATATTAAAAGAAGTTGATTTAATATTGGCCGAAGATACCCGGACATCTTCCAAATTGCTGCATCATTTTGAGATTCAGAAAAAAGTCTTTTCGCACCACAAGTTCAACGAACATAAAACGGTTGAAAGCTTGGCGCAACGAATGGCATCGGGCGAAAACCTGGCTTTAATTTCAGATGCTGGAACTCCGGCAATTAGCGATCCTGGCTATTTACTGGTAAAAGCTTGTATTGAAAATGATGTTGAAGTTGAATGCTTGCCCGGAGCAACAGCACTTATTCCGGCTTTGGTAAATTCGGGGCTGCCAAATGACCGATTTTGCTTTGAAGGCTTTTTGCCACCCAAAAAAGGTCGGCAAAAGAAACTAAAGCAGTTGGCTGAAGAAGACCGTACCATGGTTTTTTACGAATCACCTTACCGACTGGTCAAAAGTCTGGAGCAATTTGCCGAATTTTTTGGAGCCGACAGAATGGCCTCTGTCTCCAGAGAGTTGACTAAGCTTTACGAAGAAACGAAGCGGGGTACCGTTGTTGAGCTAGCTAATTATTTTAAAGCTAAAACAGTAAAAGGCGAAATTGTTATTGTTGTTGAAGGGAAAAAGTAGAATTGGCAGACTGCAACAACCATGAAGAAATACGAGCAGCTTTTTTTTGATCTAGATCGCACGCTTTGGGATTTTGACGCAAACTCAAAGCTGACCTTAAAACAAACGTTCGAAGAACTAGCTGTAAATGATCAAGTGAAAGACTTTGAAGCCTTTTTCAGCTATTACCAAGGAGTAAATCATAAACTCTGGGAAGCTTACCGAAATAAGGAAATTCGGAAACCAGATCTGATCAAAAAGCGTTTCGAAGATACCTTATCTCATTTTAATGTTGAAGGGATTGATCCCGTTGAGATGAATGAGCAATACCTAGAGCTGATGCCATTGCAAACAAAGCTATTTCCAGGAGTTGTTGAAACACTCCAATACCTGAAAGAGCGACGCTACCAAATGCACATTATTACAAATGGTTTCACCGAAGTCCAGCATCGGAAAATTTCAACAAGCGGACTTGATGTTTTCTTTGACCGAGTCTTTACTTCCGAAGCCGTTAAAATTCCCAAGCCTGACAAACGCATTTTCTTGCATGCTCTAAAGTGCTGCAATTCAAAAAAGAAGACTAGTGTTATGATCGGTGACTCCTGGGAAACTGACATACTTGGGGCTAAAGCGGCTGGCATTGATCAGGTGTTCGTTTCCGAAAAAAGAAATATTTCAGAATTTCCCCTTAGTTCCAAGAGTGGCAGCAGTGGTCTTTTTACAAAGTCGACAAGGGGAGGCTATCCCAAAACCTACTGTATTAAGAAAATCCAAAATCTAACAAAACTATTCTAATATTATTTAGCAGTGAACAATTAAACAATATAGGTTTAGGAACGTTGAAAAAAAGGTAGGATTTAAACGAGTAAAGGAATGATAGAGCTGAGCGAAGAATTTACATTGTTGATTGATTACAAATATGCTGTTTCGGGGGGCTCATATAATTGTGATAAATCATTTGTGTTGTTTGAAAACGATAAACCTATTCAGCCTTGAGGTCGATTTGAATGTTTCAGAAAATTGAATAATACATTTTCTTGTTCTAACGGTTAAAACATAGTCCCGGATAAAATTAGTGATTTAATATATGTTCTTACATCAAGACACAGTTATGAAATTTATAATTAACTCCAAAAATTTAAGTTATGAAACATAGAAAACTACTAGTGCTTAATTTACTAATTGCAGCAGGAATATTATTTGCAACTCAGTCGTGCACAAATTCACAAAAGCAAAATCACGAAAATGAGTCGTCCATGAATACCGAAAAAAGCGTTGTGGAGTCTGACGCGTCGATAAACAAAGCAGTTTGTGTTTTGCATCCTACCGAAGGAAACGATGTAAGCGGTATTGTAACATTTACCAGAAGCGGTTCAGATATAAAAATAGTTTTTGATGGCGAAGGCTTTACACCAGGGAAACATGGTTTCCACATTCATCAATACGGAGATTGTTCTGCATCTGATGGTACTTCTTCTGGAGGACATTTTAATCCTGAAAATACAAAACACGGTTCACCTTCTGGAGAAGAGCGTCATGTAGGCGATTTCGGGAATGTTGAAGCTGATGAAGATGGTACAATTCATTTTGAAATGACAGATTCAATGATAAGCTTTAGTGGCGAGCACTCCATCATTGGCCGCGGAATTATCGTCCATGCCGGTGAAGACGACTTAACGTCTCAGCCTACCGGAGCAGCCGGAGCTAGAGTTGCTTGCGGTGTAATCGGCATTGCCGAGTAATATTTTATATGAAACGACCATTAATGAGAAGTATTTATACATATTATGAGAATGATTATAAAATGTGAGTCTTTCCAGAGTTATGAAAAATAAACAAATTATAAAAGACAGTATCCCACTAAGTGTGTAAAGCGGTTTGATTAATATAATTCTAATCGTTCATCAAAAATAATTAAAAATTGATTCAGGATCATGCCCCAGTCTCGGATTGGCATGGTCCATTTTTTTGTTACCTCATTTACAGCCAGGAACACAGACTTCATTACTGCCTCATCGGTTGGGAAAGATCCTTTACTTTTGGTGTGTTTGCGGATCTTTCCATTGAGGTTTTCAATGATATTGGTAGTGTAAATAATCTTACGTATTTCCAGAGGAAAATCGAAGAATGCGGTGAGTTCATTCCAGTTTTTTCGCCAGCTTTTGATAGCATAAGAGTATTTGCTGTTCCATCGTTCTTCCAATACATCCAGAGCAGCTTCAGCGGCATCTTTGGTAGGTGCAGTGTAGATTTCTTTCATGTCCGCGGCAAATGCTTTCTTATCTTTCCAAACAACGTATCTGGAGGCATTTCTGATTTGATGGACTACACAAATTTGCTTGGTCGATGAAGGGAAAACAGTCGCGATTGTGTCCGTAAATCCGTTTAAATTATCGGTTACCGTAATAAGGATATCCCTGAAACCCCGTGCTTTCATGTCTGTTAAAACGGTCATCCAGAAAGCAGATGTTTCATTCTTTCCCAGCCATAAGCCAAGAACCTCTTTCCTCCCGTCTTTCCTGAGTCCAATGGCAATATAAACGGTCTTATTAATGACCTTCGAGTTTTCTCTGACTTTGAATACGATCCCATCCATCCAGACGATAAGATAGATGGGTTCCAATGCCCTGTTTTGCCAGGCAATAATGTCGGCAGTTATCCTATCGGTTATTCGAGAGATCGTGCTGATTGATACTTCAATGTCGTACAATTCTCTAATCTGCTCTTCGATATCACTGTTGCTCATCCCTTTGGCATACATGGAGATAATGACATTTTCAATACCATCGACCATGTTTTGTCTTTTCCGAACCAGCATTGGATTAAAACTAGAGTCACGGTCACTGGGAACTTTTATCTCATGGTTACCATTTGATGTTTTGATGGTTTTCGTGGCAAGACCATTACGGGAGTTGGGATTATCAGACTGTTCATACCTGGGATAACCAAGGTGAGCATCCATTTCCCCTTTTAATAGTTGTTCTATTCCACGTTTTTGAAGCTCATGAATAAATTCATTAAGCTCATCGCCGTTTTTGAACTGCTTTAAAAAATCACTGTTGAGTAAATCTTTTTTATCCATTGTGTGTGCTAATTTATCAAAGTTATCTCCGATTTTCATTTTGAGCTTATCATGGGCTCAATTAAAATCAGGATAACTTTGATGTCTACACACTTATTAGGATGCTACCTTATAAAACAAAAAAAGTTGAAAATTTCTATAGAATAGATGATCGTCTATTCTATAATTTGTTACTGCCTCCTATTCTATTGTTTTTTTATAATAGATAGTTGACAACCGATTTGTGCTTCAATTAAAAGTACCGTCTTTTTGTATAAGGTCGTTTATAAAAGTCGTACTCGTATATCAAACGGATTTCATGAGTTCCCAACTGGTATTTCCGAAATTCCTGAGATATAGAGTAATCTACTGCATACCCAAGCCGGAGGTTTTTTAATACGACCAACTGCATGACTGCGGCAACAGTATTGTTGGTTCGGTACATTGCTCCGAGCCAAAATTTATTGTAGAATAGAAAGTTTGCAGAGACATCTGCTTGAATTGGAGCTCCAATGGCACCTTTTAGCATAAAGGAAGGTTTAAACCGAATTTGCCGTTGCTGGCCGAAAATATATCCACCAATTAAATAGGCATATCTTAATTCAGCAAGTGAAGAATAGTTGTTCCGGTTAGCCTGAAAATCATTCTGGATAATTTGTGGAATTGAAAAACTGACATAGTAGTCTTTCGAGTAAACCATAGCTCCAATTCCCCAACTAACCATGAAATTAATGTGAACGTCTTCCATGAATTGGGGATCATCAATACCATCAGGATACAGCTGGTATTGTGTTAAAAGGTTGTCGTAGTTAATAAAACCAGCCTTTAATCCCATGCGCAAGTAAGTTTTCCAATCTAACCTGACCTGGTAGGCATAGTCGGCAGTAACAGTTAACTTTTTTTCATAACCAATTCGGTCGTCAACAATGTTTAGTCCAATACCATTATTCTCATTTTTAACAGGGGAGTAGAATGAGACCGACTTGGTGAGCGGTGCTCCACTGTGTCCCACATAGTACTGACGGGTAAAAACCTGAACTCCAACTTTCTCCCACATACCGGCATAGGCAGGGTTTACCGTTTGTATGCTGTTCATGTATTGAGTGAAAATAGGGTCGGTTTGTGCTTGGGCTGAGACATGAAAAGCCATTACCATCATGAAAAGAACGAAATTTCTCTTTATGCAATTGGTAATTATATGTTGCTTTCTCCTTCCTGTCATTCCCGCTACGATATTATTAATAATATTCTTTAATACGAAATCATTACAAATCCTCTTTCCATATTTCCGTCTCCTTTGATCAAGATGTATAGGTAGTTACCTACCGGAAGTTTCTCACTGTCAAATTGGCCTTCGTTTGTTCGGCTTCCATCCCACCATGCTTTTTCATAGCTGCCCCAGAAGCTTAGATTACCATAGTGTTCGTGTTCATACATCGACTCGCCCCAACGATTAAAGATTAACAACTTCGCATTCGGATACTTGTCGATACAAACGATTTGGAAGAAATCGTGAATCCCATCACCATTTGGAGAGAACCCTTCAGGAATGAACAATTCACAGTCTTCCTGGAAGTCCAGATATTCCGGATGTCCGTCGAAATCAATATCATCGTCGTAGTAAACGTTATTGTTGTTTAAATCCTCATATTTCGTCGGGATCAGGTCATTGTCGTCATCTGTGTCTCGCCAATCGCGGATTCCATCATTATCAAAGTCCTGCAAGTGTGGATTTGTTCCATATGGGTTGTCCGGATCATTAACATTGTAATTTCCAAAGAAATTGTCATAGGCATCGTCTAATCCATCTCCGTCAATATCCGAATATTCAGGAATCAACTCGGCAATACCTTTTGCTCCAATATCATAACCTTCAACACTATCTGGTACGCCATCATTATCCGAATCTGCATCCAGATAATCAGGAATATCATCGCCGTCTGTGTCAACTGCGTCAATACCAACTTGCGATCCTTGCTCGTAGATATCATCCAATCCGTTGCCATTTTCATCCAATCCGCTTGGTGCAACATACTCACCTTCTGCCTGCGCTTCAATATTATCAATAATACCATCGTTGTCCGAATCAATATCCAGACTATTTGGTATTCCATCGCCATCTGAATCAATTGTCCGATCTCCTTCTTCCCAATCGACAATACCATCATTGTCATCATCAATATCAGTGCTATCGGCAACTCCATCACAATCTGAGTCAGCAAAAATACTGATGTAAGCAATTCCCTGAGTACACATGCTATTGTAGTTGTCGTCGCAAACTTCATAAACAAAACTATCTCGGTAAGCGATGCCGCGCTCAAAGTCATAGCGGAATGTCCCATCATCAAATATGGTCAAAGTTCCCTGAGTTGGCTCAACGATCGGTGTTGTATTGATGATGAGTTGATCTCCATTTGGATCGAAATCGTTTATGGTTAAGCTTGCAACGATGTTGTTACAGCTACCGGTAAAATTGTCAACGATAACTATTGGAGCTTCATTTGGAGGCAATACTGTCAATTGAACGAGAGCTTCGTCGCACAATGTATCGCATGGAATACCATCGTCACAGATGCTGTAAGTAAAGGCATCGGTTCCGGTATAGTCAGCATTTGGCGTATATGTAACTGTAAAGTCGCTGTTAATTACGACTGTTCCGTTGCTTGGCTGGTTCGTAATAGTCAATGTTGATGTGTCAATCGAGCTATTTGGATCTGTGTCATTGGCTAAAATATCAATGATTGTTGGGAGGTTGTGGATAATGCTTTCACTGTCATCCTGCGCATCCGGGTGAGAATTACCATAAATGGTTACTTGTGCAATACAAGTTGAAACATTACCATTGACATCAGTCGCTGTAACGGTCACACTATTTTGACCAGCATTCAGACAGTTAAAATCTGTCTGGCTCAATTCAATTGAAGCTATTCCGCATTCATCGGAACTTGCCAATACGATCATACTTTCGTTTATTGATAATACATTACTGGCAGCTAAGAACAATTCTATATCCTGACATGCAATTTGTGGTGGAATTGTGTCTGCAATTGTTACTATGGAATTACATGTTGCTGAGTTGCCTGCGAGATCCGTAACCGTAATTGAAACCACATTATCGCCAATATTTGTACAATCGAAATCACCTTTGTTAATTAATATCGATGTGATGTTGCAGTTATCATCGTAGGTATCCAATAATTGAGATGTTGAAACAGTTACTTGCCCATTCGCACCAAGATACGTTGTGATGTCTTTGCAATTCACGGTTGGAGCGATGGTGTCGAGCACTTGAATGGTTGAGTTGCATGTTGAGCTGTTGCCACTTTCATCGGTTACGGTCAAGACTACGGAAATAAATCCGCTGATATCAGCACAATCGAATTGATCAATATTAACACTGAACAGCAAGTTGCTAGCAGCAGTACAATTATCTGATGAGCCATTGCCAATTGTTTGAAGATCGATATCGGTTAATTGATATGTTCCGTTTTCATCCAACGTAATGGTAAGATCGTTACAAACTGCAATTGGTGGTTCATCATCCAATGCAATTATCCGGTGTTCAACAAAGCCAATATTATCGCAGGAGTCTTTGATGGCATAAGTACGGATAACTTCAGCTCCGTTTGCAGTGGTCGTTTGTACAACGGTATAAAGTCCGAATGAGCTTTCAACAATTCCGGAAGGATCACTGGCAGAACCCCCCGCAGGGACGAATTCAGTATAGCTGGTAAAAGCTGAAGTCGTATCACTTAGACAGACGATTTCAATGTCGGGAGGTGCAACCATTTCAGGTCCAACATTATCCAGTATCGTAATTACTTGTTGACATTGTGCCGTATTTCCGCAGGAGTCAGCTATTTCATAGGTTCTAATAATTTGCTCCGGACAAGTTCCAGGTGGATAGGTTTCGTCAACCAGTGTGAATGTTTCATTCACCAATCCGCAATTGTCGTTGCTTGACCACCACCGGCAATAAACGCTGCCAAATCTGTAAACGGTTCTGGTATGCTAGCTTCATCGTTGATTGAAAGCTCAGACGGACATGTTATTATTGGTTCCGTCATGTCGTGAATATTAATTGTTTGTGTTGCTGTCGCGGTATCACCACACAGATCTATAATCTGGTAGGTGCGTGTGACAGTTTCAGGACATCTCAATCCATCTGAATTTTCAGAAATCATGGTGAATGTACTTTGGTCGAAGCCACATATGCTGTAGCCAAATCCTCCACCGGCAATAAATTCAGCCAATGTGGTGAATGGTGTAACTAATTCCGAACGACATTCGATGTACTTATCGGGTGAGTCAACCAGATAAGCCGGAACGATTTTGTTGATGATAATCACTTGCGGATCAATAGAAGTGTTCCCACAAGCATCACTAATCTCGTAAGTCCGAATAATCGTGTCAGCATTGGCTGACGTATTTGTTATCTCACTGATCAAATTCAACGAAGCGGTATCGATCTCACAATTGTCAAAGGCTGTTCCACCTTGGGCAGTGAACTTGGCATAGTTATCCGCAGCATCCGGATATGGTGTGCCGATATTTATCAGCATATTTGCCGGCGCATTGATTGTTGGGGGCTCTTCATCAATCGCTGTAATGAAACGTTTGAGTTCGGCCGTGTTTCCGCAATTATCCGTAATCGCATAAGTACGATAAACAACAATAGGACACTCTCCTGGTGTTGATATTGTATCATCTGATACATGGTGGAAGTTATTGTAATTTAATCCGCAGTTGTCTGTTGCTTGCCATCCGTCGGCAGCAAATTCATTATAGTTTTGATATGGTGCCGGAATTTCGCAATCAAAGGTTTGGTTTCCTGGAGCACGTACAAATACTGGTCTCTCTGTATCACGAATAGTAACTGTTTGGGTAAACTCGGCAACGTTTCCGCACATGTCTTCAACTGAATATCTTCTTACAATACGTTGGTTACATGGTCCACCAATTTGGGCTTCAGTTTGTACGCTAAAGCTAGATGTATTCAATTTACAATCTATGATATCATAGCCATCGGCGCTCAGAAATGCATTAAGATTTGCAAATGCTGGAGGAGCAGAGCATTGAGCTGTGATATTCGTTGGGCCAACAAAGATTGGTTTAGTCTCATCAATAATTGTAAATGTATAGTCTTTCACATAGGTATTTCCGCATGAATCGGCCACTTGATAAGTACGGGTAATCGTTTCAGGACAAACTCCACCATCTGATACATCTTCATTAATGACAATGAATGTAGTCGGATTGATTCCACAGGTAGGAGTTAAGCTTCCACCAATATCCCCAAATAACTCATTATAGTCATTGAAAAGTACAGGGAGTTCGTCTACACATTCTGCAGAAATAGTAGTTGGAGGAATCGTGATTGTAACTCCCGTGTCAGAAATAATGATCTGTTGAGTACATTGGTCAATATTACCGCAGGCATCAGCAATTTCGTAGATGCGTGTGATGATCTCAGATGTTCCCGCCATCTGTGTTGATTGACTTATAAGCCCGAATGAGCTTTCATCAATAGCACAATTGTCACTTGCTGATCCTCCGTCTGTTGTAAATGCGGTATAGCTTGCGTATGCAGCCGGAACCGGATCGCTCGTTAATATTGAAATATTTGGAGGACAGTTGATGCTTGGAGCTTCGTCGTCACGGATAATAATGATTTGCTCACAGCTCACCGTATTTCCACAAACGTCGCTCACTTCATATGTGCGTGTGATGGTTTCCGGGCAGTTTCCTCCATCCGATGCGTCATTCGAGTTAAAGCTTGCTGGATCAATAGCACAAGGCATATTTACAACTTGTCCGCCTGAGTTCGTAAATTCAGTATAGCTTAAATAAGCAGGTGGTAAGTTTCCCGGACAATCTACCTGGATGGTTGTTGGACAAACCAATTCTGCAAGCTGGGTGTAGGAAACCGCTATTTCTTGCGTACAAGTTGCAACATTTCCACAGTAGTCAGTAATACCATAGGTGCGGCTGATATAAGTAGTGTCACCACTAATTATTTGGTTGCTGGTAACTAATGCAAATGAAGCCTCATCGATTAGACAGTTGTCACTTGCAGATCCTCCATTGTTGACAAATTCCGAATAGGTTTCGAACACGGTTGGAATTCCCTGACTGATATTTAATGTGATATCCGAAGGACACGACATGTCGGGTGCAATCGTGTCGTTCACCACAATGGTTTGGGTGTAGCGAACAGCATTGTCACAGAAATCCAGAATCTCGTAGGTTCGCTCAATAGTTGTTGGACAGCTATTGGTCAGTATATTTTCGTTATATAGGTGGAAACTATTTGGATCAATTCCACAATTGTCAGTAGCTAGTCCTCCGGCAGCAACAAACTCGGTGTAGTTCTGGTAGGCGTTCGGAGTTGAACAATTTGTATTGATATCGACTGGAACTGAATCAAAGTCTGGAGCAACGGTATCGTCAACAATAATCAATTGCTGACAACTACGTACACTACCACAATCATCAATGAATTGGTATTCGCGGGTGATGGTTTCAGGACAAGTTAATCCATTCGATGTATCTCCAATAAATTGGAAAATCACATTGTTGATGTCACAAGTTCCAGTAACTGATCCACCTCCGGCAACATATTCTGCAATACTTGCATATGGGGAAGGAATTGCGTCTGAACAGTCAACCGTAATGTTTGGAGGACATGAGATTGCTAGGTCAGAACTGAAACGAACTGTCATGGTATGCTCGCACTGATTGATATTTCCACAGGCATCAGCAATTTCATATAAACGGGTAATCACTTCAGGGTTGCTATTTCCATCTGAAGTCTCAGATACCAGTCTGAATGATAAAGTATCCAATTGGCAATTGTCTGAAGCCATCCCTCCTGCTATCAAGAATTCATCAAGAGTTGTACTCGTTGCAGGCAATTCAACCTGGAAGTCATAAGTTACATTTCCAGGACAACTGATAACCGGTGCAATACTGTCATTCACATAAATTTGTTGGGTTACGACTGATGTGTTTCCACATTCATCTTCTAATTGATAAGTGCGTGTTACCATTCCGTTACAGATTGCTGCAGGATCATCTCCGATGAAGCTCACCGTTACAGGTCCACCACATGATGCCAATTCTCCGGTTACATTGCTGATGTTCGGAGCCGGAATAGCGTCGTAACAAGCATATGGCCCTAGATCAGGCAATGCGCCTGTTGTCGGTGGAGTGGTGTTTTCAATCTGAATTTCCTGGGTAATTTCAGATGTATTACCACATTCATCAACCAAACGATAGGTTCGGATAACTGTTCCTGAACAACCAGGATCAGCACTGTCACCTGTGTGAGAAACAGTAACATTGAAACCACAAGCCGCCGTGATGCCGGTAACATCATTAGTATTGGCTGGCGGTATTTCCGAATAACAATTAAATGGTCCTAAAATTGGCATCGGGTCAGCTGTTGGCGGCTCGTCGTTTTCAATGTTAATAATTTGATCTAACAATAGGTAATTTCCACATTCGTCTTCAATGCGATAGGTTCGTGTAACAATACCAGAACATCCGTTGAAATTGCTATCACCAACATAAGTTACTGTAACCGGAAGTTCACAATATCCACGTTCGTTGATTACATCGGCGGTGTCGGCTGCCGGTATATCAGCTTCGCAATTGAATGGACCCAATGCCGGCATTGGATCAGCAGTTGGTGCAATGGTATTGGCAATAGTTATTGTCTGAGTAATTAAAGCATAGTTTCCGCAATCATCTTCAATTCGATAGGTGCGAATCACGGTTCCGAAACATCCCGGATCATCAGAGTCAGATTCGAAAGTTACAGTTACTGTTGAGGCGCAATTATCGCTTTCGCCCGTTACGTCTTCAATGTTTGGAACAGGAGCATCAGCATAACAATTGTATGGGCCGATAGCTGGTAGCGGATCAGCTGTCGGTGGTGTTTCATCATTAACAGTTATTTGCTGTGTAATTTCAGTTGAATTTCCACATTCATCAGTAATTGAATAAGTTCGGGTTACTATTCCTGAACAACCTGATTCACTTGAATCACCAACAAAATTCACATAAACGGTATCGCTACAATTATCCGCAGCACCGGTTATCAACGAAATGTCTGGAGCAGGAACATCAGCGAAACAAGAATATGGACCAATGGAAGCAAGGGAATTTGCTGTTGGGGCAACGGTATCAATCACATGAATCAACTGAGTGAATGTTGTTGAATTTCCGCAGTCGTCGGTCGCAGTCCATGTGCGTTCCAGTGTATAATTATAGGCACAAAGTACGTCTGATGAATTTTCTCCGGTAAATACAATATTCACATTCGAACAGTTGTCTGTCGCTACAACGTCTGATCCAATAGTTGCTATCGGTGGAATCTCGTCACAATTCACGGTTAAATCGAACGGATAGATCGCGAATATCGGTGCATCTTCGTCTGGCAATACATTGAATGTTTGCGTTAACATTGCAGCATTTCCACAATCATCGGTAGCTGTCCAGCGATAAGTTATAGCATAGCCATCACATACATCAACCGTGTATGGATCAATACTAGCTACAGCAATGATGAGGTCTCCACCATCAATTGCTGTCAGGGTTTCTTGCGTTGGCAACGGATCGTTGCAATTGATATCGGCAATTGGTGTTGGCTGATCCAGGAATATCGGCGGATCAACATCCGGTAACACATTAAATGTGCGTGTAACTTCAGCAACGTTACCACATTCGTCAAAAATTGTCCAGCGGTAAGTTACAGCATAACCATTGCAAATATCTTCGGTGTAAGGATCAACGGTTGCATAAACCAAGTAGGTCGAGTCACCATCTATCGCTGTTAGTATTTCAGGTGTTGGCCAAGGATCATTACTGTTGATGTCGGGTATTGGATCAGGCAGCTTCACAAATACCGGAGGATCATTATCCGGCAATACATTGAATGTTTGCGTAACTGAAACTGTATTTCCACACAGGTCAGTTGCAGTCCAACGATAAGTAACACTGTAGCCGTTACAAATATCTTCAACATACGGATCAATTGATTGGGTAACAATAGCATCACCGCAATCATCACTGGCAGTTAATGTTTCCTGCGCCGGTAGCGGCTCATCATAATTGATGTCTGCAATTGGTTGAGGCTGCTGATAAAATGTTGGGCTTTCGCTGTCTGGCAGTACATCAAAGGTTTGAGTCAACGACATGCTGTTGCCACACTCATCAGTAGCAGTCCAACGATAAGTAATTGTGTAACCATTACAATGATCTTCAGTAAATGGATCAATACTTGGAATAACCGTAATGTCGCTACAATTATCTGTTGCCGTAAGAACTTCTTGCGCTGGTAATGTTTCGTAACAAGCGATGTCTTCAATTGGCGATGGCGTATTTTCGAATACCGGAGCTTGGGTATCTGGTAATACGTTGAAGGTTTGAGTAACCGAAATTGAATTTCCACACTCATCAGTAGCAGTCCAACGATAAGTAACGGCGTATCCTTTACATGGATCTTCGGTGTATGGATCGATAGATGTCGCTATTATAACAGAACCGCACTCATCAGAAGCTGTTAATGTTTCCTGACTTGGGAGTGGCTGACTACAGGTAATATCCGCAATAGTTGAAGGTGTTCCATCAAATTGAGGAGCTCTTGTATCTTGCAGAATGATTTCCTGAGTTCCGGTGATTGAGTTGCCACAATGATCAGTGACCGTGTAAGTTCTTGTAATTGTTTCGGTACAGCTGCTTCCGTCGGTAACATCAATGTAAGTTATCTCATTCAGGTTACACTGATCAAAAGCCAATCCACCTTCAGTAATTAGTTGTGCAAGTGTAATGGTTACTTCGGTTGTGCTGAATGCCAGGTTACTATGTCCGGTAACTGTCGGATCATTAATTTCTGACGGATCACAAGCTTCCAATGTAATTGAAGGAGGAGTGGTCATCGTTGGATTCGTGGTGTCTCCAATTCGGATTCTCTGAGTTTCAGTGCTTACATTTCCACAATCGTCGGTTGCTGTGAAGGTACGCGTAATCGTTTCAGGACAAGATGCTCCGTCTGTTACATCGATATAAGTGATTGAGCTCAAGAGGCAGTTGTCTGAAACGGTTCCACCTTCGTTTTGAAGTTGGGTGATATTGATTGTTGTTTCTGTTGTACTGAATGGTAATGATGACGCTCCCGCAATGGATGAATCACCAATATCTGAAGGATCACAAGCTTCCAATTCAATGTCAGACGGAGCTGCAAGTTGTGGTGCAATGGTGTCATCGATGGTTATTTGTTGAATCACAAGTATTGAATTTCCACAATCGTCAGTCACCTGATAAGTACGTGTAATAATTTCAGGGCAATGGCCATTATCTGAAACATCACTTACAAAAGTTACAACTGGATTTACCGTACAATTGTCAGTAGCATCGGCTACAACAGAAACATCAAACGCCGGCACATCGCCGCTACATTGAACAGCGATGGCTACCGGGTTTGAAGCAGTTGGAGCGATAGTGTCAATCACGGTAATGATTTGTCCATGGTCCGTGGAATTACCGCAATCGTCGGTTAACGTCCAGGTGCGTGATATAATTATTTCGCCTTCGCAAGTTCCTGATGCCTCAATGTCGGTAAAGGCGGCTTGCAGATTGGCTGAACAATTATCATTTTCATCGGTCACATCTCCGGTAATGGAAACTGTGGCATCGTAAATACAGTTATTGTCTTTGTAAATTGTAATATCCGCTGGTGCAGTAAATGTTGGCCTAGTGTTATCTTCAACAGTAAAGCTTGCTACTGCAGAAGCGATCAATCCGCATTCATTTTCAGCAATGAATATCGCATCAACAGAATAAGTACCACCGCAAAGCTCAGTCCGTGTCGTATCGATTGACCAGCTAATATTGGCGCAATCATCTGTTGCTCCAGCGCCACCAAAGTTATTTAACCAGTTTTGCAGATCGGTTGTATTGCCGTTACCATCACATTCAACAGTCAAATCCGTTGGATTGACATCGATCGTCGGTGGAGTATTGTCAATCACTGTGAAGGTTGCAGTTGCAATAGTTGATAACCCACATTCATCTGAAGCCGTAAATCGTGCATCAATTGAATAAGTCCGACCGCAAAGCTCGGTGCGCGTTGTGTCGAATGACCAGGTAACTTTGCTACAATCATCCGATTCAACTACGCCACCAATATTATTGAGCCAATCTTGCAAGTCAGCAATATTGCCCGCACCATCACATTCAACCGTTCTGTCGGATGGAGCAACAGTGATCACCGGTGGAGTGGTGTCTATGACATTGAAGGTAGCTACAGCCGAAACGACTAGTCCACACTCGTCTTCAGCCGTGAAAGTAGCATCCATTCGATAAGTTTTTCCGCAAAGTTCAGTTCTTACGGTATCAATTGACCACGTGATATTGCTACAAGCATCAGAAACGGACGCACCGGCAAAATTATCTAACCAAGCTTGTAATTCTGCAGTATTTCCAGCGCCATCGCATTGAACAGTTTTGTTTTGTGGATCAACACTGATTATCGGTGGAGTCGTGTCTTCCACTGTAAATGTGGCAGTAGCTGAAATAGTCCATCCACATTCGTCCTGCCCGGTGAATGTTGCAACAACTTGATAAGTGCCGCCACAGAAGTCAGTTCTGCTTGTATCGATTGACCAAGTGAAATTGCTACAAGCATCAGTAATCGTAGCACCACCAAAGTTGTCCAGCCAGTTTTGCAGGTCAGTTGTGTTGCCGGCGCCATCGCACTCAACAGTTAAGTCCGAAGGATCGACACTGAATACCGGTGGGGTAGTGTCTTCTACTGTGAATGTTGCTACGGCTGACACATTCCAACCACATCCGTCTTCAGCGGTGAATGTTGCTTCAACCTGGTAAGTGCTACCACAGAAGTTTGTTCTTGTTGTGTCAATCGACCAGCTTACGCTGCTGCAATTGTCCGTAGCATTTGCACCACCGAAGTTATCCAACCAGTTTTGCAGATCGGTTGTATTTCCTGCACCGTCACACTCTACGGTTAAATCTTGTGGGCTGACATCAATAGTTGGTGGAATTGTATCCAGCACATCAATGGTTTGTTGATAGCTAATTGCATGTCCGCAAACTACGGTGGTATCCCAAGTGATTGTAATTGTACCACCGCAATCATCGTATTGCTCATCAATTTGTGCTTGTACCATACCCGAAATCTCACAAGCGCCTGTTTCACCGTTCGAATAAGTTATTGGCTGAATCGCAGCTTTAAAGTTGTCAACCTGGCTGCAATCCAGTGTTTGATCGGCCGGTGTAATCGTAAATACAGGAGCTGATGGTGGATTCACTACTATTGTTTGCGTGTAAGATATCGCGTGACCACAAACCACAGTCGTATCCCAGGTGATCGTGATTGTTCCACCACATTCATCCCATTGCTCATCGATCTGTGGTTGTACAGAACCTACTATTTCACAATCGCCTGTTTCGTTGTTGGTATAAGTCAGTGGAATCAAAGCAGCAACAAAGCCTTCAGCTTCATTACACTCAATTGTTTGGTCAGCAGGAGTCACTGTAAATACCGGAGCCGGTGGTGGATTGATTGTTATTGTTTGTGTGTATGATAATGCATGTCCGCAAACAACGGTGGTATCCCAAGTGATGGTAATTGTTCCTCCACACTCGTCCCACTGCTCGTTAATTTGTGGTTGTACAGTGCCAGTTACTTCACAAGCGCCAGTTTCATTATTGGAATAAGTCAATGGAACAGCAGCCGCAACAAAGCTGGCAGCTTCATTACATTCAATGGTTTGGTCAACTGGAGTTACTGTAAATACAGGAGCTGGCGAAGGATTCACAGTTATGGTTTGGGTATGTGTGCTTGTATTTCCGCAATCATCTTCGGCTACCCAACGATAAACCACGATGTAACCACTACAGTTATCAGCTGTGTACGGATCGACTGAAGGCGTAACAACAGCACTTCCGCAATTATCAGTTGCAGTGAGTATTTTCTGGATTGGCAGATCGCTGCAAGAAACGGTTGTGTCCTGAGGCAACGCAACGTTAAATACCGGTGCGGTTGTATCTGTCAGTTCAATAACCTGATTGCATAATGAAATATTGTCGCAGGAGTCGATCACTGTGAATGTTCGGGTCACTGTAATTGGGCACGTTCCATTTGATACATCAACGTAATTAATTTCTTTAATTCCGCAATTGTCATCCGCATTACCACCAACAGCTTGTAGTGTTGTCAAATCAATCACAATTTCTGTTTCTGAATAAGCCAATGAAGTTGAATCAGTAAGAACAGCTGCAGAGCATGCTTCAAAGCTTTCATTTGCTGGACAAACGATGGTTGGATTGGTGATATCAAAAATGGTAATGATCTGGTCACAAGTAGAACTGTTACCACAATTATCGGTTGCTGTCCAGGTTCGTGTAATTGTTTCCGGGCACTTGTTGTTATCGGAGACATCGCTGTATGTAATGGTAATTGGCATACAATCGTCAGTAGCTGTTGCAACACCTGTATTGGTCGTGTCTGACAGTACGAAACATTCAACCGTGATGTCGGCCGGGCAAGTGATCTCAGGAGGCGTATTATCATCAATGGTGATAATTTGGATACAAGATGTTTCGTTTGAACAAGCGTCGGTTGCTACCCAGGTTCTGGTGATCGTGTATTCTGATGGATGTGCTCCAGGAGTTGTCACATCAGTATAAGTTACATTCGGATTCGGATCACAATTGTCGGTTGTTGTTGCAGTACCGGTAGTTGACGGATCAATTGAATCGGTAATATCAATTGTTGTATCCGGAGGACAACTAATATCCGGCTTAACGGTATCGTTGATGTTGATCAGTTGATCGCATGTAGCCGTATTTCCGCAGAAATCGGTAACCGTGAACGTGCGAGTAACCGTGATTGGACAGTTTCCGGCAGAAACATCCTGGTACTGAATGTTTTTGATTTCACAATTGTCATCAGCATCGCCACCTGCATTTTGAAGATCAGTTAAGCTGATGGTTGTCAGAGTTGTCGTGAATGTCAGCCCGGTCAATGTATTAATTTCATCTGTTGAACAGGTTTCAAAATTCACCGCCGGAGGGCAGGTAATTGTTGGATCAATAATGTCTGTAATTGTGATCAGCTGTGTGCAAATGGTTGAATTTCCACAGGCATCAGTTGCTTTGTAGGTGCGGGTGATTATCTCCGGACAACTGTTATTATCAGAAACATCACTGACAAATTCAATCAACAGATTATTATCGCAATTATCGGTGGCCGTTGGTATTGATACATCAGGTGTCGGTATGTCATCAAAACATTCAACAGTAATAGGAGCCGGGCAATTAAATGTTGGTGGAGTGGTATCAACTACAGTTATAATTTGAGTTTGAGATAATGAATAGCCGCAGTTGGTAATGGTATCCCAGGTAATTGTAATTGTGCCTCCACAGGCGTCATATTGCTCGTCGATTTGTGGCTGAACAGCACCTGAAATTTCACAAGCTCCTGTTTCTCCATTCGTATAAGTTAATGGAAGTACAGCTGCAATAAACGCACTGGTCTCATCACACTCTACTGTTTGAGGTGTAGGAGTTGATGTAAATGTTGGTACAGGTGCTGCTAATACACTAATAGTTGCTGTTTGTGATAGTGTGTTTCCACAAGCATCAATTGCCGTGTACTCGATTGTGATTGTTCCGCCATTACATTCATCCCAACTTTCAGTGACGGTTGGCGTAATTGTTCCACTAATTTGGCAACCACCGGTTTGTCCATTTGTGTAGATGGTGTCTGGAGGTGTGACAAAATTGCTTGCTTCGTCACAGGTAATTTCTGTTGGGAACGAAGGAATAGTGAGTGAAGATGGAGTTGCCGGCAATACGTTGATGGTTGCGGTCTCACTTAAAATTGTTCCACAATCAGTTGTAGCGGTGTATGTGATTGTAATTGTACCACCGCTACATGGATCAAAGCTTTTAGAAATCGTAGGTGTCGCGTTTCCGCTAATCTCACAGATTCCAGATAATCCATTCGCGTACATGGTATCGATCGGAGTTGTGAATGCATCTGCTTCTTCACAGCTTATTTCAGTTGGGAATGTTGGAATCACCAATATAGGTTCTGGAGCTGGTAACACGTTAATGATTGCTGATTTACTCAAATTCACTCCACAATCAGTTGTTACTGAATAGGTAATTGTGATTGTTCCTCCTGTACATGCATCATATGCTCTTGAAATTACCGGAGCAGCAGCACCACTGATTTCACAATTACCAGTTACTCCGTTAGAGTATGTCGTATCAGCAGGAGCGATGAAAGCATCTGCTTCTTCACAGCTTAATTCTGTTGGGAAGGCTAGAATGACTAATGTTGGCTCAGTAGCTGGTAATATATTGATAGTAGCAGATTTAGTCAGACTAGTACCACACGCAGTTGTTGCGGAATAGGTAATGGTTATAGTACCACCGATACAGGGATCGTAATCCTTATCAATTACTGGAGTAGAGATTCCACTTATTTCGCATGCACCAGTTAATCCATTCGAGAATACAGTATCTGCCGGAGTTGCGAATGCATCAGCCTCTTCACAGCTCAGTGAATCCGGGAATGTTGGGATTATCAGTTTCGGAATTGGAGCTGGCTTCACGATGATGGTTGCTGTTTTAGTCAATATCTGTCCGCAAACATTGCTAGCTGTGTATGTAATGGTGATTGTACCACCGGTACATTCATCGTATGACTTAGTCATTGACGCTGTCGCATTTCCACTAATCTCACAATCACTATCCAATCCATTACTGAATGTGGTATCCGCCGGATTTGCGAATGCATCAGCCTCTTCACAGCTAAGTGAATCCGGAAATGTTGGGATTATCAGTTCCGGAATTGGAGCCGGCTTCACGTTGATTCTCTGAATATAAGGAGTAATATTTCCACATTCATCTTCAGCAAACCAATGATAAACAATTGTATATTCCGCACATTCGTCAACTGTGTAAGGATCTACATCTGTTGTTATCGTGACTTCTCCACATTCATCAGTTGCAGTTAAAGCGGCTTGAGCAGGTAGATCTATGCACTCAACTGTTGTATCATTTGGCAATGGTGAATTAAAGACGGGAGGTGTTGTGTCATCAATTGTAATTATCTGGTTGCATGTCGCTACGTTGTCACAAGAGTCAATTACAGTAAATGTTCGAGTAATGGAAATTGGACAAGGCCCCGTTTGAATATCAATATAATTGATTTCCTTAATGGCACAATTATCAGATGCATCCCCTCCAGCATTCCTTAAGGCTGCTAGATCTATAATTGTTTGTATTTCAGAATAGGCTAATGACGTTGAATCAACTAATATATCAGTCGAACATGCTTCAAATGACTTATTTTCGGGACAGGTAATAAGCGGATTTGTTATGTCATCGATTGATATTAGTTGTTCACAGGTAGCACTGTTTCCGCAATTATCTGTTGCTGTCCATGTGCGTGTAATTACCTCAGGACAACTATTTCCATCCGAAACATCCTCATAAGTTATTGTAATTGGGAGGCATTCATCTGTAGCCGTTGCACTTCCGGTATTTGTCGTATCCGTTAAGTCGAAACATTCAACAGAAATGTCAGCAGGACAAGTGATTTCTGGAGGGGTATTATCCTCAATTTTGATGATTTGAATACAGGATGCTTCATTTTCACAGCCATCTTTCGCAATCCATGTTCTTGTAATGGTATATTCTGATGAATAGTCACCAGGAGTAATTACGTCAGTGTATGTTATATCTGGGTTTGGCGTGCAATTATCAGTTCCTGTCGCGGATCCAGTATTTGAAGGATCTGTTGATTCCGTAATCCCCAGCGTTGTATCTGTTGGACAAATTATTTCTGGTAATATCGTATCGTCAATATTGATGGTCTGTTGGCATGTGTCTGGATTTCCACAGATATCAACAACGACAAATGTGCGGGTGATTATAATCGGACAAATTCCGGTTGAGTCGTCTTGATATGTAATTTCTGCAATACCACAATTATCAGAAACTGAACCTCCTGTTGTTTGATACAGCGATTGGATAATTGTTGTTTCTGAGGTAGAGAATGCTAATCGGGTTAATGATTCTAATTCGGATACATTGCAAGCCTCATAAGTTTGATCTGATGGGCAAGTCAGTGTCGGAGAAATTGTGTCTACTACAACACTGAAGTTACTTGTACACTCGATGGTATCACACAAATCACTTATAATATATGTAAAGCTGATTGATCCGCCACAACTAAAATCTGGTAGGCTAGAAACTTCGTCTATATTATCAGAAGGAGAACAACCTCCAGAATAATTGAATTCTGTGACCCATGAATTGTAGACAGTTTTTATATCATTTATTGGAGTGCATGAACCTAGTTCGACATCTTCTGGGCATGTAATATCAATGGCCGGCGGTGCAGTATAAGTGTAAGTTGCAGTAACATCAGTTGTCTGGCACAGGTCTGTAATGGTCCATGTAATTGTGAAGCTTCCACCGTCGCACAGGGCAACGCTTTGAGCTAGGAAGTCATTTGTAACAACGGGATCACAACCATTAAGTATGCTTCCTTGAAGGGCTAATTGCTGAGCATCCACCCAATCCGAAATCGCCTGGTCAAGCTGCGTTTGGTCGGAGTAGTCGCAAGTCAGTTCCGCGTCCATGTTTGTTGGCGGAGTAAATGTAAACGGCGTTGGGGGAGTGACGTTGAAAGTCGCTGTCGTCGTTTCTGTCTGGCACAGGTCTGTAATGGTCCATGTAATTGTGAAGCTTCCACCGTCGCACAGGGCAACGCTTTGAGCTAGGAAGTCATTTGTAACAACGGGATCACAACCATTAAGTATGCTTCCTTGAAGGGCTAATTGCTGAGCATCCACCCAATCCGAAATCGCCTGGTCAAGCTGCGTTTGGTCGGAGTAGTCGCAAGTCAGTTCCGCGTCCATGTTTGTTGGCGGAGTAAATGTAAACGGCGTTGGGGGAGTGACGTTGAAAGTCGCTGTCGTCGTTTCTGTCTGGCACAGGTCTGTAATGGTCCATGTAATTGTGAAGCTTCCACCGTCGCACAGGGCAACGCTTTGAGCTAGGAAGTCATTTGTAACAACGGGATCACAACCATTAAGTATGCTTCCTTGAAGGGCTAATTGCTGAGCATCCACCCAATCCGAAATCGCCTGGTCAAGCTGCGTTTGGTCGGAGTAGTCGCAAGTCAGTTCCGCGTCCATGTTTGTTGGCGGAGTAAATGTAAACGGCGTTGGGGGAGTGACGTTGAAAGTCGCTGTCGTCGTTTCTGTCTGGCACAGGTCTGTAATGGTCCATGTAATTGTGAAGCTTCCACCGTCGCACAGGGCAACGCTTTGAGCTAGGAAGTCATTTGTAACAACGGGATCACAACCATTAAGTATGCTTCCTTGAAGGGCTAATTGCTGAGCATCCACCCAATCCGAAATCGCCTGGTCAAGCTGCGTTTGGTCGGAGTAGTCGCAAGTCAGTTCCGCGTCCATGTTTGTTGGCGGAGTAAATGTAAACGGCGTTGGGGGAGTGACGTTGAAAGTCGCTGTCGTCGTTTCTGTCTGGCACAGGTCTGTAATGGTCCATGTAATTGTGAAGCTTCCACCGTCGCACAGGGCAACGCTTTGAGCTAGGAAGTCATTTGTAACAACGGGATCACAACCATTAAGTATGCTTCCTTGAAGGGCTAATTGCTGAGCATCCACCCAATCCGAAATCGCCTGGTCAAGCTGCGTTTGGTCGGAGTAGTCGCAAGTCAGTTCCGCGTCCATGTTTGTTGGCGGAGTAAATGTAAACGGCGTTGGGGGAGTGACGTTGAAAGTCGCTGTCGTCGTTTCTGTCTGGCACAGGTCTGTAATGGTCCATGTAATTGTGAAGCTTCCACCGTCGCACAGGGCAACGCTTTGAGCTAGGAAGTCATTTGTAACAACGGGATCACAACCATTAAGTATGCTTCCTTGAAGGGCTAATTGCTGAGCATCCACCCAATCCGAAATCGCCTGGTCAAGCTGCGTTTGGTCGGAGTAGTCGCAAGTCAGTTCCGCGTCCATGTTTGTTGGCGGAGTAAATGTAAACGGCGTTGGGGGAGTGACGTTGAAAGTCGCTGTCGTCGTTTCTGTCTGGCACAGGTCTGTAATGGTCCATGTAATTGTGAAGCTTCCACCGTCGCACAGGGCAACGCTTTGAGCTAGGAAGTCATTTGTAACAACGGGATCACAACCATTAAGTATGCTTCCTTGAAGGGCTAATTGCTGAGCATCCACCCAATCCGAAATCGCCTGGTCAAGCTGCGTTTGGTCGGAGTAGTCGCAAGTCAGTTCCGCGTCCATGTTTGTTGGCGGAGTAAATGTAAACGGCGTTGGGGGAGTGACGTTGAAAGTCGCTGTCGTCGTTTCTGTCTGGCACAGGTCTGTAATGGTCCATGTAATTGTGAAGCTTCCACCGTCGCACAGGGCAACGCTTTGAGCTAGGAAGTCATTTGTAACAACGGGATCACAACCATTAAGTATGCTTCCTTGAAGGGCTAATTGCTGAGCATCCACCCAATCCGAAATCGCCTGGTCAAGCTGCGTTTGGTCGGAGTAGTCGCAAGTCAGTTCCGCGTCCATGTTTGTTGGCGGAGTAAATGTAAACGGCGTTGGGGGAGTGACGTTGAAAGTCGCTGTCGTCGTTTCTGTCTGGCACAGGTCTGTAATGGTCCATGTAATTGTGAAGCTTCCACCGTCGCACAGGGCAACGCTTTGAGCTAGGAAGTCATTTGTAACAACGGGATCACAACCATTAAGTATGCTTCCTTGAAGGGCTAATTGCTGAGCATCCACCCAATCCGAAATCGCCTGGTCAAGCTGCGTTTGGTCGGAGTAGTCGCAAGTCAGTTCCGCGTCCATGTTTGTTGGCGGAGTAAATGTAAACGGCGTTGGGGGAGTGACGTTGAAAGTCGCTGTCGTCGTTTCTGTCTGGCACAGGTCTGTAATGGTCCATGTAATTGTGAAGCTTCCACCGTCGCACAGGGCAACGCTTTGAGCTAGGAAGTCATTTGTAACAACGGGATCACAACCATTAAGTATGCTTCCTTGAAGGGCTAATTGCTGAGCATCCACCCAATCCGAAATCGCCTGGTCAAGCTGCGTTTGGTCGGAGTAGTCGCAAGTCAGTTCCGCGTCCATGTTTGTTGGCGGAGTAAATGTAAACGGCGTTGGGGGAGTGACGTTGAAAGTCGCTGTCGTCGTTTCTGTCTGGCACAGGTCTGTAATGGTCCATGTAATTGTGAAGCTTCCACCGTCGCACAGGGCAACGCTTTGAGCTAGGAAGTCATTTGTAACAACGGGATCACAACCATTAAGTATGCTTCCTTGAAGGGCTAATTGCTGAGCATCCACCCAATCCGAAATCGCCTGGTCAAGCTGCGTTTGGTCGGAGTAGTCGCAAGTCAGTTCCGCGTCCATGTTTGTTGGCGGAGTAAATGTAAACGGCGTTGGGGGAGTGACGTTGAAAGTCGCTGTCGTCGTTTCTGTCTGGCACAGGTCTGTAATGGTCCATGTAATTGTGAAGCTTCCACCGTCGCACAGGGCAACGCTTTGAGCTAGGAAGTCATTTGTAACAACGGGATCACAACCATTAAGTATGCTTCCTTGAAGGGCTAATTGCTGAGCATCCACCCAATCCGAAATCGCCTGGTCAAGCTGCGTTTGGTCGGAGTAGTCGCAAGTCAGTTCCGCGTCCATGTTTGTTGGCGGAGTAAATGTAAACGGCGTTGGGGGAGTGACGTTGAAAGTCGCTGTCGTCGTTTCTGTCTGGCACAGGTCTGTAATGGTCCATGTAATTGTGAAGCTTCCACCGTCGCACAGGGCAACGCTTTGAGCTAGGAAGTCATTTGTAACAACGGGATCACAACCATTAAGTATGCTTCCTTGAAGGGCTAATTGCTGAGCATCCACCCAATCCGAAATCGCCTGGTCAAGCTGCGTTTGGTCGGAGTAGTCGCAAGTCAGTTCCGCGTCCATGTTTGTTGGCGGAGTAAATGTAAACGGCGTTGGGGGAGTGACGTTGAAAGTCGCTGTCGTCGTTTCTGTCTGGCACAGGTCTGTAATGGTCCATGTAATTGTGAAGCTTCCACCGTCGCACAGGGCAACGCTTTGAGCTAGGAAGTCATTTGTAACAACGGGATCACAACCATTAAGTATGCTTCCTTGAAGGGCTAATTGCTGAGCATCCACCCAATCCGAAATCGCCTGGTCAAGCTGCGTTTGGTCGGAGTAGTCGCAAGTCAGTTCCGCGTCCATGTTTGTTGGCGGAGTAAATGTAAACGGCGTTGGGGGAGTGACGTTGAAAGTCGCTGTCGTCGTTTCTGTCTGGCACAGGTCTGTAATGGTCCATGTAATTGTGAAGCTTCCACCGTCGCACAGGGCAACGCTTTGAGCTAGGAAGTCATTTGTAACAACGGGATCACAACCATTAAGTATGCTTCCTTGAAGGGCTAATTGCTGAGCATCCACCCAATCCGAAATCGCCTGGTCAAGCTGCGTTTGGTCGGAGTAGTCGCAAGTCAGTTCCGCGTCCATGTTTGTTGGCGGAGTAAATGTAAACGGCGTTGGGGGAGTGACGTTGAAAGTCGCTGTCGTCGTTTCTGTCTGGCACAGGTCTGTAATGGTCCATGTAATTGTGAAGCTTCCACCGTCGCACAGGGCAACGCTTTGAGCTAGGAAGTCATTTGTAACAACGGGATCACAACCATTAAGTATGCTTCCTTGAAGGGCTAATTGCTGAGCATCCACCCAATCCGAAATCGCCTGGTCAAGCTGCGTTTGGTCGGAGTAGTCGCAAGTCAGTTCCGCGTCCATGTTTGTTGGCGGAGTAAATGTAAACGGCGTTGGGGGAGTGACGTTGAAAGTCGCTGTCGTCGTTTCTGTCTGGCACAGGTCTGTAATGGTCCATGTAATTGTGAAGCTTCCACCGTCGCACAGGGCAACGCTTTGAGCTAGGAAGTCATTTGTAACAACGGGATCACAACCATTAAGTATGCTTCCTTGAAGGGCTAATTGCTGAGCATCCACCCAATCCGAAATCGCCTGGTCAAGCTGCGTTTGGTCGGAGTAGTCGCAAGTCAGTTCCGCGTCCATGTTTGTTGGCGGAGTAAATGTAAACGGCGTTGGGGGAGTGACGTTGAAAGTCGCTGTCGTCGTTTCTGTCTGGCACAGGTCTGTAATGGTCCATGTAATTGTGAAGCTTCCACCGTCGCACAGGGCAACGCTTTGAGCTAGGAAGTCATTTGTAACAACGGGATCACAACCATTAAGTATGCTTCCTTGAAGGGCTAATTGCTGAGCATCCACCCAATCCGAAATCGCCTGGTCAAGCTGCGTTTGGTCGGAGTAGTCGCAAGTCAGTTCCGCGTCCATGTTTGTTGGCGGAGTAAATGTAAACGGCGTTGGGGGAGTGACGTTGAAAGTCGCTGTCGTCGTTTCTGTCTGGCACAGGTCTGTAATGGTCCATGTAATTGTGAAGCTTCCACCGTCGCACAGGGCAACGCTTTGAGCTAGGAAGTCATTTGTAACAACGGGATCACAACCATTAAGTATGCTTCCTTGAAGGGCTAATTGCTGAGCATCCACCCAATCCGAAATCGCCTGGTCAAGCTGCGTTTGGTCGGAGTAGTCGCAAGTCAGTTCCGCGTCCATGTTTGTTGGCGGAGTAAATGTAAACGGCGTTGGGGGAGTGACGTTGAAAGTCGCTGTCGTCGTTTCTGTCTGGCACAGGTCTGTAATGGTCCATGTAATTGTGAAGCTTCCACCGTCGCACAGGGCAACGCTTTGAGCTAGGAAGTCATTTGTAACAACGGGATCACAACCATTAAGTATGCTTCCTTGAAGGGCTAATTGCTGAGCATCCACCCAATCCGAAATCGCCTGGTCAAGCTGCGTTTGGTCGGAGTAGTCGCAAGTCAGTTCCGCGTCCATGTTTGTTGGCGGAGTAAATGTAAACGGCGTTGGGGGAGTGACGTTGAAAGTCGCTGTCGTCGTTTCTGTCTGGCACAGGTCTGTAATGGTCCATGTAATTGTGAAGCTTCCACCGTCGCACAGGGCAACGCTTTGAGCTAGGAAGTCATTTGTAACAACGGGATCACAACCATTAAGTATGCTTCCTTGAAGGGCTAATTGCTGAGCATCCACCCAATCCGAAATCGCCTGGTCAAGCTGCGTTTGGTCGGAGTAGTCGCAAGTCAGTTCCGCGTCCATGTTTGTTGGCGGAGTAAATGTAAACGGCGTTGGGGGAGTGACGTTGAAAGTCGCTGTCGTCGTTTCTGTCTGGCACAGGTCTGTAATGGTCCATGTAATTGTGAAGCTTCCACCGTCGCACAGGGCAACGCTTTGAGCTAGGAAGTCATTTGTAACAACGGGATCACAACCATTAAGTATGCTTCCTTGAAGGGCTAATTGCTGAGCATCCACCCAATCCGAAATCGCCTGGTCAAGCTGCGTTTGGTCGGAGTAGTCGCAAGTCAGTTCCGCGTCCATGTTTGTTGGCGGAGTAAATGTAAACGGCGTTGGGGGAGTGACGTTGAAAGTCGCTGTCGTCGTTTCTGTCTGGCACAGGTCTGTAATGGTCCATGTAATTGTGAAGCTTCCACCGTCGCACAGGGCAACGCTTTGAGCTAGGAAGTCATTTGTAACAACGGGATCACAACCATTAAGTATGCTTCCTTGAAGGGCTAATTGCTGAGCATCCACCCAATCCGAAATCGCCTGGTCAAGCTGCGTTTGGTCGGAGTAGTCGCAAGTCAGTTCCGCGTCCATGTTTGTTGGCGGAGTAAATGTAAACGGCGTTGGGGGAGTGACGTTGAAAGTCGCTGTCGTCGTTTCTGTCTGGCACAGGTCTGTAATGGTCCATGTAATTGTGAAGCTTCCACCGTCGCACAGGGCAACGCTTTGAGCTAGGAAGTCATTTGTAACAACGGGATCACAACCATTAAGTATGCTTCCTTGAAGGGCTAATTGCTGAGCATCCACCCAATCCGAAATCGCCTGGTCAAGCTGCGTTTGGTCGGAGTAGTCGCAAGTCAGTTCCGCGTCCATGTTTGTTGGCGGAGTAAATGTAAACGGCGTTGGGGGAGTGACGTTGAAAGTCGCTGTCGTCGTTTCTGTCTGGCACAGGTCTGTAATGGTCCATGTAATTGTGAAGCTTCCACCGTCGCACAGGGCAACGCTTTGAGCTAGGAAGTCATTTGTAACAACGGGATCACAACCATTAAGTATGCTTCCTTGAAGGGCTAATTGCTGAGCATCCACCCAATCCGAAATCGCCTGGTCAAGCTGCGTTTGGTCGGAGTAGTCGCAAGTCAGTTCCGCGTCCATGTTTGTTGGCGGAGTAAATGTAAACGGCGTTGGGGGAGTGACGTTGAAAGTCGCTGTCGTCGTTTCTGTCTGGCACAGGTCTGTAATGGTCCATGTAATTGTGAAGCTTCCACCGTCGCACAGGGCAACGCTTTGAGCTAGGAAGTCATTTGTAACAACGGGATCACAACCATTAAGTATGCTTCCTTGAAGGGCTAATTGCTGAGCATCCACCCAATCCGAAATCGCCTGGTCAAGCTGCGTTTGGTCGGAGTAGTCGCAAGTCAGTTCCGCGTCCATGTTTGTTGGCGGAGTAAATGTAAACGGCGTTGGGGGAGTGACGTTGAAAGTCGCTGTCGTCGTTTCTGTCTGGCACAGGTCTGTAATGGTCCATGTAATTGTGAAGCTTCCACCGTCGCACAGGGCAACGCTTTGAGCTAGGAAGTCATTTGTAACAACGGGATCACAACCATTAAGTATGCTTCCTTGAAGGGCTAATTGCTGAGCATCCACCCAATCCGAAATCGCCTGGTCAAGCTGCGTTTGGTCGGAGTAGTCGCAAGTCAGTTCCGCGTCCATGTTTGTTGGCGGAGTAAATGTAAACGGCGTTGGGGGAGTGACGTTGAAAGTCGCTGTCGTCGTTTCTGTCTGGCACAGGTCTGTAATGGTCCATGTAATTGTGAAGCTTCCACCGTCGCACAGGGCAACGCTTTGAGCTAGGAAGTCATTTGTAACAACGGGATCACAACCATTAAGTATGCTTCCTTGAAGGGCTAATTGCTGAGCATCCACCCAATCCGAAATCGCCTGGTCAAGCTGCGTTTGGTCGGAGTAGTCGCAAGTCAGTTCCGCGTCCATGTTTGTTGGCGGAGTAAATGTAAACGGCGTTGGGGGAGTGACGTTGAAAGTCGCTGTCGTCGTTTCTGTCTGGCACAGGTCTGTAATGGTCCATGTAATTGTGAAGCTTCCACCGTCGCACAGGGCAACGCTTTGAGCTAGGAAGTCATTTGTAACAACGGGATCACAACCATTAAGTATGCTTCCTTGAAGGGCTAATTGCTGAGCATCCACCCAATCCGAAATCGCCTGGTCAAGCTGCGTTTGGTCGGAGTAGTCGCAAGTCAGTTCCGCGTCCATGTTTGTTGGCGGAGTAAATGTAAACGGCGTTGGGGGAGTGACGTTGAAAGTCGCTGTCGTCGTTTCTGTCTGGCACAGGTCTGTAATGGTCCATGTAATTGTGAAGCTTCCACCGTCGCACAGGGCAACGCTTTGAGCTAGGAAGTCATTTGTAACAACGGGATCACAACCATTAAGTATGCTTCCTTGAAGGGCTAATTGCTGAGCATCCACCCAATCCGAAATCGCCTGGTCAAGCTGCGTTTGGTCGGAGTAGTCGCAAGTCAGTTCCGCGTCCATGTTTGTTGGCGGAGTAAATGTAAACGGCGTTGGGGGAGTGACGTTGAAAGTCGCTGTCGTCGTTTCTGTCTGGCACAGGTCTGTAATGGTCCATGTAATTGTGAAGCTTCCACCGTCGCACAGGGCAACGCTTTGAGCTAGGAAGTCATTTGTAACAACGGGATCACAACCATTAAGTATGCTTCCTTGAAGGGCTAATTGCTGAGCATCCACCCAATCCGAAATCGCCTGGTCAAGCTGCGTTTGGTCGGAGTAGTCGCAAGTCAGTTCCGCGTCCATGTTTGTTGGCGGAGTAAATGTAAACGGCGTTGGGGGAGTGACGTTGAAAGTCGCTGTCGTCGTTTCTGTCTGGCACAGGTCTGTAATGGTCCATGTAATTGTGAAGCTTCCACCGTCGCACAGGGCAACGCTTTGAGCTAGGAAGTCATTTGTAACAACGGGATCACAACCATTAAGTATGCTTCCTTGAAGGGCTAATTGCTGAGCATCCACCCAATCCGAAATCGCCTGGTCAAGCTGCGTTTGGTCGGAGTAGTCGCAAGTCAGTTCCGCGTCCATGTTTGTTGGCGGAGTAAATGTAAACGGCGTTGGGGGAGTGACGTTGAAAGTCGCTGTCGTCGTTTCTGTCTGGCACAGGTCTGTAATGGTCCATGTAATTGTGAAGCTTCCACCGTCGCACAGGGCAACGCTTTGAGCTAGGAAGTCATTTGTAACAACGGGATCACAACCATTAAGTATGCTTCCTTGAAGGGCTAATTGCTGAGCATCCACCCAATCCGAAATCGCCTGGTCAAGCTGCGTTTGGTCGGAGTAGTCGCAAGTCAGTTCCGCGTCCATGTTTGTTGGCGGAGTAAATGTAAACGGCGTTGGGGGAGTGACGTTGAAAGTCGCTGTCGTCGTTTCTGTCTGGCACAGGTCTGTAATGGTCCATGTAATTGTGAAGCTTCCACCGTCGCACAGGGCAACGCTTTGAGCTAGGAAGTCATTTGTAACAACGGGATCACAACCATTAAGTATGCTTCCTTGAAGGGCTAATTGCTGAGCATCCACCCAATCCGAAATCGCCTGGTCAAGCTGCGTTTGGTCGGAGTAGTCGCAAGTCAGTTCCGCGTCCATGTTTGTTGGCGGAGTAAATGTAAACGGCGTTGGGGGAGTGACGTTGAAAGTCGCTGTCGTCGTTTCTGTCTGGCACAGGTCTGTAATGGTCCATGTAATTGTGAAGCTTCCACCGTCGCACAGGGCAACGCTTTGAGCTAGGAAGTCATTTGTAACAACGGGATCACAACCATTAAGTATGCTTCCTTGAAGGGCTAATTGCTGAGCATCCACCCAATCCGAAATCGCCTGGTCAAGCTGCGTTTGGTCGGAGTAGTCGCAAGTCAGTTCCGCGTCCATGTTTGTTGGCGGAGTAAATGTAAACGGCGTTGGGGGAGTGACGTTGAAAGTCGCTGTCGTCGTTTCTGTCTGGCACAGGTCTGTAATGGTCCATGTAATTGTGAAGCTTCCACCGTCGCACAGGGCAACGCTTTGAGCTAGGAAGTCATTTGTAACAACGGGATCACAACCATTAAGTATGCTTCCTTGAAGGGCTAATTGCTGAGCATCCACCCAATCCGAAATCGCCTGGTCAAGCTGCGTTTGGTCGGAGTAGTCGCAAGTCAGTTCCGCGTCCATGTTTGTTGGCGGAGTAAATGTAAACGGCGTTGGGGGAGTGACGTTGAAAGTCGCTGTCGTCGTTTCTGTCTGGCACAGGTCTGTAATGGTCCATGTAATTGTGAAGCTTCCACCGTCGCACAGGGCAACGCTTTGAGCTAGGAAGTCATTTGTAACAACGGGATCACAACCATTAAGTATGCTTCCTTGAAGGGCTAATTGCTGAGCATCCACCCAATCCGAAATCGCCTGGTCAAGCTGCGTTTGGTCGGAGTAGTCGCAAGTCAGTTCCGCGTCCATGTTTGTTGGCGGAGTAAATGTAAACGGCGTTGGGGGAGTGACGTTGAAAGTCGCTGTCGTCGTTTCTGTCTGGCACAGGTCTGTAATGGTCCATGTAATTGTGAAGCTTCCACCGTCGCACAGGGCAACGCTTTGAGCTAGGAAGTCATTTGTAACAACGGGATCACAACCATTAAGTATGCTTCCTTGAAGGGCTAATTGCTGAGCATCCACCCAATCCGAAATCGCCTGGTCAAGCTGCGTTTGGTCGGAGTAGTCGCAAGTCAGTTCCGCGTCCATGTTTGTTGGCGGAGTAAATGTAAACGGCGTTCGGGGAGTGACGTTGAAAGTCGCTGTCGTCGTTTCTGTCTGGCACAGGTCTGTAATGGTCCATGTAATTGTGAAGCTTCCACCGTCGCACAGGGCAACGCTTTGAGCTAGGAAGTCATTTGTAACAACGGGATCACAACCATTAAGTATGCTTCCTTGAAGGGCTAATTGCTGAGCATCCACCCAATCCGAAAT